>DBTW01000205.1:6827-21267 GCA_002307245.1 Spirochaetaceae bacterium UBA1306 | reverse complement strand
TGATCCTCTCACGGAGCCGGCCGAGTTTCTTCTCCTCGGCGTCCAGCCTCGCCTGTAGCTCGTCGCGCAGGTCGCGCTCGCGATTGTCGCAGCTCTCGACGCTCAAGTTCTCGAGGGCGTGAAGCTCGTCGGCGAGGGCCTCCAGCCGGGGAAAGGCGGAGAGGGCTTCAGCCCCGGCCGACTCGGCGATACGCGAGCTTTCCGCGCGCAAGGAACCGGCCTGCTCGCGCTTTTCCTCGACGCGTGAGCGCTCGTCGCGATGCTCGGCGAGAGAAGCGTCGTTACCCTTGATCTCGGCCTCGACCGCCGCGAGACTGGCGGCGAGAACCTTCAATTGATCCCCGGCGGACTCGAGCTCCTTCTTTTCCTTCTCGAGCGCCGCGACGCGGAGGCTCAAGGCCTGCCAGTCGAGCTCGGCCCAATCGGCGTAGTTCTCCAGGTCCCGGACCGCGTCCAGCTTCTTCCGCAGGGCTTCCTGCTCGGCTTTTTTCTGGCCGATCGCGGCTGCCGAGGAGCGCATCTCCTCCTCGAGCCCCGAGGCCTGGCCCTCGAGAACGCGGATCTTGGCTTCGTTGGACCAGCCGAGGACGTAGCGGCTGCGATCGTCCAGGCGGCTGCGGTCGTCCTTCTCGTGGCGCTCCCCTAAGCCCTTGGTCTGGCCCATCCGGGTCAGGGCCTGGCGCTCGCGATGGAACTGATCCATGGTTTTGCAGCAGGCATAGTCATAGCGCCGCGCCAGCTCGCGCTCGATCCAGGCGGCGAGGGGGCCGCCCTGCTTGACCTCGAGCTTGCGGACGAGGGAGTCCGGCCCGAGCTCGGCGCCCCCCGCTTCGGCGGCAGGCCTGGCGCGAAAATACACCAGTCGGCCCCGTAGCTGATTTTCGTCCACCCAGGCGGCCACCCCCTGATAGAATTCCTCGGGCACGAGCAGCGAGAGGGCGAAGCCGCGGAGGAGTCGCTCGGCCGCCCCCTCCCACTCGCCCTCGTCGCCCCGCACGCGCAAGAGCTCGCCCGCGAAGGGCAGGCGCTCGGCGGGAACGCCGAGGCCGGAGCAGAGCCGCTCGCGAATCGCCACCTGCGCCTCGGGGACATTGCTGCGTCGGCGTCGCAGGGACTCGAGCTCGCGCATCACCTCGTCGCGCTCCAATCGGTGGCGGCGCAGGGAGACTTCGTTTTCCGCGCGCTCGTTCTGCAGCTCAGCCTCGCGGGAGGAGAGCGCGGCGCCGAGGCTGGAAAGCTCGCCGCGGTTGCGGGCGAAGGCCTCGGGATCCCTCGGCGAGGGGAGGCCCAGCTCGCCCGCGGGGCGGCCGTAGCGCTCGAGCCGCGCGCGGCGGCGATCGCGCTCCTCGGCGGCGGCGCGTATGTCCAGGGCCAGGCGCTCGATCCTGTCGCCCCCGTTCGCCGAGATGGCTTCCTTGATCCCGTCGCGGTCGGCCTGGAGCCGGTCCCGCCTTTCCTCGCCCGAGCGGACGCGCTCGGCGAGGCGCTCGGCCTCGGAGCCGAGCTTGGCCAGGCGCTTGTCGAGGAGGGCCGTCTTGAGCCGCGAGAACCAAGGGGAGAGGGCCTCGCGGGCGAGGCGAAGCTCCTCCCTCCCCGAGCTTAGGGCCTCGAAGCGCCCGCAATCCTCCACGATCGGCTCGAGGGCGGCCGCCTGTGCCTTGGCCTTGAGCACAGCCTCGTGGGCGTGGCTCAGGTCGTCGAAATGGTGGATCAAGGCGGCGATGCGCGCCTCGCCGTCGAAGGCCTCGAGCATGTGCTCGCGCACGAAGTCCGTGAGGTCGCCGACGGACTTGAGGGAGACCGTCTGGTTGAAGAGCTCCAGGGCCTGCTCGTTGTCGATGCCGAAAAGGCGCCGGAAGGTGGCGGCGTAGGCGGTGAAGGTATCGAAGATCTCCACGCCGGGAAGCGCTCGCAGGCGCCTACGAAGCTCGCCTATGTCGGGACCGAAGCCGGCGAAATCGCCGGCGATGTCCAGGGGCCGGTCGGCGATCACGTAGAAGCGGGCCGGCTGCCCCGCCTGGTCCTTCGACCAGAAGACCTGGGCGAGGCAGACCTGCTGGCCATAGCCCTCGTTCTTGAACACGCCGAGGATGACCGAGTAGCTGTTCTGATCGCGCAGGGCCACGGCCTTGGCGGACATGCCCGCCTCGCCGCGCTCGGACTTGAAGTACCCGAGGATATAGGAGCGCAGGGAGCGCTCGCGGGCGTTGGCGCCGGCCGCTTTGTTGTAGGCCAGGCGCTGCGGCGGCACGAGGAGGGTGGCGATGGCATCGACTAACGTGGACTTGCCCGAGCCGATGTCCCCGGTAAGGAGGGTGTTCTCGCCCCGGGAGCTCAGGCGCCACACGCGGGCGTCGAAGGTGCCCCAGTTGAGGAGCTCGAAGGCCTCGAGGCGGAAGCCCGCCTTCTCGTCCGCGTCGACGAAATCCAGGAGGCCGTCGCTCATTCCCCGTCCTCCCCCTCGCTCGCGAAGCCGCGGTAGGCCTCGAGGCGGGCGTCGAACTCGGCGAGCCACTGGGCGTCGACGAAAGCCACGAGGATCCGGCGGACCTCGAAAAGCCGCTCCTGGTTCTTGAGGCGGCGGATAAAGCCGAGCTCCTCGATCCGGTTCGCCGCCGCCATGACCTGATCGCTGATGCGGGCCTCGTTCGCGCCCGAGGGGAGGAATACCCTGACCATGTCAACGATCTCGTCGCGGGAGAGGATCAGGCGCTGTCCCTCGCCCGAGCCGTCGGCCTCGGCGAGCTTCTTGCGAAGGAGGGCGAGGAGGAGGCTCGGCAGGTAGGGCAACTGGCGCCGCGTCATCAGGCGAGGCAGGGCCTCCCCGCCCTCGGGGACGGCGCGGGCGCGCAGCCAGGCGAAGCCCTCGGCCTCGTCCAGGACGAGCTCAAGGCCAAGGACCGCCACGTAGTCCCGTATCGAAGCCTGCAGGGCAAGCGTCGTTTGCCAGAGATCCTCGTCGCCGTCGCGATAGACCACGCCTTTCAATAGGGCGATCACCGGCAGAGACAAGTCGTTTCGATCAGCGCTCGGCATGGACTATCTTTCCTTTCGCGAAGATAACGCGGCCGAGCTCGGCCTCGCGACGCTTCCCTTCCGCGTCCACCCAGGAAAGGGCGTCGACCTCGGTCTCGCTGAAGAGGGCGTCGCGATCCTCGGCCGCGAGACTGAGGTAGGTCATGAGCTCGGTCAAGCCCCGCTCCAGCGGATGGGCGGCCACGATCTCGGACAAGGTCACCTGATCGCGCTCGGCGAGGGCCTGGCGTATGCGCGAGCGTAGGGAAGGCTTGTCCACGACCCATTGCGCGAACAGGGCCTCGGCGTCGACACGCTCGTCGGCGAGCTCTATTTTCTTCCCGTCCACGCGGGGCTTCATGGGCGGAGAGAAGAGAGGCCGCTCCATCGGGAGCTCGAGGTCGGCCGCCGCCTGGGATAGCTCCGTCACGGGCCCCTCGGGCTGGCGATCGCGGAGGGCCAGGGCCTTGGCCTCGATCGAGCGGAGTATCTCCATGATGCGGCGGTTCTCGAGCCATACCTGGTCGTCGAGGAAGCGCCGCAGCTGCCGCGAGAGGAGGGCGACCGTGCGCTGCGTCCTCTCCCCCGCCTCCATCCAGTCGTAGTGGACGCGACGAAGGCCGTCGTCGGGCTCGAGGGCGGCGACGGCGGGGAGGGCGAAGACGGACTCCAGCATGGAGTCCAGCTCCTCCTGCCGCTGCGATGACATGAGGAAGTCCCAAAAGGAGCGGAAGCTCTTTCCCTGGTCCGAGTCGGCGATAAGGTCGCGCGCCCCGAGAATGCCGCCCAGGAGCTCCCCCTTGGAGCCCTCCCAGGAGGCTATCCGTTCGCGGGTCGAGCGATCCAGATCGCGGAAGTTCTGCTCCACCTCGCGGAAGTCCGAGAGGATCTCGCGCGCCGTATCGGCCATGTGCAGGAAGCGCTCGCGCACCGCCGTCTCGTCCAGGGTCTCCATCTCGCCGCCCCGTATGCGCGCGATGCGAGCGTCGAGCTCCTTCCTCTGGCGCTTGAGCTCGCGGATACGCTCCTCGGGGTCCGTACCCGTGCCCTCGACGAGCTGTCGCAGGAGCTCGAAGACCATGCGCAGCCGCGACTCCGTCCCGACGAAGGCGCGGGCCGAGAGGCTCTCGATCCAGGCGATAGCCTTTTCGGCGGCGGGGCTTAAGTCGAAGTGGGCCTCGTCCGAGTCCTGCGGGTAGTATTTCCGCAGCCAGCCGCGCTCGTCCCGGGTCCAGTCGTCGAGGTAATCGCGCGCGCTCCGGGGAAAAGACTCATTCCCCCGCTCCTGCCTTAGGGCGAAGAGCTCATCCTCGAGGGAGGAGACCAATTGAGCTTCCGCGATGCCGCGAACGTTGGGCTTCACGAAGACCCGGTCGAAAAACGAAATCACCAAAGGGGCGTATTCAGCGGTCAGGAGCCGCCAGGCCGGATGGCCGCGGCGAAGGCTCTCCAAGGCGCTGAAATCGAGGTCCATGGCGCATTATAGCTCATAAAAGCCTTCGCAAAAAGCATGACAGGCGATTAGCGGACGCGAGGCGGCAGCTCCCGTGGCGCCATCCCCCGTTTCCGGATATACTCACGGGCACTTTGGTCCTCGCGAGAAAGGAATGAATCCGCGTGATGCGCATCGGTATCTGCGACGACGAGATCGGGGAATTGGAGCGGCTGGGCCGACTCGTCGAGGAGTATTTCCAGTCGCGAAACCTGCTCTGCTCCTTACGCGCGTTTAAAAGCGGAGACGAGCTCCTTTTGGCCATGGGCCGGGGCTTCGACCTGGTATTTCTCGACATCTACATGGGCCTGGAAGACGGCATCGCCGTCGCGCGGCGGATCCGCGAGCTCGACAAGACCTGCGTCATCGTCTTCGCGACCAATTCGAGGGCCCACGCCATACGGGGCTACGGCGTCCGCGCGCTCCAGTACCTGATCAAGCCCATCGGAGCCGATGAGCTGAACGCCGCCCTGGACCTGGCCGCGGAGGAGCTCTCGAGCAGGTCATCGAGGAGCGTCCAGGTCGCGAACCGCCAAGGCAGCTATAGGATCGCCCTCGACGACCTAGCCTACGCGGAGAGCAAGGCGAGGCTCGTCACCGTCCACACGAGGTCCCAGGGCGACATCAGGTACTACGACCGACTGGACAAGCTCGAGGCCAGGTGCGGCGACGAGCGCTTCCTCCGCTGCCACAAGAGCTTCCTTGTCAACCTCGACTACGTCGACGCCGTCGTGAACAACAAGGCCCTCATGAGGGACGGCCATCTGGTCCCCATCAGCATAAGCGTGCAAAAAGCCAAGGAAGCCTTCGCCTCCCACGTCGCGGGCAGGAGCCCATGGGGGAATACCTAGGCGGTTAGGGACCGGGGCAGAACACCGCGGAGAGGACGAAGGCAGTCCCGCGACGCTCGCAGCTCATGCTGCCCCGGTACTTCTCCACTACGGCCCGCATGCTCTCGAGGCCGATGCCCGAGCCCTTGCTCGAGGGAAAGCCGGGTCCGCTCCGGCCCGGATCTTCCTGGAAGCTGTTCGCCGCGCGGACGACCAACCGGCCCGGCTCGATCCAGGCCTCGATGGCGATAAAGCGCGAGCCATGGAGGGCCGAGGATGCGGGGATGCGCCCGCAGGCCTCGACGGCGTTCTCAAGCGTATTGCCGAAGAAACTGCACAGCTCGTATTCATCGATGCCGATCCCCGCGGGCACGTCGAGCTTCGCCGTCACCGCTATCCCTTTCTCCTCTGCCATCCTGACATAGCCGCCGATGACCGCGTTGACCACGGCGTTCTCGCAGTAGAATCCGGTAGCCGGCTGGCCATACACGTCGAGGAGCTCATCTACGTACTGGTCGACCGCCTGGCTGTCACCTCCCTTGGCCAGAGAAGACAGGGCGACCAAGTGGTGGCGCGTGTCGTGGAGGAGCTGGCCCTGGGCCCATATGCCCTTGCCCACCTCCTCGTAGTACTTCTTCTGCAGATTGATCTGCCGCATTGCCCGGACCGCGTCGTTCTCGGCCTGAAGCCGATCGTAGACCGCGTGAAAATGGGAGAACAGCATGTAATAGGTCAGGCAGACGAGGCCCACGTACATGAGCATGGTCCCGAGCCAGCGAAAGGAAGTCGGGACGTTCACTGGGCCGAAAAGGACGACGAAGAGCGCGAAGGACAGCGGGGGGAAGGCCGCGTACAGGGGATTGCTGGTCTTGAAGAGGCCGAGCATGAGGCGAACCCGCGGACGCAGACGCTTGAGGTACAGAGGCAGGAGGAGCAAGAGCGCCCCGGCGTAGAGCGCGCACTCGACGGCCTCCGTCAGGTTCCCGAGCGGGAGCCTCGCCCCCACCCAGATGATGACGGAGGAGAGGAAGGTCGTGGCGCTGTAGTCCATGAAGTACAGGAAGGTCTTCTGGGCGACGCTCTCCTCGAAAAGAAACATGCAGGAGAGGAAGAAGGGCAACGTGGCGAAGCATCGCTCGAGGTAGGTGTCGTTGAAGCCGAAGTCGATGCCCGAGAGATAGTGTATCGCGACTATCGTGAGGGCGGCCGCGGCGCAGCGGAACAGCGCGTGCGTTAGCACGCCTCGCCTGCGGGTAAGGGTGCCGTACTCCATCGTCAGGTTGGCGGCGAGCATGGATAGCGAGATGGCGAGCGGAATCTTGAACATGGACGGAACATACCCCGGGCCCGCCCAGGTAAACAAGAGCCGAGGCAAGCGGCCCTTTTTGACATTTCGCGGGCCATGTTTTACATCGGCGCCCAGGACGCGGCCATAATAAGATAGGATTCTGCATATTACATAACCCTTCCGGCTATCCATATGCATCGAACAGGTTATTGGAAGCCCAAGGACAGAGGAAAGCCGCTCATCGTCGGTTTTCCCGCATATTCCCAACTCGAGCACGAACAGAAACCCGGAGGTTTTTTCGATGCGTACAGCCACTAGGATCCTTGCCGCCTCGGTCGCGGCCCTCGCCCTCGCCTGTACTCCCGCCACATCGCCAGATAGCGGCGGCGCCAGCGGCGCCGTCACGCTCTCGAAGAACGCGGCCGTCATAGCGGTCGCCGGGACCGAGACCCTCACAGCGACCGTGTTGCCCGCCTCGGCCAATCAGGGCGTGAGCTGGAAGAGCAGCGACTCGAGCGTCGCGACGGTCGACTCCGCAGGCTTGGTCACCGGCGTCAAGAAAGGCTCGGCGACTATCACTGCCACTAGCTCCGCGGTGGGCGGGACCGCGACCTGCGCGATCACGGTAGACTCAAAGCTCGCGGGAGCGAGCACCGTAGTCCAGAAGCTACCCGTCCTCACGGTAGTGCCGCCCAACAGCCTCGCGGCCCGGGCCGATTCCTCACGGAGCCTGGATAGCCGTGTCGCCCAAGCGAATTACACCGTAATGGACGGCAGTGTCGCGAATCGGGCCTACAACGGCTCGGCCAGCCTGGCAAGTAGCCTAAGCGGCTCCTCCTCCGACCTCATGGATATAATCCTCGACAATCTCAACGAGGAGCTCGACCTGATAAAGGCGAGGATCGCGGCCGGCCTGTACAACTTCGACAAGTCCTGGGAATATTCTTTCGTCTCGTATGACCAAACCAACATATATTCCACCAAGGTCAACATGACCGAGCTCGCCGAGCGGTCTTACGCGATCGCCAAGACGCAGCTCACCTTCAGCAAGGACAACGGTGGCGATTGGGACCCGACCTGCGTATGGAACCTCTACAAGATCACCGAGGGCGCCGACGGGAAGCTCCAGGTGGAAGCCTGGACGGCCAACTCGATCAAGCTGGCGAGCGTCGGCTCGAAGATCAGTACCAGCGTCCAGGACGGGGCGACCTACTACGATTACAGCTACCTGCGCTACGACGAGGCGACCAACGTCATCAGCATGTTCTCCAACGCGGGCTCGATCAATTTCTATTACTGGTACTACCCGAACGGGGACGAGCGTACGATCTATAGCCAGTACAAGAGCTACGCTGACGAGGAAAAAACCCTTTACTCCGAGTATTGCAACTTCATGTGGGGCGACGACGTCGACGGCGTGGCCTCGGGCTTCTCCCGCTACAAGACGCTTGTTTACAATAACCTGATGCTGAACACCTCCTACAACGAAGACTACTTTAGCAACCTTGACGGGCACCCGGGCTGCTACCTCGGCGGGAAGAAGTACAATACCTACGAGGCGGTCCTGGACTTCGCCTCAATCCCCTCCTTCTATTACGAGTGGCCGATCGATCTCCTCGCGGTTGTCGACCAGGCGAAGCAAATCGTCTGCGTCCCGAACGAGAGCACGATCTACAATACGAAGGACAAGCTCTTCTATCTCACGCCCGCGGGGATGACCTACGATCAGTTCAGCCCGTCGGGCGCAGGAGTCGCGCTGCTAGGGCCGGTGGACTACTCGGCCACGAACGACATCGGCAACGTGGTCTCGAGCACCTACCAGGACTATAACTCCAGCACGAATTCCTGGTCCTACGAGAAGACCCTCTACAGCTATCGCAACAAGAGCTCGGGCTCGAATTTCCAGCCCGACGGCGACTTCACGATGGATACCGACCTCGCCGCCAAGGCGACGGCCCTTGGCGCCAAGAGTGCCGGCTGGATGGACAAGGGCAAGTACTACATCGACGACATCGACGCCTACCAGGCCAAGTACGCGAAAATCGACATGTCCCTGATCGAGGCAATCTCCATCGACAACCCCTCCATTTCGGCCAGGTAATGAGGTACCTATGAAAAAGATCACCCCATCAGTCGCGACCCTCGCCCTGCTAGCCCTCGCCGTCTTCGGCTGCTCGCAGCCTACCTCCGGCTCAGGCGCCGCATCGGAGCCACGCGTTGAGATATACCAGGGCGACGATCTCCAGGCATCCTATACCTTAAGCTCGGCGGGCAAAGTCCTCTCGAGCCGCAGCCTCGGCGCCTACGGGGACTGGTCGGGCAGAAGCTACGAATACGACTCCGACGGCCAGGTCCGATCGGTCGCGGAGTCCTTCGACGTCAACACGGTCAAGAACTCCCGTAGCATATCCTCGAGCCGAGCCCTGAGCCGATCGGGCAAGGTTCAGAAGGTCCAATACACGGTCACCGAGAGCTCGAACGTCCTGGGCCGCGCCGCGACGACGAGCGACAGCGTGGTCAGCTACAACTATGACGACAACGACGACTTGGTGAGCATCGTCAAGGAGGACGAGTACGGCAACCAAGAGGTCAAGAACGTCGGCCGGCCCTGCTACTCCGCGACCGAGATCGAGTCCGGCGACGTTTCGCGGGCCCTGGGCGGGCACAACAGGCCGACTGTCACCGCGCGCAAAGAGATAGCCGCTACCGTTGCCGGGCGCAGCCCCGGCACGGCGAGCGGCGGCTTCGAAGGCTGCTACGTCGAGTATGGAGCCGACGTCCTCGACTTCCGTCCCGAAGGGATCGGCGAGGCCTTCTCCCGCGGGGCCCAGGTATCCGAGACCATCGCCGAGCTGAAGGAGGGCCAGGTCTTCATCGACGAGAGCGGTACCGCGAGGAAGCTCCTGTCCATCGAGAAGAAGGGCTCCACCCTGGTCTACCATACGCGCAAGCCCGGCCTCGAGGAGGTTCTGACCGATCTCTACCTGCCGCCGACCTCCTGCGACTTCAACGACATGGACCCGATGGGCGAGTACATGTCGGATAAGATCACGGTCACGCAAACGGGTAGCGCCGCCGCCCGCGCCATCGACGGGAATTGGAAGCTCGACACGAGCGAGCTGGGCACCCGCTTCGCCTACATAGACAAAGTCTCCCTCAATGGCGGAGGGGCGGCGACATTCAGCCTCGAGCTCGCCCCCACCGTCAATCTCGCCCTGGACTACTGCTACGATACCGGCACCAAGCGGCATCCGGACTTGAGCTGGGTCAAGCTCGACGCGCAGCTCGGCATGGAAGTCCTCGTCGGATTCGCGGTGAGCGGCAAGTGGGACTCGAAGATCCCCATCTACGTCAAGGGCAAGAAGACCACCTTCGCGACGATGCAGTTCGGGCTCTTCTTCATCCCCTACTTCAAGGGCGAGCTCTCCACCAACCTCAAGTACCAGTACGTCCTGGGCTACAAGAACGAGATCGACGCCTGGGTGGGGCCGATCCTGCCCCAGAGCGTGTCCTTCCCCTCGCCCGCCGAGATCAGCAACTCCATGACCTACGGCTTCGACCTCAAGGCCGAGATGGAGGCCGGAGCCAAGCTCCTCGCCCTCGGCGGCGAAATGAGCGTCGTGGGGATAACGCTGGTCGAGAGCTATCCCGGCGCCGGCGTCTACGCCTCGGTCTCCGCCGAGATGCATATGGCCGAGCAGAAGGTCAATGGCATATCGACCAAGAAGGAAGCGTGGATCAAGGGCTCGGGGGAGATCGGGGCCTTTATCGAGGCCAGCATCTCGTTCTGGAACGGCAAGTTCTCGCACACCTTCTTGGAGAAAAAGTGGCCCTTCGCCAGCTTCAGCGTCTCGAAGGGCTCCGGAAACGCGCCTGTGACCAATCCCCGGAATCCCGGAGTCGCTATATCGACCACCAGCTCCCGGATCGCGAATCCCGACGACGTGATCGCAGCTGCGGCGGAGGCCGAGCGGACGGCGATCACCCTTTCGTGGATCGACCCCTCGAGCTCCGACCTTGGCGGGGTGGAGATCGTCTGCGACGACGCGTCGGTGCCTACGCGCAGCGTCGCCAAGAGCGATAGCACAAGGAGCAGGAGCGCGGTCTATGAAGGCCTGAGCGCCGATAAGACTTACGCCTTCACCCTCACGGCGGTGGACACGACGGGCGAAGTGAGATCGGCCGGCGTCACGGTTAGCGGCACAACCTATACATCGATCACCCATCCGAAGGATCTGCAGTTGAACGCCACCGGGCAGTACCCCATCACCGAGCTCGTCTCATCTTCGGAGCTGGGCCTGCCCGAGAGCGTCACGCGCTATGTCAGCAATTGGTGGCCGGTGAAGGTCGTGTCGGGGACGGGAGAGGGCGCCGAGGAGCTCGACGGGTACTGGTGGAGCGAGGAATCCGACTACCTATGGCAGGCCACGACCGCGAAGTACGGCCTCGTCTCCAAGAGGACCGCGGCCATCGTCCGCGACGCCTCCCGCGATCGATGGGCCTCTGAGACGGCGCCACGACAGGCCGTGCACACTTCGATCAACCATCCCGACTTCTTCACGGGCAAGAATTACTCCTTCAAGGAATCAAGCGACAAGACCGTCTGGCGCTACCGAATGACGAACCCGAGCACCGGCGACTACTTCTACCCGAAGTGGGACGTCATAGAGATCTACGATAGCGAACTCGGTTCGGCGAACTATTATTGGCACGAACCGATCACCGACACGTACTACCTCCCGAGCTCCTACGCGCTGACTGCGGTTCCACGCAGCGATTCGAACCTGGTCATCACGGTCGTGACCCAGAATGACTCCGCGCGCTGGAGCGCCTGCATGTTCCAGAATCCCAGCTTCCCCGAGACCCTAACCTGGAGCGAAGAATGAGAAGGATACAACTTATCGCGGCCGCGCTGACCTTAGTCCTAGCCGCCATCGTCTCCTGCAAAAGTTCTGAGACTCCCGCGTATTCTGGCGAGGCGCGGGTAACGTATTATGGAAACGGGGGTACTACGCTCGACGGCGCCACGTCCTTCGTGGACGCCACGGTCTACGCTGCAGGCGACTCGTACGTCGTCGACTCCAACAGCTTCACCCTCTCTGGATCCACGTTCTCAGGATGGAACACGGCCGCCGGCGGCTCGGGTACCGCGTACGCGGCCGGTGCCACCGTGACCCTGGACTCGGCCAACCTGAGCCTCTACGCGCAGTGGCGAAGCCCCACGGCCCTCGAGGCGCTGAAGGGACTCACCAACGTGGTGAAGACGAAGAACAAGGTCCTGGCAGACGGGAGCCTACAGCCCATCGAGGAGTGGTCAACCTCCTGGGACTCCACGGGGACAGAGAGCTTCGATTACTACGCAGTCTACAGCTATGCCGCCTCCTACCCGGGACAGGACAAGGTTGAAATCTATGCCGCAGCGTCCGCTGACGCGGCCGCGGCCGTAGCGGATTACCTCATCGCGGAGTACACCTACGACAGGAACGCGAGCGGCGATATCGTCACGGCCACCGAGCAGGTAAGCGACGGCACCAGCCTCGTAACCACCCTTGAATGGGAAGCCACCTATAACGCCCAGCACAGCTACCTCAGCTATATCTACCGGGAGGACGGCGATTCCGACGGGACACTAGAGGTCTCGGAAAATCGGATATGCGCCTATGCAGCCGATGGCCAGCACTACACGCGAGAATGTTTCCTCTACGGAGAAGAGAGCGATCCCGTGACGGGCCTCCGCATATCCTACGACCCGAGCTACCTCAATGGCGATCCCACGACAGGTATCATCGTAAAGGAGCTGATGACCTACGTCTCACGCGTGGACCAGGACGTTTACGACGCGAATACGAATACCGTCGCGACTTCGAACTACCTCTTCTCCTGGTCCGTGGGCTATGGTTTCATCAACCAGCAGGCCTACTACGACCCCGACAACCGCCTCAGCTCGACCATACTCTACGACGCCGAAAAGATCGGGAGCGCGTACCGCACCGTGAGCCGCTCGGACTTAAGCCAAGGCGTCCAGACGGCCTACACAACGTACGCGTACTCAGAGGCCTACGGCGACCTGTCCCAGAAGTGCGTCTACGACATGTCCTTAGGACAGCAGCTGAAATCGAAGTACGCCGTCGCGTACTCCACCGAGACGGCCGACGGCTCATCACTGCTGGTCACCGAGGCCTCCAGCTACTCCTATGAGATAACGACCGCCTCGCGCGGCCTCGCGGGCGGTGGACGGATGCCCTCATTCCACAGTCTGGCCGCCTCGCACCATTGAGAAAAGAACTTCATGAGCCGTGGCAGGCCCCGAGGCGCCGCGCCGCTCGCGATCTGCCCCTGCTCGCCGCCCTCCTTCTCGGCCTTCTCGCCTCCAGCTGCTCTCAGCCGGAGGCGACTGCGGTCGTAACGCGCGGCATCGACAACGCCGACTGGACGATCGCCCTCTATTACGACGCGGACAACAACCTCGAATCCTACATGATGGACGACATGGCCGAGCTCAAGTCAGCCATGCGCGACGGTTACCCGGTCAACATCGTGGCCCTGATCGACCGCGGCACGGACACCTGCTCCGACGCCAAGGTCTTCGGCGAGGACTTTCAGGACACGAGGCTCTACGAGTTCACCGTCGCGGAGCCCGTCCAGATAGGCTCAGGTAAGGAGCGCGACATGGGGAGCGTCGCAACCCTCAAGTGGCTCATCGAATCCGTGAAGGACCAATTCCCTGCGCGCCATTACGCGCTCGTCATGGGTGACCACGGAAGCGGTCTCGGAGACCTCGACCCCTACGGTTCGCGGGCCATCTGCTACGACGACACGAATAAAAGCTTCATATCCGTCCGGGACTTCTCCTCGGGACTCTCGGCCGACGACTCGATCGATCTCCTCGTCCTGGACGCCTGCTACATGGGCTACGCCGAGCTCGGTTACGAGATCGCCCCGACCCGCGCGGGCTTGACTAACGCGGGCTTCACGAGCCGCTATCTCCTCGCCTCCCCGGCCGAAGTGGTAGCCGAGGGCTTCCCCTACGACGCCTTCCTCGCGAAGCTTTTCGCGCTATACGACACCAGTGGCGGCTCGAGCCTCACGGGAGCCGAGCTCGGCTCCGTGATGCTAGATGCGCAGGGGGAGCATCTTAAGGCCACCTATGGCCCTGGGACGCAGGACAGCCTGGCCAGGGCCATGTGCTACTCCCTCCTGGACCTGAATCTCATCGACGCCTTTAAATCAAAGCTCGACGCCCTCGCTCCGGCTCTTGCAGGCAGGAAGGCCGAGGCCATACCCCTCGTATTCGGCAACGCCGAGTACGCCACCATCACGAACCCTTCCCTCTTCTACTATTTCGACCCGAGCCGCCCGAAGTACTGGCTCTATTATCCAGGAATCGACGCGGCCTCTCTCCTCGAGCAGCTCCGTTCCGACGCGGGCTTCGCCTCCCTCGCCGGGCCCATCGACTCCTGCCTCCAGGCCCTGGACGATCTCGTCCTGGGCTCCCTGGGAGGCGAAGGCTATTCAGGCTTCAGTGCAGGGCGGAACGGCCTGGCCCTCTTCTTCCCGAAAGGCGACGTCAAGTATTTTTCCAAGCCCGTCTGGAGCTACCAAACCTGGTATGGCCCCTCATCGCTTGCCTGGTCACGAGACGGGGAGTCCACCGTCGCAGAAGTCGTCGGCAACTGGTATCAGCTCTTGGACTCATGGTGGGGCCAATAGCCGCAAGCGCGCAATTAACGCCCGAATCAAGGGCGTCTCCCCGCCGCCCTCGGGCGGCGGGGCCGGGCTCTCCGCTCCAATGGCGGGCCGCCTAGGCGGCCCGCC
>DBTW01000205.1:0-6579 GCA_002307245.1 Spirochaetaceae bacterium UBA1306 | reverse complement strand
CGGGCCGCCTAGGCGGCCCGCCATTTCCGCTTCGATCCCTGACGCGGGGAAAGACTAGAAGCGGCGGCTCGGTAGCGAATAATAAGACCCATATGACTTAATGCAATTCGACCAGTAATACAAACTATTATTGGTGTAGTTGTTGTAGTAGATATAGATGTAGTTACTATCCATCTCCGTAGACGTGGAGAATTGCGTATAGTTCGCAAATCCAAGAACGGTCCTAATTTTATCCACCTCATCGTAGCTTGGCAGATACCAATCGGCGAAGGTGGCGTTGGAGAAAGCATATCGACACTTATAGGCCATGTAGCCGGTCCCGTATGAACCAGTCGTACCGTACTTGCTGATAATAGCGTCGGTATTTTCCTTGCCCGCGCCGAGAGCGGTTAGCGTAGCGCCCGTCGTTGTAAAAGTGGCACCCCAAGGAACACCGAGTACGGTTCCCGATCCCGAGTTGTAGTAGACTTCAAGATAACGCCAGCCATCTGAATACGAGCCCTTGTCGTAGAATATTTTACCGCCGCCAGGGCCCGTATAATTCGTAGCGCCCTTGGCCGCGCTAATGTAGCTGACCGTGACCGTAGCCTCGGTTCCCCCTTTACCATCGGCTGGAGTAGCCTTAACCGTTCCGGACTTGGCCGAGGACAAAGAGATGACTCCCCCCGTGGTCAGCGTGACCCCGCCCGTCGAGGTCAAGATCGTCGCGTTGTTGGTCGCGTTAACGGGAATGACCTCCGCATAAAGAGTGTCAATGGAGCTCATGCCCTGGGTGCTATCCCAGATGAGGGTATCGGTAGTTCTACCGCCGGAGACCGGTACATAGTCGGCGCTCCGCTGAAGGGTAACGGCGGTGACCGGGATCCCCACTTTTCCGCTCGAACAGGCGCTCGTTGTCGAACCCGAGGCGTTCGAGGCCACGACCCACACATAGTAAGTCAGATAATCGGTGAGCCCGGTAAGGGTGCAGCTGGTTACCGTGCTAGGAAGGCCGCTACCGCCCGAGATGACACTCGCGGTCGCGAAGGTATTAGCCAAGGAGGCGTAGACATTGTAGACGGAGGCCCCGATGGCGGCGCTCCAGGAAACGTCGAGCTCGCCCGAGCCTGCCAAGTACCCAACCGGACTCACCGAGGAGATAACCGGAGTATCCGGCTGCGTGATGAAGCTAACCATGGGGCCGTAACCCGTGCCTGCCGAGTTGGTCGCATAAGCCCGCACATAGTAAATAGTCCCCGCCGAAAGGCCACTTAAGCTTGCCGTAAAGCTAGAGGTAGGCGCGCTACTGGTCGCATAAGAATCGGAGGTAGTAGGCGTACTGTTTGTCGACGACCAGCAGAGACCCGTCGCGGTGAGGGTCGCGCCTCCCGTACTGGAAACGGTTCCGCTCCCCATGGCCGAAGTCATGGCGATCGAACTCATGCTCGAGCCTGTGGTTACCGTCGGGGCTGCGGCAGATGTCGTGAAGGTCGCGTCTGAACCATATCCGGTTCCGGCCGAGTTGGTCGCGTAAGCCCGGGCGTAATACGTCGTGCTGGGCGAGAGTCCGGTCGCGCTCGCGGTAAAGCTCCCGCTCGTCGCGCTCCCCGAGAAGACGAGCACTCCCAAGGTCGAGAGCGTCGCGTTGGCGGCCGTCGACACGCAAACGCCGGTAACCGTCGCGGCGGAGCCGCCCGTGGCCACGATCGTACCGCCGAGCATCGCGCCCGACGAGGTAACCGACGACGCTGACGCGGTCGTCACCGTCGAAGCCACCGCCAAGGTGGTGAAGCCTACCTGGTCGCCATAGGCCGTGCCCGCCGAGTTCGTCGCGTAGGCCCGGGCGCAATACGTTGTACCCGCCGTAAGTCCGGTCGCGCTCGCGGTGAAGCTCCCGCTCGTTGAGCTTCCCGAGAACACAAGCACCCCAGAGGTCGAGATTGTCGCGTTAACGCTCGTCGACACGCAGACGCCGGTAACCGTCGCGGCGGAGCCGCCCGTGGCCACGATCGCGCCGCCGAGAATCGCGCTCGACGAGGCGATCGACGACGCAGACGCGGTCGTCACCGTCGGGGGCGCTATGGCAGTGGTGAAGCTCACCTGATCGCCGTAGGCCGTGCCCGCCGAGTTCGTCGCGTAGGCCCGGGCGTAATACGTCGTACCCGCCGTAAGTCCGGTCGCGCTCGCGGTGAAGCTCCCGCTCGTTGAGCTCCCCGAGAACACAAGCGCCCCGGAGGTCGAGATTGTCGCGTTAACGCTCGTCGACACGCAGACGCCGGTAACCGTCGCGGCGGAGCCGCCCGTGGCCACGATCGCGCCGCCGAGAATCGCGCTCGACGAGGCGATCGACGACGCCGACGCGGTCGTCACCGTCGGGAGCGCTATCGACGTGATGAAACTCACCTGGTCGCCATAGGCCGTGCCCGCCGAGTTCGACGCGTAGGCCCGGGCGAAATACGCCGTATTGGCCGAAAGTCCGGTCGCGTTCGCGGTGAAGCTCCCGCTCGTCGCGCTCCCGGAAAACACAAGCACCCCGGAGGTCGCGAGTGTCGCGTTAGCGCTCGTAGACACGCAGACGCCGGTTACCGTCGCGGCGGAGCCGCCCGTGGCCACGATCGCGCCGCCGAGAACCGCCCCCGATGAAGTGATCGACGACGCCGGCGCGGTTGTCAGGGTCGGAATCGCCACCGAAGTGATGAAGCTTACCTGCGGCCCGTAGCCCATGCCCACGCCGTTAATGGCGTAAGCGCGGACATAGTACAATGTCGCGGGCGAAAGGCCGGTCATGCGCACGGTAAAGGTTCCGGAAGTCTGGTCGCTCGCCAGGTACGAATCGCTCTTCGTCGGGTTCTGGCTCGTCGACCAGCAGATCCCGGCTTCGGTCACCGTGGAACCGCACTCGCTCGCTATCGTTCCGCCGCTCATAGCGCTCGCCGCGGCAATAGTCCCGACTGCGGAAGTGGTCACGAGCGGAGACGTCGATCCCACGGTGACGGTCACCGCGTAATTCGCGGTCGAGCCGTCCTGCGCGGTCACCGCGTAGATGAGCGTCTTCGAGAAATCGTTCGACGTCTGGCCGCTCACCTGATTGGCCGAGCCTACCGATACCTGCACGCCCGAACTCTCGAACACCGCGACCAGGGAAGTAATTGCAATCCCATATGGAACGTTGAGGAAAATAGTCTTGTTCGCCTCGTCGATCACTCCGGTCTCGGCGGGGCTCTGCAACGCGAAGCTCGTCATCGCCTTGGCCGTCGCCAGGCCAGTCCCAGTCAGACCCAGGGCGAAGGTCGGCGTCGATACGTCGTTCGTGGTCATTGTCAGAGTGGCGCCATATGTCTGCGCCATGATGGGACTGAAGCTGATCGTCAACATGCCCGAGGCGTTCGGGCTCAAATTGAGATCCTGAGGGTCCACGAGGTGAAATATTCCGGAATCGGTACCGGAATCGGGCGCCAGGCTCAGTTTCGAGGATAGGATTACCAAGGCGCTCTTGCCCGTGTTTTTCACGGTAAGTTGAATGCTAACGCCGCCACCCATCGATACCGTGCCGAAATCGAGCGCTCCGCCGGAGCTCAGAGAGGCGCCGTCGGATGCTCTAGTCACCGCGATGCTCGGCGAGATGGCCTTGGCGATGACCTTCTCGGCCGCGCTCACAAGGGGGCTTTGGCAACTCGAGCCTAAGGCCAAGGTGGCGAGGGCCAGGAGAAATGCGACACCGCCGCGCGCGCGGCGACTGGCGGCGGCTGGGCATATCCGTTTCATGGTCGTTGGGGTTTGCATTACAAGCTCCTCGTTCAGAACCAGTCAGTCGGCATATCGTCGAGGAAGGCAGCGCGGGTACCGACGACGGCCGAGCCGTTCGCCTTGCCGTAGAGCGCAGCAACCGAAGGATCGAGGGCCAGGGCGGCGGCGATAGCCGAGTTCGAGGTGTCCGTGGCGCCCGCGACAGCGGCGGCCTTCGCCACGAGAATGAGGAGCCGCGCGTTCCCACTCAGCTTCTTGGTGGCTTGCTGGAAATAGGCGAGCGCCTTTGCGGCTTCCCCGCCGAGTAAGGCCAGGTTGCCCAGGTTCACGAGAGCGGTGGCGTTCCCGGCCTGGACGGCAGCTGAAAAGGCCTTCTCGGCCTCGGCGTAATTCCCGTACTTGGCGTAGAGCACGCCGCGGTCGTTCATCGCCTTCGCGTAGGTCTGCGCATTCTTCCCGCCCTCCGGAAGGGGTCCGAGAGCGGCCAACCGGGCGGACAGCTCGCTCTTGACCACGGCGGCCAGCTCGCTCGAGAAGGCATACTTCACGGCATCGGCGCTCGGCGGCTTCGCGCTCGAGCCATCGGCGGGCAAGCCCACGGGAGCATAAGCCTCCCAAGCTTCATGAATGGGGTAGATCGCCGACTCGTTGCGCGCCAGGGAAGAGCGCCACTCCTCTGCGGCCTTGCTCCAGGCCTCCACGAAGCCCGCGTTCCGCATCGTCGTCTCAATCGGCACCCAGACCTTGTCGCCGACGATCACCAACTGGTCCCTCGGCATGGCGCGGGCCTTGACCTCCTCGGCGCTCAGACCTAGGTCGAAGGCCATGAAGATATGGCCGGGCACGGTGACGAAAGCCGTCTCAATCCCCGCCGCTTCGAAGCAGGAGGCGAAGAGCACCGAGAGGTCCGCGCAGTCTCCCGAGCGGAAGCTCAAGGTTTGGCGCGGGAACTTCAGGCTGTCCACGGTCTCGAGGTTCCCGCCCTGCTGGGCGAAGGGCCGGTTCGGGCTCAGTTGGTAGGAAAGCCCGTAAACCTTCAGTCCGCCATGGATCGCCATGCCCGTCTCGAGGTTTTTCGCGAGTTCCGGATTCCGCGAATCCTTTACCGCCGCCATAAAATTGCCCACCAGGTCCATCACCCAGGGATCCTTGCTCGAAACGAAGGCGGCAGCGTGCCGATCGTCGCTCCAGGTCAGTGCGTTCCGGTCGTACACCATGACCGTGCCAGCCTGGCTCGCTTCATCGCCCTGCGCGCAGGCCACGCTCACCTCGCCCGAGACTTTTGTCGCCTCGGTGACGTTCAATATTGCGTCATTGAACAGGGCGTATAGCGGCACAGTGACGCTCTGGCCCGGCTCTAGCCGATCGATGAGCGGCGAAGCCTTAGGCGCATCCATGTACTGCCTCGCGTAGAAGGATATCTGCAAGTCGGTCGCGGCCTCCTTGCCTGCGTTCGTAACCCTTACCGACCCCAGGGAGTGCTCGTCATAATAGGAGCGAAAGATAGGGAAGATCGCCACCGTTTCCATCGAATCGAGCCTCAACAGGTGGAGCTTGGCCGGGGACAACACCTTTTCGACCCGAGAAGGGAGCCGATAGCCAAGAGCCAGGCTCGCGGCCAGGCCTCCCGACATGCCCACCTTATATTCCGCCGCCGTCTCGAGTCGAGCGGAGAGGGAAGAGCCAAGCCTCGCGGAGGCGCCGACGCCCGCCTTCACGAGGCCGAGAGGACTGCTGTCACCGGAGCTAAGCATGCCGTAGGAGCAGCCCCCCTCGAGGAAGGCCTGCAGGGACAGCGTCCTTCCGATCGCCATACTGCCGGAAAGGCCGGCGAGGAGTTGGAGCTCCTGCAGTCCTCCGCCGATCGCAACGCCCTTACTCTCCGCGAGCCCCGAATAGGCGTAGCCGAGGGACAAGCGCGCGGCAAGGGGCAGCCGCCCCTCGATATCGTACTCCAGGCCCAGGCCGGAGCCATATCCGGCAGAAAATGGCACTCGGGTGGAAGGACTCCCGTCCCAGCCTACGAGAGGGAAATAGGCGGATGGAGAAACTGAGAGGGACCATGGGGAGAGGCCCACCTGCGCCGCCAGGAGGACCGGTACCCCTAGACAAAAAGCCAAGGTGAGGCTCGAGCGTTTCATCCCATTCCTCCTAAATATCCAGTACACTACCAGCGGAGGGATAGGGCGATCGACCGGATTCACGAATTCGGTCAATATATGTATTTACGGTGATGGTAATATTATCGTTTGTTGTTGATGGAATAGAAAACGGACTTTTTTCACGGTAAGGTTTTGTCGCAAAACGAAACCGCCGGGAAGAAAGAATGTCCCTGCGCAGGACTAGCACCGAGCCACGCGGCTCATTTGCGCGACGCCGAAGAGGGACCGAGCGGATGATCGGCGAACTAACTTGGGGAGTTGATTCAGTATATCCGCTCGCCGCGCATCGTCGCGCCGCAAATAAGCGAAAGAGGGCGCCCGAAGGCGCCCTCTTTATTGCACAGAGAGTTGATCTTGCCTAGAACGACCGCTCGGAGAGATACTTGTACTCCTTGTACCTGCGCTCGACGAGAGCCTGCTCCTTGGCGAGGAGATCGGCGGCGCGAGCGGGGTTCGCGGTCTGGAGGCTCTTGAAGCGGACCTCGGAGTACATGAACTGCTCGATCTTGGTGAAGTCGGGCTCCTTCGAGTCGAACTGGAAGGGGTTCTTGCCCTGCTCCTTGAGCCTGGGATCGTAGCGGTACAGGAGCTGAATGCCGCACTCGGCCACGAGCTTCTGCTGGTTCATGCCCTTCATCATGTCGATGCCGTGCATCGCGCAATGGCTGTAGGCGATGATGAGGGAGGGGCC
>DBTW01000034.1 GCA_002307245.1 Spirochaetaceae bacterium UBA1306 | reverse complement strand
AGCTTGCAGGCGCCCTGCTGGGGAGCGCACCAGCCGATGCCGTGCGTGAAGCCGGATATGTCCTTGACTTCCTTGGCCTGGACCCACTTCCCCTCTTCCGGGATGGGCGCGGGGCCGTGGTAGGCAGCCTTCGCGACCGGGCACATGTGCTCAACTTCTGTCGAATAGATCACATAGTCCTCCTTATGATCTTCGGTATGCGCGGGCGAGATCGTCGAGGACGGCGAGCGCCCGACTGGAACGGAAATGGCGAGAAGGAATATATCCGCCGTTTAGGATTTCAGGGTTTCGCCGTGCGCGGTTTCCCCAGCCCTAGGGAGCACTCCATCACCGGGAGAACCATACATCATATGGATATATGGGTCAATCCAGACTCGGATGCGGCTCTCCTCCTCAAGTTTTGGACGCAGAGGGGGAGCGCTCTTTTCATTTCAGTTCCTGTATCAATTCTTCCTTCATGATCCATAGCTCCTCCATCCTCCACATGTGGAAGGAATCGTGGAGGAGGGTATGCCTGACGAGGATCTCGAAGCCGTAATCCCGATACTCGGGATGCGTGCCCTTCCGCTTCCAGACGGCCTCGCTGGCGTCCTCGATCAGGGCGATCTGCTTCGCGCGCAGGGCCTCGAACTCGTCGAGGAGGGAGGCGATGCCCTTCGTGGCGGGCGGAGCCCCGTCCGGATTGTAGGGCTTCATGGCTGGCCTCTCTTCCGCGAGGAACTGTCCCATCCTCCCGAGGAGCATGGCCTGGCAAATCACCAGGTGCTCAAGGTGCTCCCTCACGGTCCAGTAATCCTGAATCCGCCTGACGATCGCCTCCTCGGTCATGGATCCGACGAGGCCCCTCAGGACTTGGACATTGCCGCGCAACGCGGCGATCAGGGCTGTTCTCTGCATCTCTTCCTCCTCATGGCTCTGGCTTCGCCGCCATTCTATCCGCGGCGACGATCGTCGCCAATCGCTGCGCTAAGCCTTCGGCGATCGCCCCTACCGCGAGGATTGCGCCTTCGTCCCCTGGCCGCTATAGTGGAATGAAATGTTCAGCCCCCTCAGCGGCCTCCTCTGGCTCATGAAAGGAGTCCGCGTCTACGCCCTCGTCGGCGAGAGCGGCACCGGCAAGAGCTTTCGCGCCAAGCTCGTCGCGCAGAAGTTCGGCATAGACATGATCATCGACGACGGGCTCCTGATCCGCGGCGACACCCTCCTGGCCGGCCGCTCCGCCAAGAAGGAGCAGCTCTACATGTCCGCCGTCAAGACGGCCCTGTTCCACGACAAGGCCCATCGGGACGAGGTGGCCAGGGCCCTGCAGCGCGAGCGCTTCCGCAAGATCCTGGTCATCGGCACCTCGGAGAAGATGGCCTACAAGATCTGCGAGCGGCTCCAGATCCCCCATCCGATCAAGGTCATCAAGATCGAGGACATCGCCAGCCGGGAGGAGATCGCGAAGGCGGTGCGCTCGCGCAAGGTCGAGGGCAAGCATGTCATACCGGTGCCCGCTCTCGAGATCCGCCGCAACTATCCTTCCATCTTCTACGATTCGATCCGCGTCTTCCTGAAGCGCAATTTCGGGACGGCCCCCACTCGGCCGCGCATCTACGAGAAGTCCGTCGTGCGTCCCGAGTACTCGAAGCGGGGCAGGGTGTCCATCTCCGAGGCGGCCCTCTCGCAGATGGTGATCCATTGCGTCGACGAGTACGACGACAGCCTGCGCGTGCGCCGGCTCGCGGTGCGCTCCGACACGCAGGGCTACCGGCTCACGATCGTCCTCGAGGTCCCCTTCGGCACGAAGCTCGTGTCCAACGCGCATGCGCTGCAGGAATACATCATCGACAACATCGAGCGCTACACGGGCATCCTGATAGAGGAAGTGAGCATAGTCATCGATCGCTTCTCTCAGCGACGTTAGTGGACAGAATCATTTTCCCGTCGCTTGCACCAGAATCGACGCCTCGTCACGATTGATTTGACAATCATCGCGCGAACGGCTACGATATAGAGTACTTCGCTCAAGGAAGTCCTTGCCAAAGGCAGATGCGAAGGGATTTCCAGACAAGCCGAGTCAAGGAACGACTCAGGGGGAATCATGAAGAAACTCAGTACATTTTTCTTAGCCGCGATATTCGCGGTTTCCTTCGCGGCGGCCCAAGATGCGGCCGCTGCGGCGCCCGTAGCCGCGCCGGCCGATGCCGCCACGGTAGCGCCGGCCGCGGCACCCGTAGATGCGCCCGCAGCCGCACCAGCGCCAACCGATGCAGCCGCAGGCAATGCAGCGGCGGCCAGCGCACCGGCCTTGGCCGGTCCCGTATTCGGCCAGGCCGAAACCGAGCACTACAAAGTGCTATCGGAGCTCGGACAGGCTAGGGCGAATGCCCTCTCCCGCCAGCTCGAGGCGCTCTTCGGCCTCTACGACGGATTCTTCCGCTACGATCCGTCGGGACTCAAGGCCAAGCTCAATGTCCGCGAGTTCAGCGACAAGGCCGGCTTCGACATCTACATGACCCAGATCGTCGGCCAATCCAAGGATGATTTCGTCTATCTGCACTATCCGAGCCCCGAGCGCTCCGAGCTTCTCGTCTTCTCCAAGGCCGAGCCCGACTTCTCCGCCAGTCTCGCCCACCAGGGCTTCGTGCAGTTCGTGAAGGCCTTCATCCCCAATCCGCCGCTTTGGATCCGCGAAGGCGTGGCCGTCTGCTTCGAGTCCGCCAAGTGGGACGACGCCGCGGGCAAGCTGGACTTCCCCGAGAATCTCGCCTGGCTCGAGACGGTGAAGTCCCTCAAGGAGCGCAGCCTCCTGATGCCCCTCGATCGGCTGCTTTCCCTCGGCCAGGACGACGCCCGCGCCGAGCTCGACGTCTTCTACCCGCAGGCCTGGGCTTTCGTCTCCTTCCTCCTCAACAGCGGAGACAA
>DBTW01000212.1:21187-23328 GCA_002307245.1 Spirochaetaceae bacterium UBA1306 | reverse complement strand
AGGGTGACGCAGGCGGTGCCCTGGGCGTCGTCGTGCCAGACGGGGATGTCGCAGGCCTCGCGCAGCTCGTCGAGGACGCGGAAGCAGTTGGGCTGGGAGATGTCCTCGAGGTTGACCGCGCCGAAGGAGGGCTGGAGCATCTTCACGAAGTCGATGATCTTCTCGGGGTCGTGCTTGCCGTCCTTCCCGCGCGAGTCGATGCACAGGGCCGTCGCGTCCACGCCGCCCAGGTACTTCATCAGGAAGGCCTTGCCCTCCATCACGCCGAGGCCGCCCGGGGGGCTGCAGTCCCCGTCGCCGAGGACCCGGGTGGAGTCGGAGACGACGGCGACGAGGTTGCCCCGGTTGGAGAGGGAGAAGGAGAGGTCGTTGTCGTCGCGGATCGCGGTCGACACGGCCGAGACGCCGGGCGTGTACCAGACATTGAACCAGTTGAAGCCCCATAGGCCGCACTTAGGCACGGTCTGGATCTTGCCCCCGAAGAGCTCGTGGGTCGACATCGAGAGCCGCTTGAGGAAGAGGGTCTGGGCCCTCGCCCTCTGGTCAGGGGAGAAGTCGTCGGGAAAGCACGAAGAGAGCTTATCAAGGCTCAGGTCGATGGGCATGCTAGTCTTCCTTTCCGGCACCGATCTCGGGCAGGGACACGCGCTTGAATACGACGAGGGATACGTAGGTCAGGAGTATGAAGAGGGAGAAGGCGGCCGAGAAGAGGATGGCCTTGGGATCGGCGCTGGCCTCGGCCAGCTCGGCGAGGACGCTGCGGGGAGCGACCAGGATGTCCCAGGAATTGAGGCGGGAGAATCGGCCCAGGTAGATGCCGAAGCCCGAGAAGACGATGGCGGCCCCCACGAGCGCGCGCGCGAAGCTCGCCCCCCAGACCTTCGCGAGGCTCGCCTGGATGAGCCACATGGATACGAGGCCTATGAAGTGGCCGATGAAGGCGAAGGCCGCGTTCATGAGGAGGTCGTACCAGAGGAGGGCGCCCAGCCCCAGCCAATCGGCCGGGGCGGCGCGCAGGTAGGTCTTGTTTACGACGTGGATGAAGTCGGTGAAGATGTAGGGCGCGTTGGGGTAGAAGGCCAGCCAGAGGACGGCGACGGCCGCGGCGACGAGGCCGCGGGGCCGCCCCTCCCGCGCCCGGGAGATGAGGAGGACGCCCGCCGCCGCGATCAAGTAGGGCACGATGGCGAGGAGGAGGTTCCACACGAGGTAGCGGTAGAAGGTCCGGCCCGATATGGCGACCCGCAGGCCGAAGAGGAGGACGCAACCTGCAGCCGAGAGGGCGAGCACCGCGCTCAGCTTGAGGAAATCGGACCTGCCCCTGCCCTCGCCCATCCGTAACCCGCCCAGGCCGCGCTTAAGCCTCGAGGGAGCGGGAGGCGATCTTGCCCATGACCTTCGCCTTGAAGTCGGCGAGCGGGACTCCGTTCTCCTGGCTCCCGTCCAGCTTGCGTACGGAGACAGTCGCCTCGTCGGCCTCCTTCTGGCCCACGACGAGCATGTAGGGCACCTTCTGGCCCTGGGCGACGCGGATCTTGGCGTTCATGCGCGAGTCGGAGAGCTCCGCCCTCGCGCGGATGCCTGAACCCTTAAGCTCCGCGACGACCTTCTTCGCGTAGTCGTCGAAGGCCTCCGCGACGGGTATGACCGCGACCTGCTCGGGGCAGAGCCAGACGGGGAAGGCCCCCGCGGTGTGCTCGAGGTAGACGCCGAAGAAGCGCTCGATGGACCCGAGGAGGGCGCGGTGCACCATGTAGGGACGCTTGTGCTGGCCGTCGGCGTCGACGTACTCCATCTGGAAGCGCTCGGACATGTTGAAGTCGAACTGGATGGTGGAGAGCTGCCACTCGCGGCCGATCGCGTCCTTGACCTTGAGGTCGATCTTGGGGCCGTAGAAGGCGCCGCCGCCCTCGTCGACCTGGTAGGCGAGGCCTTCCTTCTCGATGGCCTTGCGCAGGGACTCGGTGGCCTGCTCCCAGCGCTCGGGCGCGCCGACGGAGCCATCGCCCTTCGGCTTGGTGGAGAGGTAGGCGTTAATCTGGGTGAAGCCCAGGGTCCGGAGCATGAAGAGGGAGAAACGCAGGACCTCGAGGATCTCGTCCTCGATCTGCGAAGGGGTGCAGAAGATATGGGCGTCGTCC
>DBTW01000212.1:20465-20841 GCA_002307245.1 Spirochaetaceae bacterium UBA1306 | reverse complement strand
TGCAGGGCGCCCGCGCGCTCGTAGCGGTACACGGTGCCGAGCTCCGCCCAGCGCAAGGGGAGGTCGCGGTAGGAGCGGGTCTGGCTCTTGTAGATCATGATGTGGAAGGGGCAGTTCATCGGCTTCGCGTAGTAGTTGTCCTCGTCGATCTTCATCGGCGAGTACATGTTTTCCTTATAGAAGCCGAGGTGCCCCGAGGTCTCCCAAAGCCAAGCCTTGCCGATATGCGGGGTGAAGAGGATCTCGTAGCCGTTGCGGTAATGCTCCTCGCGCCACCAGTTCTCGAGCTCGACGCGGAAGCGGCCCCCCTTCGGGTGCCAGTAGATCAGGCCCGCGCCGGCCTCCTCGTGGGTGGAGAAGAGGTCGAGCTCCTTGC
>DBTW01000212.1:15052-20188 GCA_002307245.1 Spirochaetaceae bacterium UBA1306 | reverse complement strand
GCTTGCGGTTGTCGCGCTTCTCGGCTTCCTCGAGCATCTTGAGGTGGGCCTCGAGCTCCGCCTTGGAGGCGAAGCAATAGGCGTAGATGCGGGTGAGCATTGGCAGCTTCTCGTCGCCATGCCAGTAGGCGCCCGCGACGGCGCGGAGCTTGAAGGCGTCGGGCCTGATCTCGCGGGTGGTGGCGACGTGGGGGCCGCGGCAGAGGTCAAGGAAGCCGTCCTGCTCGTAGGTCGAGATAGTGCCCTCGAGTGCCTCGACGAGCTCGACCTTGAAGGGCTGATCCGCGAAGAGCCTCTTAGCCTCTTCCTTGGAGACTTCCTTGCGGACGAATTCCGCGCCCGAGGCGATGATGCGGCGCATCTCCTTCTCGATGGCGGGGAGGTCCTCCTCGGCGATGGGCTTCGGCAGCTGGAAGTCGTAGTAGAAGCCGTCCTCTATGGCGGGGCCGATGCCGAGCTTGGCGCCCGGGTAGAGCTTCAAGACTGCCTCGGCAAGGACGTGCGAGGCCGAGTGGCGGATGGTTTCGACGGCGGCGGACATAGATCCCCCTTACTAGAGAAGAGCGATAAAAGGCGAGGCCCCCGGCAGGTTCGCCCCGAACGGGAACGCCCCGCCGCCGACGAGCTATCGCTCGCGGTCGGACCAGCCTTCTCGTAAGGACGAATCTCCCGGGGGCCTCGCGGCGCCTTGAGCGTCTTCCGACGCCCGCGCCGCGTCGCGGCCGCAACGCGGCCGCGCCTATAAGCCATTCCCGCGAATCCGCGGTACCACCTTACTTCGGCACCCCACGACGGGGGCCGCGCTCATCGCCGTGACGCCGGCGAGCGAGGATGTCCGGTCTCTTCGCCGCGTTCCCCCATACTCGGGTCCCGTCCGACTGCCGTTAGGCAGCGCCGACGGCGCCCTTTGCCAGGGACGGCTCGGGAGTGGTCTTCGCCGCGCCTCGCGTAAATCGACCTCTCAGCCCAGGGATCGATCTCTCTGTTACGAAGGGAAGCGGTTACTCGTCTCCGTCTATGCCTTTAGGCAAGTATCGCCAAGAAGGGAGAGGAGTGTCAAGGCCGCCCTTTTAACCGGGATATCACGCGTCCCTGACGCGCGCTTAGCAGTATCTTAGTAATGATAAAATGGCGGATGCGGCTTGCCGCGGCCCCCGCGATGATCGATCTTTTATCCCACGGAGGCGAAGCTTGAATATCGGCATCTTCACCGATTCCTACAGGCCGGAGATCAGCGGGGTAGTATCCTCCATTTGCACGCTCAAGCAGGCCCTCGAGGAGCGCGGGCACCGGGTCTCCATCTTCGCCCCGAGCAACGTCAACGCCGAGGACGAGGAGCGCGTCTTCCGCCTGCCCTCCATGCCCGTGTTCTTCGAGAAGTCGCTCAGGCTGGCCATAGGCGTCACGCCCGAGGCCATGAGCGCGATCAATCGACACGATCTCGACCTGGTCCATACGCAGACCGAATTCTCCATCGGGGTATTCGGGAAGATCGCCGCCCGCATGCTCGACCTGCCCTTGATCCACACCTACCACACCATGTACAAAGACTACCTCCACTACCTGGACCTGGGCGCCAAGCGCGTCCCCGCGCGCCCCCCTAAGCGTCACGACGTCATCCGCCAGCTCAGCGAGGACATGGTCCGTAACTTGAGCCGCGATTTCTGCAACTCCTGCGACACCGTCATCGCCCCGACCGACAAGGTCCGGGACCTACTCGCCGAGTACGGGGTGAAGCCCCCCGTCAAGGTTCTGCCGTCGGGGGTGCGGCTCGAGCGCTTCGAGGCGGCGGCCCGCGACCCCGAGGCGCGCGGCCGGGCGCGCAGGGAGCTCGGGATCCCCGAGTCGGCGCCGTTGGTCGCCTTCATCGGACGCGTGGCACAGGAGAAGAGCATCGACATGGTCATCCGCGCGATGCCGGCAGTCATCGCCAGGCTCCCCGGGGCGAAGCTCCTCGTCGTGGGAGAGGGCCCCGAGCGCCAGGCCCTCGAGGGCCTGGCCGCGGAGCTTCTCCCGCCCGGCGGCTTCATCTTCGCGGGCTCGCGCCCCTGGGCCGGCATCCCCGACTATTACCGCGCCGCCGACGCCTTCGTCACGGCCTCCGTCACCGAGACCCAGGGCCTGACCGTCCTCGAGGCCATGGCCGCGGAGGTCCCGGTCGCCGCGCGGCAGGACCCCAGCTTCGCCTCGATGATCGAGGACGGCAAGGACGGCTTGCTTTTCTCGGGTCAGGTCGAGCTGACCGGGGCCCTGGTCAAGCTGCTGTCGGACCCGGCCCTCGCGCGGGGCATCGCGGTCGCGGCGCGGGACAAGGCGCGGAGCTTCTCGGCCCAATCCTTCGGCGAGGGCGCGGAGGCGGTCTACGACGAGGCCATCCGCCGCAGGGCCGAGAGGAAGGCGAGCGAGCGCGAGCTCTTCGAGAATTTCCCGCGCGTGATCTCGGCCCGGACCCTCAGGCTGCGCAAGGACCTATACCAGATCTTCCGCCCCTGACGCGGCGCCCCGGCCCATGGCCGCGATGAAGGCCGAGGCCACCTCGGGATCGAATTGGCTACCCGCGCAACGGCCTATCTCGGCGAGGGCCTCAGCCTTCCCCATGGCCGGCCGGTAGGCCCTCGTCGTCGTCATCGCGTCATAGGCGTCAGCCACCGCCAGGATCCTCGCGAGCATGGGCACCTCCTCGCGGGGATAGCCGAAGTAGCCGCGGCCGTCGTAGCGCTCGTGGTGCTTCCTCGCGGCCTCCGCGATGGGCTCTATCCCCGAGAGCGGCGCCAGGATTCGCGCCCCCCTCGCCGGATGGGTCCTGATCGCCGCGAGCTCCGCCTCGTCGAGGGCCCCGGCCTTGTTGAGGATATGCTCCGGGATGCCTATCTTCCCGATATCGTGGAGCCGGGCGGCTATCGACAGGCTCATGCGGTCCTCGGCGGATAGGCCGAGCTCGGCCGCGAGGGCCATCGAGTAGGCCTCCACCCGAAGAGAATGGCCTTGTGTATAGGGGTCCTTCTCCTCGAGGGCCGCCGCGAGGGAGTCGAGGATCTGATAGAACTGCCGCTCGACCGCCCGTGTCCTCTCCAGGACCCTCTCCTCGAGGAACTCGTTCGAGGCGCGCAGCTCGCCGGCCAGTACGTCGAGCTTGCGCCGCATCTCCTCCCGGCCGAGGAACACGCGGATCTTCGCGAGGAGCTCCTCCGCGTTGAAGGGCTTGCCCAGGTAATCGTCGGCCCCGAGCTCGTAGCCCACGGTCTTCATCGAGGCCTCGGCGCGCGCCGTGAGGAGTATCACGGGGATGGGGGAGAGCCCGGGATCGCGCTTGATCTCCGAGCAGAGCGCATAGCCGTTCATGCCCGGCATCATGACGTCGGACACGATGATGTCCGGCCGCTCGATCCGGGCCTTCGCCAGGCCCTCGTTCCCGTCAGCGGCGGAGACGACCTCGAACTCCTCCCCAAGGAAGGAGGCGAGGTACTCGCGGAGTTCGCGATTGTCGTCGACCACGAGGACCTTTTTCGCGCAGGCCCCGCGCCGGCCATCGGAAGGCGCCGCCGCGGGCGCCGCCGGCGGCGCCAGGTCGGAGAGGAGCGAGGGCATCATGGCCTTGAGCGGCTCGGTGGGCGCACCAGGGTCGATCTCGCCCGCGGGCATGGAGACGACGAATACGGAGCCCTTGCCGAGCTCGCTCCGACAGGCGATGCGTCCGCCGTGGAGCTCGATTACGTCCTTGGCGAGGGAGAGGCCGATCCCCGAGCCCTCGTACTTGCGCGTCAAGGTCGAATCGACCTGGCTGAAGCGCTCGAAGATGAACTCGAGCTTGTCCGCGGGGATGCCGATGCCGGTATCCGACACCGAGAGCTCGAGGCGACCCGCGCCGTGGCGGAGCGCGACGCGGATGCTGCCGCCGGGCTCGGTGAACTTCAAGGCGTTGGAGAGGAGGTTGAGGAAGGCCTTCTCGAAGAGCCCACGGTCCACGCAGGCCAGGCAGGGCCCGCCTCCATCGACCTCGAGCTCCAGGGCTAGGCCCCTGGCATCCGCGGTCGGCCTGATCGCCGAGAGGTAATAGGCCACGGCCTCCGCCATATCGGTCTTCTGCCGCGCGAGCCTCATCTTGCCCGCCTCGAGCTTGTTGAAGTCGAGTAGGTTGTTGATGAGCTTGAGGAGCCGGAGGGCATTCTGGTGGACGATGGCCAGGTACTCGCGATGCTTCGCCGGGATCGGGCCCTGGTCGCCCGACAGCATCGTCTCCAGCGGGGAGAGGATGAGCGTCAGCGGGGTCCTCAGCTCGTGGGAGACGTTCGAGAAGAAGAAGGTCTTCTGGGCGTCCAGCTCGGCCAAGGCTTTGCTGCTCGCCTCCGATGAAAGGGAGCGGGAGAGGGTCGCCCGGAAGCGCGAGCAGCCGTAGGCGGAGACCGCGCCCGAGGCGATGAAGCAGAAGAGAAGGAAGGCGTAGACATCGAAGCTGTACTCGGGGGCCCGGAAGGTCTCGATGGGAGCCACGCCGACGCCGGCGGCGAAGACCGCGTAGGCCGCGATGCAACTGTACTGGAGCGCCGACATCGCGGCGGCGAGGAGGGGAAGCTTCGGATCATGATAGAGTCCGGCCACGATTATCGCGACGACGTAGCCCGAGGCCACGACCGACCTCGAGCTGTGGACCCAGCCCGAGGGATAGGAATAGGAGACGAGGGTCAGGCTGACGATCGTGACAATGACCGCGACCGAGGAGTACTTCATGGTGCGTCGATAGCCTCTCCGGCGGAGGAGCGCGCGCTCCGGCAGGCAATAGGCGGCGAGGAGCAGGATGGCGGCCGCATCGAAAAGAGCGTTAGGCGACACGCCCTGTACGGCCAAGATTGCCGCCACGACCAGGACCAGGGCGGGGAGGCAGGCGTAGACGATTATCCTGTTGAGCATGAGCTCGCTCTTCGCCTCTTCGTCGAAGAGCAGGCTCTGGGTCATCCGCGAAACCGGGTCGTCCCGGGCCGCGGGCTCGCGCTCGGGCGCTTTTTGCGGCACAGTTCCTCCGCGGAACCGACGCGCCCCGGCCGACGGGGCTCGATACCGCGAGTATAAGGATACTGCAGGGACCGATCGGGCGCAACGAGCGAGGCTGGGCCCATCCGTAGCGGCCCTCGGCCGCGA
>DBTW01000212.1:14555-14708 GCA_002307245.1 Spirochaetaceae bacterium UBA1306 | reverse complement strand
GCCGCGACAGTCATCCGTAGCGGCCGCTGATGTAGTCTTCGGTGCGCTTGTCGGAGGGGTTCGTGAAGATCCGCGAGGTGAGCCCGAACTCGACCATCTCCCCGAGGAGCATGTAGCCCGAGTAGTCCGAGATGCGCGCGGCCTGCTGCATGT
>DBTW01000212.1:8123-14195 GCA_002307245.1 Spirochaetaceae bacterium UBA1306 | reverse complement strand
GAGCAGGGCTCGTCCATGAGGATGAGCTCGGGCTTCACCGCGACGAGGCGGGCGATGCAAAGCCGCTGCTGCTGGTCGAGGGGCAGCTCGAGGGCGCTCGTCCCCAGCTTGTCCTTTAGCTGGTCCCAGAGCCAGGCGGCCTTTAGGCTGCGCTCGACAGCCTCCCGCACATAGTCGGAGTCCTTCGCTGCGGCCCCCCCACCGCTCCCCTCGCGCCGCGCCGCGGAGCGCGCCGCGCTGCGGGACAGACTCCCCTCGACGCGCAGGCCGAAGGCCACGTTGTCGTAGATCGAGAGCGGGAAGGGATTGGGCCGCTGGAAGACCATGCCCACGCGCTTGCGCAGGGAGCAGACGTCGACGCCGGGGGCGTAGATATCCTGGCCGTCGAGGAGGGCGCGTCCCTCGACGCGCACGCCCCGAATGAGGTCGTTCATCCTGTTGAGGGAGCGGAGCAGGGTCGACTTGCCGCAGCCCGAGGGGCCGATGAGGGCCGTGATCCGACGCTCCTCGACGGGCAGGCATACGCCCTTCAAGGCCTGGAAGTCCCCGTAGAAGAGCATGAAGTCCCGCACGTCGAGCTTGATCCGCGCCGGGGCCGCCACTTCCGCGCAGCTCATCCGAACCTCCCGGTCACGTAGTCTTCCGTGCGCTTGTCGGAGGGATTCGTGAAGATCCGGCCGGTGGGCCCCATCTCCACGAGCTCGCCCATGAGGAAAAAGGCGGTCTCGTCGGAGGCGCGGGCGGCCTGCTTCGTGTTGTTGGTGACGAGGACGATCGTATGCCGCTCCTTGAGCAGGCTCAAGGCCTCCTCGATGCGGGCCGTCGAGATCGGGTCGAGGCCGGAGCAGGGCTCGTCGAGGAGGATGAGCTCGGGGCGCATCGCGAGGGTGCGAGCGAGGCAGAGCCGCTGTTGCTGCCCCCCTGAGAGCTTGAGCCCCGAGCCGCCCAGGCGGTCCTTCACCTCGTCCCAGAGGAAGGCGGCCCTGAGGCATTCCTCGACCAGGCCGTCCAGCTCGGCCTTGTTCCGGACGCCGTTCAGCCGGGGGCCGTAGACGACATTCTCGTAGATCGAGAGCGGCAAGGGCACGGGCATCGCGAAGACCATGCCCACGCGCTTGCGCAGGGCGACGGGATCGCAGGCGGGGCCGTAGACGTCCTCGCCGTCGACGAGGACCCGCCCCGCCGTGCGGCAGCCGGCTTTCAGCTCGTTCATGCGGTCGAGGGCGCGCAGGAAGGTGGTCTTGGCCGAGCCCGCGGGCCCGATGACCCCGAGGATCCGGTTCGCGGCTATGTCGAGGCTCACGCCGCGCAGGGCCTCCTCGCCGCCGAAGAAGACCCTGAGGTCGCGCACCTCGACCTTGGGCGTCATCGCGCCTTCCTCTTCATGAAGCCGCCCATGAGGGCGTAGGTGAGGCCATTGACGGCCAGCACGGCGATGACGAGGACGGCGGCGGTGCCGTAGGCCTTGTCGGTCGAGATGCCCTCGCGGGCGAGGATGTAGAAGTGCACGGCCAGGGTGCGGGCCGAGTCGAAGGCGCTCTTGGGCAGGCGGAAGGAGGAGCCGGCCGTGAAGATCACGGCGGCCGTCTCGCCGATGGAGCGGCCGAAGCTCAGCATCACGCCCGTGACGATGCCGGGGAGGGCGTTCGGCAGCACGACCTTGCGCACGGTTTCCCAGCGCGTGGCGCCGAGGGACATGCTCACCTCGCGCCAGGATTGGGGCACGGAGCGGATAGCCTCCTCGGAGGTGCGGATGAGGGTGGGCAGGACCATGATGGCCAGGGTGAGGGCGCCGGCGATGAGGGACCAGCCCATCTTGAGGGTGGTGACGAAGAAGATGTAGCCGAAGAGGCCGAAGATGATCGAGGGTATGCCCGCGAGGCAGTCGGTGCCGAAGCGGATCACCTTGGTGACCCGGGTCTCCCGAGTGTACTCGGCGAGGTAGACAGCGGTGCCCACGCCGAGCGGGAGGGCGACGGCGATGGCCATCAGGGAGAGGGCCAGGGTCCCGACGATGGCCGGCAGGATGCCCCCCGCCTTGCCCATGTCACGGGGCTTGGTGAAGAGGAACTCCCAGCTGAGCTGGGGCAGGCCCTTCTCGAGGACGAAGCCGATGACGAAGGCCACTATCGCGAGGCAGAGGAAGGTCGCCGCCGCGAGGATGGACACGGCGACGCGCTGGCTCGCCCGGTGCGCGTTCATCGCTTGCCCGCCCTTCGCTTGAGCGCCGACGAGGCGAGGCCGTTGAGGATCATGATGAAGACGAAGAGCACGATGCCGGTGGCGAAGAGGGCCTGGCGGTGCATGCCCGTCGCGTAGCCCATCTCGAGGGCGATGTTGGCCGTGAGGGTACGGCCCGAGTCGAGGACGGAGCGCGGCATCCGGACCGCGTTGCCGGCGACCATGATCACGGCCATGGTCTCGCCGACCGCGCGGCCCATGCCGAGGATGGTGCCCGCGAGGAGGCCCGAGCCGGCGGCCTTGACCACGACCATGCGAACGGCCTGCCACTTCGTCGCGCCGAGGGCGAGTGCGCCCTCGCGGTAGCTCTGCGGCACGGCGGCCAGGGCGTCGATGGAGATGCTCATGATCGTCGGCAGGATCATGACGCCGAGGACCAGCGAGGCGGCGAGGATCGAGAGCCCCGGCCCGCCGGCGGCGCCGCGGATGATGGGCGCGAGGACCATGACGCCGATGAAGCCGAAGACCACCGAGGGTATGCCCGCGAGGAGCTCGATGGCGGGCTTGGCCACTCGCGCGAGGGCGGGCGGCCCGAACTCGGACAGGAAGATCGCCCCCGCGATGCCCAAGGGGGCCCCGACCAGGAGGGCGCCGAAAGTCACGTAGAGGGAGGAAACGAGCATCGGGAGGATGCCGTAATGCCCGGAATCGGGCCTCCAGTCGGAGGAAAAGAGGAAGTTGCCGGGCCCGACCTTGAGGAGGAAGGGCAGGCCCTCCTTGAAGATGAACGCGGCTATCACGAGGAGGCAGAGCACCGTGGTGCAGGCCACCGCGAGGAGCAGCCGGCGCACGAAAGCATCGCTCGAAGCCTTCATTGGGCGGGCAGGAGGCCGTCGGCCTTGATCAGCGCCTGGCCCTCGGGGCCGAGGACGTAGTCGATGAAGCCCTTGGCCGCGCCGGAGGGCTCCCCCAAGGTGAGGAAGAAGATGGGCCTGACCAGGGCGTAACGGCCCGCGAGGATAAGCTCGGTCGTGCAGGCTTGGCCGTCGACCGAAACCGCCTTGATCTTGGCGTTGACCAGGCCGTAGGAAAGGTAGCCTATCGCGTTGGCGTCGTTGGCTACCGTCTCGCGGATCGTGCCGTTGGAATCCTGGATGATCGCGTCCGTAGTGAGGTCGAAGCGTCCGAGGATTGACTCGAAGGAGGAGCGGGTGCCCGAGCCGGACTCGCGGGAGACGACGGTGATCGGCGCCTCGGTCCCGCCCAGGTCCTTCCAGTTGCGGATCTTCCCGATATAAACGTCCCGGATCCGCGCCATATCGAGGTTCCCGATCTTGTTCGAGGGGTGGACGACGACCGCTATCCCGTCCCGGGCGACGACGGTCGCCTTGAGCGCGGCCGCGTCCGTCGGCAGCTCGACCAGGTCCGCCATGCCGATCTGGGCTGCCCCGTTCAGGGCTGCGCTGATGCCCAGGGCCGAGCCGCCGCCCTGCACGGTGACGTTCTGGTCGGGGTGCCTGGCGTCGTACTCGTCGGCGAGCTTCTCGGCGAAGGGCTGGAAGGCCGTGGACCCGGCCAGGGTGACCGAATTGGCGCGTCCCGCGCAGGAAAAGGCCGAAAAGGCCAGGGCGCAGGAGGCGGCCAGGCCGAGGGCGCCGATACCGAGGGCCGAGTCGGGGCGGAGGGACTTCATCGGCATTTCTTATATCTGAAAGCCCCTCGAGTAACAAGGGTTCGGGGCCGGGAAGGCCCCGGGGCCGGGTCCTACTTGTTTTTACACCCTCCAGTCGCTATTTTATCAATAGAACCAGTTATGCCTACAAACCCCGAGTTGGAGGGCGAGGTACTCACCAAGAGCGATGAGGAACCAAAAGAGCCCGATGAGTACGTTATCCTCCTCCTCAATGATGATTTCACGACGATGGAATTCGTCGTGACCGTCATCATGACCGTCTTCCATAAGCCGCTCCCCGAGGCGACGCGCATCATGCTCGATGTGCATAAAAGGGGAAAAGGTACTGTGGGGGTATACAGTTACGATATTGCCGTGACGAAAATAAATCAGGTGCACCTGCTCGCGCGGCAAAACGGCTTTCCGCTGAAGTGCACAATGGAGAAGGCGTAGGTGAAGGTCAGCCAAGAAGTCCAGGCCATTTTCAATGCCGCGTATAACGAGGCGAAGCTCCGCAACCACGAGTACCTCACCCCGGAGCATATCCTCTACGCGTCCCTCTCCTTCGATCAAGTCCGTTCCATACTCGAGGCCTGCGAGGCCGACGTGGAGCAGCTGCGAAGGGGCATGGAGGCCTACTTCGAGCAGAAGATCCCCCAGGTCAAGAACACCGAGCCGGTGCAGACCGCGGGATTCCAGAGCGTCATCGAGCGCGCCGTGCTGCAGTCCCAGGCCGCCGGCAAGGAGGAGGTCGAGGTCGCCGACGTCCTCGTGTCCCTCTACGACGAGGAGCGCAACTATTCCGCCTATTACCTGCGCAAGTCCGGCGTCAAGCGCCTCCAGCTCCTCGAGGTCATCTCGCACGGCGACAGCCCCGAGGGGGATCCCTTCGAGGACGAGGAGGACGAGGATGACGAGGAAGAGGAAGGCCATGACGAGGCCCAGGAGCGCAAGCCCAGGGCTCAAGGCCGCATGAGCCCCCTCGAGCGCTTCGCCTCGGACCTCACCAAGTCCGCCCGCGAGGGCAAGCTCGAGCCCGTGATCGGCCGCGACGCCGAGATCGAGCGCACCGTCCAGGTCCTCTGCCGCAGGCTCAAGAACAATCCCATCCACGTCGGCGACGCCGGCGTCGGCAAGACGGCCATCACCGAGGGCCTCGCCCAGCGCATCGTGTCCGGCGAGGTGCCGCCCCGCCTGCGCGACTACACGATCTACGCCCTCGACATGGGCGCCCTCCTCGCCGGCACCAAATTCCGCGGCGACTTCGAGGAGCGGGTCAAGAAGGTGGTCGACGAGCTCCTCAAGAAGGACAAGTCCATCCTCTTCATCGACGAGATCCACACCATCGTGGGCGCGGGCGCCGTCTCAGGGGGCTCCTTGGACGCCTCCAACCTTCTCAAGCCGGCCCTCACCTCGGGCCGCCTGCGCTGCATCGGCAGCACCACCTACGACGAGTACAACAAGTTCTTCGAGAAGGACCGGGCCCTCTCTAGGCGCTTCCAGAAGATAGACATCGTCGAGCCCAGCCAGGGCGAGACCGTCGAGATCCTGAAGGGGCTCCGCTCGAAGTACGAGGAGTACCACAAGGTGCGCTACTCGGACGAGGCCCTCGAGCTCGCCGTGAGGCTCTCGGCCCAGTACATCACCGAGCGCAGGCTGCCGGACAAGGCCATCGACGTGATCGACGAGGCCGGCGCCTGGGCGAGGATAAACGCCTACAAGACCGGCACCGACTCGGTGCCCGCCTCGGATCACGCCGTAGCCCCCGGTTCCGGTTCGACTAACGCCGACGGCACGTCGGCGGTCGTAGGCGGAACGCCTACAACGGAGACGGCCACCCTCGACATCAGCCCCCGGGAGATCGAGACGGTCGTCGCCAAGATCGCCCGCATCCCCGAGCGCTCCGTGTCCATGTCCGAGAAGGACAAGCTCGCCTCCCTCGAGGCCGAGCTCAAAGGCGACGTCTTCGGCCAGGACCGCGCCGTCGAGGCCGTCGTCAAGGCCGTCAAACGCAGCCGCGCCGGCTTCCGCTCGGCCGACAAGCCCGTGGCCAACTTCCTCTTCGTCGGGCCCACGGGCGTCGGCAAGACCGAGCTTGCCCGCCAGCTCTCCGTGCACCTCGGCATCGGCCTGCACCGCTTCGACATGTCCGAGTACCAGGAGAAGCACACGGTCTCCCGCCTCATCGGCAGCCCCCCCGGCTACGTGGGCTACGAGGA
>DBTW01000212.1:0-7875 GCA_002307245.1 Spirochaetaceae bacterium UBA1306 | reverse complement strand
ACGTGGGCTACGAGGAGGGCGGCCTCCTAACCGACGCGATCCGCAAGACCCCGCACGCGGTCGTCCTCCTCGACGAGATCGAGAAGGCGCACCCCGACGTCTACAACATCCTCCTGCAGATCATGGACTACGCCACGCTGACCGACAACCAGGGCCGCAAGGCCGACTTCCGCAACGTCATCCTCATCATGACGAGCAACGCCGGTGCGCGCGACGTGGGCAAGAGCATGATCGGCTTCGGCGACCGCGCGATGACCGACTCGGCCCTCACCGACGCCGTAGAGCGCGCCTTCACGCCCGAATTCCGCAACCGCCTGGATGGCGTGGTCCGCTTCGACAACCTGCCGCCCGAGGTCATCGAGAAGATCGTCGTCAAGTGCATCGACGAGTTCCGCGTCCAGCTGGCCGAGAAGAAGGTCACCCTGGAGACCACCCCCGCCCTCGTGAAGCACCTGGCCGAAAAAGGCTACTCCCGCGAATTCGGCGCGCGCAACATCGGAAGGCTCGTCGAGGACAAGATCAAGACCTTCTTCGTGGACGAGGTGCTCTTCGGCCGCCTAGCCTCGGGCGGGAAGGCCCTGGCCGACGTCGTCGACGGCGAGGTCGCGATAACCGTCTCCTGAAGCCGACTCCGCCAGTGGACAATTGCCAGCTCGACGACTACTTCGCCCGCGTCTGCAGCGCCGTCGAGTTCGCTGACGGGCACATCGGCGAGGACCTGAGCCTCGCTCGACTCGCCGAAGTCGCCTGCTTCTCCCCTCGCCACTTCCATCGAATTTTCACGTCGCTCCTGGGCGAAACGCCCGACGATTGCGTCCGCCGCCTCAGGCTCCAGAAGGCGGCCGCCCTCGTCCTCAGGCGGGACCCGCCCTCGATGACCGAGATAGCCCTCGAGTGCGGCTTCTCCACCCCAGCCCTCTTCTCGCGCAACTTCTCCCGCCACTTCGGCGCCAGCCCCACCGAATGGCGCGATGGCATGAAGCGACAAGAGAAGGTCCGGCATAGGCAAATGCCTGTCGCTCCCGGGAAAGACCCAAGCACATCCTTCCGCTACCTTGTTGGAGAGGACGAGGAGGAAGTAGAGGTAGACATCCTGAGGCTCGCGCCATTCACGGTCTATTGCGTGCCCTACCTGCAGGGCTACAACGAGGGAGTCGGGGTCGCCTTCGCGAGGCTCGCCCGCTGGGCGAGGCCGCGGGGACTCCTGTCAGAAGGATCGAGGTTCGTCACGATTCCTTTCGACAACCCGACGACGACGCCACCGCAGCGCTGCAGGAACTATGCCGGAGCGATACCGGCGGCGGGCCAGGGGAAGGGCGAGGAAGCTGGGCGCGGGGTCGTCAGGACCATGGCGATGAGCGGAGGCGCGTACTTCAAGGCCACCAGCAAAGGCCCCGACAGCAAGCTCCATCCGCTGTACCGCCTGCTCTACGAAATAGCGATCCCGGAGCTGGGCTACGCCCCGGTCGGGGGCAAAGGCTTCATCGAGTACCCGGGCAAGGCCGAGGCTCTGGCCCGCGCCCCTTCCCGCGGCCCTGGCGACCAGAAGTCGAAACTCTCCTTCATCCACGTTCCGGTCCGACCCGCTTAAGCCTTCCCTGAGGAAGGCTCCGGGCGGAGCTTTCCCACAAGGAAGTCAAAATGGAACAACCTGTCGCGCTTACGGCCCGCAAGATCGCTCGCGGCAAAGCCGCGATCACGATGGCCGGCCTGTGCCTCGGCCTCCTCATGAGCGCCCTGGACACCACGATCGTGAGCACGGCCATGCCCAAGATCGCTCGGGAGCTCTCGGGCCTCGCCCTGTACTCCTGGCCCTTCACCGCCTATCTCATTTGCTCGACGGTCGCGACTCTCGTCTTCGGCAAGCTATCCGACTCTTGGGGCCGCAGGGCCGTCTTCCTCGGAGGCCTCGCATGGTTCATCGCGGCCTCCGCGCTCTGCGGCCTCGCTCCAAACATGGCTGCCTTCGTCGCCTTCCGCGGGCTCCAGGGAATCGGCGGGGGAGTCATCGTGTCCACCGCCTTCGCGATCGTCGGCGAAGCCTTCCCGCCCCGCGAGCGGGGCAAGTACATGGGCCTCCTCGGCGGCATGTACGGCGTCGCGGCCGTGCTCGGCCCCTCGGCCGGCGGGCTCATCGCCGACAGCCTCGGCTGGAGATGGGTCTTCTACATGAACCTGCCCCTCGGGATCGCCGCCTTCGCCGTCCTGGCGATCGGCCTCTCGGGCCTCGCCGAGGAACGAGGCCGCGCTCGCGTCGACTGGGCGGGCATCGCGCTTTTCCTGCTTTCGGTCGTGCCTCTCCTCCTGGGCTTAAGCCTGGGCGGCAAGAACTACGCCTGGGACTCCCTTCCCATCCTCGGCCTCTTCGCTCTGGCGGTCATAGCCTGCGCCCTATTCCTCGCCGTCGAGCGCCGCGTCGACCCGGGCAAGGCGATCCTCCCCCTCGCCTTCTTCAAGGATCGCGAGTACGCGGTCTCGGCCGCCGGATCCTTCCTCTCGAACGCCGTCTTCTTCGCGGGAATACTGCTCATTCCCCTCTATCTTCAGCGAGTGCTGCGCTCGAGCGCGGCCGGCTCGGGACTCGCGACGACTCCCTACGTGCTCGCGTATACGGTCGGCAGCATATTCGCGGGGCAGGCGATATCGCGCCTGGGCAAGTACCGCGCCTTGGCGATAGCCTGCGCGGCCCTCACCCTGGCCGCAACGCTTCCCCTCTGCCTGATCAGGCCTTCGTGGGGGAAGCTCCCGGTCATCGCCGTCATGCTCGCGCTCGGCATCGGCTTGGGCGGCACGACGCCCATCTTCCAGGTAGCCGCGCAGAGCAACCGCGATCCGAGGAGCCTCGGGGCGGTCACGGCGAGCGTCATGTTCTTCCGTAGCCTCGGATCGGCCGTCGGCTCGGCGGTCTACGGCGCGATCATGTCGGGCAGCCTCTCGCTCATGCTCGCCCGCTTCGACTGGGGAGCCGCCCCGGACCTCGTAAAGGCGACGCTCGGCAATCCGCAGACGCTCATGAACACGGCGGCGGTCGACCAGGTCATGGCGCGCGTTCCGGCCCAATACAAGGGAATGATGGAATCGCTCCTCGCTCGGCTCGATCGGGGACTTGCAGGCGCCTTGTCCTCCGCGTTCTGGGCGGCCCTGATCTTCGCCGCGGCGGCCCTCGCCTGCAGCATCGCCTACAAGAGGGGCGTCCGTATCCGCGCATCCGCGCCGCTCCAAGCGGAGTCCGGGCCTTTTTCAACAACCGGCTAACGGCCGCTCTTCACTCCGCGCCCCGCTTTCATTATCATATGTAGATCCTTAACGGGCCTCGACCGGGGCCCGTCCTTCATCGGAAGAGGCGCATCCTGAGCAACGCGAGAATCGAAACAATGAAATACCGCCTCAAGCCCCACGATATCGCTTGGGCCATCCTATCGCTCCTCTTCGCGGCTTTTTCCCTCGCCTGGCCCTGGACCGGAGCCCCGAGCCTAGGCGCCCTCCGCCTGCCCCGGGGCTATCTCATGTTCTTCGCCTACCTCTGCATCGCAGCCCTCTCGCTCCTCATGCCGATCGTCGAAACGGCTTTTTCGGCGCCTCCCGAAGCCGGTAAGGCAAGGCGCAGCGCGGCCTGGCTCGTCTCCTTCGCGAGGACCTACTATCCCCAGGCCTTCATCGCCATCTTCTTTACCGACTCCATCCTCCTCTCGGCCCAGGCCCTCGGAGGCTTTTCCCACGACGCTTTCTTCGAGGCCGCCGACCTGGCCATCTTCGGATTCCAGCCCGCCCGTGAATTCTCGAAGGCCCTCGGCTCCCGCGCCTGGGTCAACGAGCTCATGTTCGGATCCTACTTCGCCTACTTCGCCTTCATGGTCATCGCCATCTGGATTCCCTACCTCAAGGGCCACCGCGAGGAGGCCGAGCGCCAGGTCTTCGCCGTCGCGGCCACGATGGCCGTCGTCTGCACCTGGTACGTCTTCTTCCGCGTTCAAGGCCCCAAGTACTGGCTGCCAGACCTCCAGACCGCCTGGTACGACGGCATCGAGGGCGGGCTCTTCGTCTCGCTCTTCCAGTCCTCACTCGCCAAGACCACGCTCTCGGGCGCCGCCTTCCCCTCCACCCACGTCATCCTCACCTTGACCACCCTCGCCCTCGCCTGGCGCAACGATAGGCGCTTCTTCGCCCTCTACCTGCCCGTCGCCTGCCTCATCATTCTCTCGACCGTGTACATCCGGGCGCATTGGGCGACCGACATCCTCGGCGGCGCGCTCGTCGCGGCCATCGTCCCCCGGCTCTTCTACCGCGGCTACGGTCGGCTCGACCGCTTCGCCGCGAGGCTGAGCGGCCAGACGGCCTGAGCCCCGGCCGCTATACTGAGAGCCATGCATAGACGAAAGGCCCGGCGGGGCGAGCGGCGCGAGAGCGACATACCCTACCTCGGCGAGGATGTCGACTTCCCCTTCCCCGAGGCCGCCGGGGCTGACGAGCGGGGCATCGTCTGCTCCGGGGGCAACCTCTCTCCCGGCCTGCTGCTCTCGGCCTATAGGCGGGGCATCTTCCCCTGGTTCTCCGAGGACGAGCCGATACTCTGGTGGAGCCCCGACCCCCGCTTCGTGCTCTTCCCGGAGGAGCTCCACGTGACGGGGACCATGCGCAAGATCCTCCGCCAGCGGCGCTACGAGCTCTGCCTGGACCGGGACTTCCCCGCCGTGATCCGCGCCTGCTCCTCCTCCCCCAGGCCGGGCCAGAACGGCACCTGGATCACGGAGGACATGATCGAGGCCTACATCGAGCTCCACCGCCTCGGCCTTGCCCATTCGGTCGAGGCCCGGCTCCGCGGAGGCCCGGGCGCCGAGGGCGAGCTCGTCGGCGGGCTCTACGGCATCTCGCTCGGGAAGGCCTTCTTCGGCGAGTCCATGTTCAGCCGGGCCGACGACGCCTCGAAGGCGGCCTTCATCCCCCTCGTCTGGCGGCTCCGGGACGAGGGCTTCACCCTCGTCGACAGCCAAGTGTATACTGACCATCTCGCCGGACTCGGCGCTCGGGAGATACCTCGGATTGAATACCTGTCCCTCCTCGCCGGCAGCCTCGACGCGGCGACGCGCAAGGGCGATTGGTCGGCGCTTTTCCCGGGCTTCCCGGACTCGACCGAATATCGCCGCGTCGTCCTCAAAGAGGCGGACTAGGGCATGAAAGTACTGTTCGTCCAATTGCCCCTCCAGGACCCCAACGGCGACGGGGCCGGAGCCAACGTGCCACTCGCCGCGGGCTACCTCGCCGCCTACGCCGAGGCTCGCGGCAAGCTCAAGCGCGGCGACTGGTCCATACTCCCCCGCGACGTGTGCGACCGCGGCTCGGACAGCGCCGTCATCGAGGCCGTAGCGGCCTCCGGCGCGGAGCTCGCCTGCTTCAGCCTCTACGCCTGGAACCTCGAGCGCAGCCTCTATGTCGCTGAAAAGGCCGCCCAGGCCTCCCCCCGCCTGCGCCTCGTCGCCGGCGGCCCCGAGGTCGTCTCGGGCATGAAGCTCTTCTCGCGCTCGCCCTTCAACTCGCTCATCGAGGGCGAGGGCGAGGACGCCTTCTGCGAGCTCCTCTCCGACGTCGAGCGCTCCAAGCCCCTCGCGAAGCGTTATGCGGCATCGAATCCGGTCGACCTCGCCCTCCTGCCCAACCCCTACCTGGCCGGCACCCTCCCCTTCGAGGCCGACCGCCCCGTCCACCTCGAGACCATGCGCGGCTGCCCCTCGCGTTGCGGCTACTGCTATTACGGCAAGTCCAACCCGACTCTGCGCCGCTATCCCCGCGAGCAGGCCTACGAGGTCATCGCGGCCGCGGGCAAGGCCGGCGCCCGCGAGCTCTACCTGATGGACCCCTCCTTCCACGCCACCGAGGATCTCTCGGACCGCCTCGTCGACCTGGCCAAGGCCAACGGAGCCGGCATGGCCATCCACGCCGAGCTCCGCCTCGAGTCCGTCACCGAGGAGGCCGGCCGCCTCTACGCCGCCGCCGGCCTGCAGTCGGCCGAGGTGGGCCTGCAGAGCGTGAACCCCAAGGCCCTCGAGGCCGTGGGCCGCGCCTGGGACCGGCCAGCCTTCGAGCGCGGCGCCGAGGTCCTGGCCAAGAACCACGTGACCGTCAAGACCGGCCTCATCCTCGGCCTGCCCTTCGACGGCTACGAGCAGGTCATCGAGACCTTCGACTTCCTCGGCATGCACGGCCTGGGGCAGGAGGCCGAGCTCTACCCCCTGTCCCTGCTGCCCGGCACGGCCGTGCGGGAGAAGGCCGACGACTGGGGCATGTCGCGGATGGAGACCCCGCCCTACTGGGTCACCTCCTCCGACTGGATCTCCGGGGACGACATGGCCGACGCCGTGGCCGCCTTCGAGGACGGCTTCGACGTCGAGTGGGCCTTCCCGCCCGCGCCCCACTTCAAGGCGGAGGAGTCCGGCTTCCGCGCCTTCATCGACGCGCGCAAGGGCGACAGCCTCGACTGGGCCCGCCTCAACCCGAACCGCCTCGCGTCCTCGATCACCGTCCTCGCCGACGCCGACGACCCCGAGGGCGTCTCCCGCCTCGTGCGCGCGGCCCGCGACATGAAGCGCGACAACCCCTTCGCCCTCTACCAGATCGTCCTCAAGTCCGACTCGCGCTTCCCCTCCGAGAAACTCGCCGCGCGCGTGCGCGACGCCTTTCTCAAGGAGGACCACTACTACGAGCTCTCCCGCTACTTCTCCCTGGACCCCCAGCCGAGCTACCAGGTCCGCCTCTTCTTCGCGACCCGCAACCCCAGCCTCGCCTACCGCGCGATGGAGGAGGCCCAGGACATGGAGACCCTGCTCGTGATCGGCGGCAAGGGAGGCTTCAACGCGGACCGCCTGGCCGAGCAGCTGCCCTTCGTGGCCTTCGACCGCGACGCCCTGCCCTTCGACAGGTTATACGAGCTCATGAGCGTGTACGCGGAGTTCCGCCACATGCTGGTGGAAGCGTCGGAAGAGCTCTTCTCGTAGAGCCCCCCGGGGCAGGTGTTCATCCGGGCGCGCTTCCTGCTAGACTGATTTCCATGCGCATGCACATTCGCGGGGCGCTCGCTTTGGGGATACTCTCCCTGCTGGGCGCGCCCCTCCACGCCCGGGCAGCTCCGCCGCCGGCGGAGATCTCGCTGGTCACCATCCTGCCGGGACGGGAGCTCTACTCGGCCTTCGGCCACACGGCGATCAGGGTCATCGACGCCCGGGGCGACAGGCTCTACAACTTCGGACTCTCGAAGCGCGCCTTCGACCTCGCCTTCGCCCTCGACATGCTGCGCGGCAAGATGGAGTTCACGACGCGCAAGCTGGATACGGCCTCGACTCTCGACTTCTACCGGGAGGAGGAGAACCGCAGCATCCTCGAGCAAAGCCTGAACCTGGACGAGGCGAGGAAGGCGGCACTGCTGAAGGCCCTCGACCGCGCGGCGAGGCCCGAGAACCGCGACTACAACTACCGCTACTTCTCCGACAACTGCGCCACCAGGCCCGCCGCGATGCTGCGGGAGCTCATAGGCGACGCCTCGCCGCCCTTCGCGGGCGAGGCGTCCAAGACCCTGCGCTCCTCGGTGGGCGAGGCGCTCGCGCCCCAGCCCTGGCTCGACTTCGCTATCGGGCTCCTGCTCGGCCCGAGCTGCGACCATCCGATCCCCCAGGGCCCCATCTTCCTGCCCAAGGACCTCATGGGATGGGCCTCGAGGGCCAGCTACCCAGGTCCCAGCGGCAGGAGCTCCCTCGTATCGCAGACTCGGACCCTCTACGAGGCGGAGCCGCGGGGAAAGGGCCCCCCGGGCTTTCCGCCCCGCTCGGCCTGCATCCTCATCCTCCCCCCGGCAGTCCCCGCCCCGCTCCCCCGCGGGCTCATCAC
>DBTW01000079.1:23312-36282 GCA_002307245.1 Spirochaetaceae bacterium UBA1306 | reverse complement strand
CCGGACTGGCGGCGGCCCTCGGCGGCGCAGATTGGGCGAGCGAGCCCTTCAAATCGGCCGCAGGCCTCGCGATAGTCCGCGTCATCGTGCCCGTAAAATCGGCCGAAGGCGCGAGCGCCCTCGGGATCGACTTCGATTTCGGGACCTTCGCCCAGGGAATCGTGTCGAAGGTCCAGATCGGCAAGACCGGCTATCCCTATATCACCGACTCGAAGGGCGTCTTCGTCGCCCATCCCGTCGCCGAGAACGTATTCAAGCTCTCCCTGGCCGACTACGGCTGGGGCAAGGCCGCCCTCGCTGCCGATTCGGGGGCGGTGCTCAAGTACCTCTGGGAGGGCAAGGAGAAGTACCTCGCCCTCGAGAAGAGCGAGTCGCGGGGCGTCATCACCTTCTCCTCCATCTACGTATCGGACGCGAGGGCGGACGCCCTTGGCACCGCAGTGGTCATGGTGATAGCGGGCCTGGTCGGCCTCGTCGCCTCTCTGCTGGGCGTGAGCATCTTCCTGGGAATCAGGCTCAAGCCCCTGGAGCATGCGGCCAAGGCGGTGGATGAGCTCGCGGGCGGCAACTTGGGCGTTACCATGCCCAAGGCCGGCAACGACGAGATCGGGAGCCTCATCGCGTCCCTCGGCGACATGGTGGGCAAGCTCTCCGACATCGTATCCAACGTGAAGGGCGGGGCCGACAGCCTGAGCTCGGGCAGCCAGGAGATCAGCGGGGCCTCGCAGCAGCTCAGCTCGGGCTCGACGGAGCAGGCCGCCAGCGCCGAGGAGATCTCGGCCTCTATCGAGGAGATGGCGGCGACCGCCCGTCAGAACATGGACGGATCGGCCTCGACCGAGGCCCTGGCGCGCCGCGCCGCGCAGGACGCCGCCGAGGGCGGTAAGGCGGTCAGGGAGACCGTCGACGCGATGAACCGGATCGCGGCCAGCATCGCCGTCATCGAGGACATAGCCCGCCAGACCAACATGCTCGCGCTGAACGCGGCCATCGAGGCGGCCAGGGCCGGGGAGGCCGGACGGGGCTTCGCGGTGGTGGCGAGCGAGGTGCGCAAGCTCGCGGAGAAGTCGCAGAGGGCCGCGGCGGAGATCGCCCTCCTGTCGAGCGGCTCCGTGGAGGTTGCGGTGAAGGCCGGCGTCCTCATCGACAAGATAGTGCCCGACATCGAGAGGACGGCCGAGCTCATGCTCGAGATCAGCAGCGCGAGCCGGGAGCAGAGCGTGGGCGTCGAGCAGGTGTCCAAGGCCATCGGCCAGCTCGACTCGGTGATCCAGTCCAACTCGGCCTCATCGGAGGAGCTGGCGGCCTCGTCGGAGGAGCTCGCCGGACAGGCGGCCTCGCTCCGGGACGCGGTGTCCTACTTCAGGCTCTAGCGCTAGGTTGGAGAAGGCCAATCGGGCCTTTTCCAACAGCCCTCTAGAGCGAGGTGAGCCTGCGGAGGGCCTCCACGGTCTCGCGGTTCGATTGGGCGACGGTCTCGAGCTCGCGTATCGCGCCGACGATCTCCATCGCGCTGCGCCGCTGGCTCTCGGCCGACCGGCGTATCGCGCTCGAGGATTCGCCGATGCGGCGGGTATTGTCCTGGAGGAGGAAGCGCCCGTTCTCCTCCTCGGAGGAGAGCTCGGAAAGGCGGAGCGCGGAATCGCGGAGCGAGGCCCCGGCGCCCCGAACGGTCTCGAGGCCGCGGGACTCAGAGTCGACGGAGGCGGCTATCGAGTCGGCGAGGGAGTGGCTCTCCTCGATGCCCGCCAGGATGGCCGCGAATGAGCGCTCGACCGCGGCCCCGTAATCGGCGTTGCGCGCGATGCGCTCGGTCATGGCGGCTATCGTGGCGGAGGCCGAGGCGACCGCCTGCGCCGAGGACTCGGCCAGCTTGCGGATCTCCTGGGCGACCACGCCGAAGCCCCGGCCCGCGGCCCCCGCGTGGGCGGCCTCAATCGAGGCGTTCATCGCGAGGAGGTTGGTCCTCTCCGCGATGTCGCGCATCGCGGCCAGGGACTCGAGCACGCTGCTGGAGGCTTCGCCCAGCTGCCTCGTGGAGGCCGAGCTGGCGCGGATGGAGGCCTCGCCCTCGTGGGAGGCCGAGAGGAGGCCCGCGGAGACCTCGGTGGAGCGCTTGGTCATCGACCCTATCGAGCCGATCTCCGCGGCGATCGAGTCGATCGACCTGGACATCTCCAGGATGGCCTCGTTCTGCGAGCTGATCGAGGCGGCGAGCTCGGCCTCCACCCCCGACAGGTCCGAGAAGTGCCCCTCGCCCTCGCGCACGATCGCGGCCTGTCCCGCCGAGGCGGTATAGGCGGCCTCGGCCTTGTCCACGAGGGCGCCCACCGAGACCGAGGCGGCCTGGGCGGAGCGCTCCAGGAGGCCTCCCGAGCCGCTCACCTCGGCGGCGAGCCTCCGCATCTCCGCGGATTCCTCCTCGCGGCGGGCGAGGATTCGGTTGAAGCGGTCGGTGAGCTCGCCGAGCTCGTCGATGCTCGCGACGGGGAGCCTACGGCCGAGCTCGGTCGGGTGCAGGGCGATCTCGCCCATGCTCCGGCCGAGGCCGGCGAACTGGGACTTGAGCTGGTAGGCGAGAAGGACAAGAACGGCGAGGCAGACGGGCAGCGCCACCAGGAGGAAGAGCAGGGAGACCATCACGACCCGGTCCGAGCCCCGCTCCAGGGCCCCGACGAGGGGGCTCTTGTACTGCTTCTCCCGGTAGAAGTCGTCGAGCCAGGCGTCGGGGATGTCCTTGGGGTCCTGGGCCCTCACGTAGGCCCGGATCTCCCCGTCGTAGGCCTTGATCCGGTCGGCGAAGGCGTCGCTCGCGTCCATCATGCCGACGATGGCCTCGGCTTTGGCCTCCTTGCTCGGAAGGTCGCGGAAGCCGTAGCGGGTCAGGGCGACGCCGGTATCATAGTAGACCCGAGAGGGGCCGATCTGGGCTATGAGGATCATGTCGGAAACGGTGAGGACGACGAGGGCGATGCCCGTGACCACGATCTTGGCGCCGATGCCGAAAGTCCGGCCCGCCGAGAGGGACTCGATCTTGAGGAAGGACCTGGCCCGGGCGAAGAGGAGGCTCAGGGCCAGGAGCTGCACGACGCTCGAGAGGAGGAAGGGGGCCAACAGGGCCAGGCACTCCCGCCAGAAAGGCAGGGTGAGGATGAGGAGGGGCTTGCCCTCGTAGAGGCTGTAGCCGAGGGCGAAGGCGAGGAAGGCGGCCGCGTTCTGCGTCGACACGCACATGATGGAGAGCCGGCGCTGCGCCTTGTCCATGATAGCCGCGGTCTCGACGGTCGCCGAGTTGAGCTCGGCGGTCACCGTCTTTGCCGCGGCGACCAGTCCGTCCACAGCCATGGCCCGTCGCGCCGCCAGGAAGGCGTAGGGCAGGAAGACCAGGACGAAAAGGAAGCCGAGGAGGGGCAGCAGCGTGGAGATCCTGATGAAAGGCCCGTCTATCGCCGCGAGGGAGATCAGGTAAAGGAAGCATGCGGCGATGGTGGAGACGATGGTAAGGGAGAAGACCTTGGTCGAGAATTTCATAATGTTTACCTTTCTGGCGCCAGTCTTATGAATCCCATATGATCGATGCGGACGTGATGAATGTCAAGTTTTTTTGGCGTTTCCCCCGACCGTCCCGCTAGAAAAAAGGCGTCCCCGTACCGTATCATTCCGCCTAGCATGATCGAACTGAAAGACATCGAGGTGCGATTCGGCTCCAAGGGCCACGAGGTCCACGCCGTCCGCGGAGTCTCGCTCGAGATCGAGACGGGCATGTCCTACGGCATAGTCGGCACGAGCGGCGCCGGCAAGAGCACCCTCATGCGCACGATCAACCTGCTCCAGCGCCCCAGCTCGGGCACGGTGGCCGTCGACGGCATCGAGCTCGGCTCCCTGCCCGAGGCGGAGCTGCGGGCCGCGCGCTCGAGGATCGGGATGATCTTCCAACACTTCAACCTCTTCATGCGCAAGACCGTCTACGAGAACGTCGCCTTCCCGCTCCGCATCTCCGGCGCGGCCAAGGGGGAGATCGAGTCGAGGGTGCCCGAGCTCCTCCGCCTCGTCGCCCTGGAGGACAAGGCCCAAGCCTACCCGGCCAAGCTCTCGGGGGGCCAGAAACAGCGGGTCGGCATAGCGCGGGCCCTCGCCAACCGCCCCTCGGTGCTCCTCTGCGACGAGCCCACCTCGGCTCTCGACAACGAGACGACCGCCCAGATCCTCGGCCTCCTGAACGACATCAACCGGCAGCTCGGCATCACCATCGTGCTCATCTCGCACGAGATGTCGGTGATCAAACAGGCCTGCCGCCGCGTCGCCGTGATGACCGAGGGCCGCGTTGTCGAGGAGGGCGGCATCTACGACGTCTTCGCCTCGCCGAAGCACGAGTACACCCGCCAGCTCGTCGAGAGCAGCTTCGACCTCGAGCTCCCGCCCCGGGTGCTCTCGGGCGCGAGGGGGCCGATCCTCAAGATCACCTATCGCGGGGGCGACGCCGAGAGGCCCGTCCTCTCCGAGGCCACCGAGGAGCTGGGCGCTTCCTTCAACATCCTCGTCGGGAAGATAGAGTACATCGACGACAAGCCGCTCGGCCTGCTCGTCGTGGAGGCCTCGTCGACGAGGGGCGCCGCCGGGGCCCTCTCGGCCGGGAAGCTGGACGAAGTCCTCGACTACCTCCGGCGCCGCGGCGTCGCCGTCGAGGTCCTGCGCCATGAAGCGCCATAGACCGGGGGGCGCGGCCCGGCAGGCCAGGATCCTCGAGGCCATGGCGCTCGGGATCTGCGCCTCGTTTTTCTTCGCCTTCACCTTCGTCCTCAACAGGCGGATGAGCATCCAGGGCGGCAGCTGGGTCTGGAGCGCGGCGCTGCGCTTCTTCTTCATGCTGCCCATCCTCCTGGCCTTGAGCGCGGCGGGGGGCGGGCTCGGAGGCGTCCTGGCGGCGATACGGCGGAGGCCCCTCGGCTGGATAGCCTGGAGCAGCGTTGGCTTCGGTCTCTTCTATTCCTTCCTCTGCGCCGCCTCGAGCTTCGGGCCGGCCTGGCTCATCGCGGCCACCTGGCAGGTCACGATCGTCGCGGGCGCCCTCCTGTCGCCTCTGTTCTACGACAAGGTCCCCGCGGAAGGGGGGCGGAGGCCGCTCCGGCACAGGATCCCGGCGAGGGCGATCGCCGCGGGCTCAGTCATACTGGCCGGCATCTTCCTCATGCAGCTGCGCGAAGCGTCCATGGCCGGGCCGGGGGCGGCGCCGGCCTGCGTCGCCCTCGTCCTCGTCGCCGCCTTCTCCTATCCCCTGGGCAATCGCAAGATGATGGAGCTCTGCGACCGAGGCCTGTCGACCCTCCAGCGCGTCACCGGGATGACGATCTGCAGCATGCCCTTCTGGGCCGCGCTGGCGGCGATCGGCCTCGCGAAGGACGGCCTGCCGAGCCCGGGCCAGCTCTTCCAGTCCTCGCTCGTGGCCATCTTCTCCGGCGTCGTCGCGACCCTGCTCTTCTTCAAGGCCACGGACCTCGTCCACGGCGACGCGAGGAGCCTCGCGGCCGTCGAGTCCACGCAGTCGGGCGAGGTGGTCTTCACCCTCGCCTTCGGGGTCCTGGCCTTCGGCGACCGGCCGCCCACGGCCCTCGGCCTCGCGGGCCTCGCCCTCGTGATCCTCGGGATGATTGCGAACAGCCTCGCCTCGGCCCGGGCTCAGAACGCGGGGACTACGGCGCCCTTGTAGGTCTCGTTGATGAACTTGCGGGTCTCGGCCGAGGTCAGGGCCTTCACGAGGGCCTGGAGCTCGGGGCGGGACTCGTCGCCCCTGCGGATGGCGATGAAGTTGGCGTAGGTCTTGGCGGCCAGGGAATCCTTGTCCTCCGCGAGGAGGGCGTCCTTGGCGGCGTTGAGGCCCGCGTCGAGGGCGTAGTTGCCGTTGATGACCCCGAAGTCCACGTCCGGCAGGGCGCGGGCGACCTGGGCGGCCTCGAGCTCCTTGATCTTCACCTTTTTGGGATTGTCGACGATGTCCCTGGCAGTGGCCTTGAGGCCGACGGAGTGGTTCACCTTGATGATGCCCGCCGCCTCGAGGAGGAGGAGGGCGCGGGCCTCGTTCGTCGTGTCGCTGGGCACGGCGATCGCGGCGCCGCTCTTCAGCTTGGCCAGGCTCTTCGTCCTGCCGGGATAGATGCCGAGGGGCTCGAAGTGCACGTTCCCTCCGGGAGCCGGCACGATGGTCGTGCCGCGCTGGGCGTTGAAGTCCCGCAGGTAGGGAAGGTGCTGGAAATAGTTGGCGTCCAGGTCCTTGCCCTGTAGTGCTAGGTTGGGCTGTACGTAATCGGTGAACTCGACGATCTGGAGCTCTATGCCCTGGGCGGCGAGGGCCGGGACGACAGACTTCAGGATTGCGGCGTGGGGGACGGGCGAGGCCCCGACCCTGATGGTCACCGGGGCGGCGCTAGCCGCGCCCAGGGCCGCGGCTAAGGCGATCATGGCTAGCGCGGCGGTCTTGATGCTCTTCATGAGGGACTCCTTGTTAAGTGTTATGAAGCTTATGGATCAAAAAAAAAGATACTATTTTAGTAAAATGAATTACTCGCTTCCAAAAAATAAAAAATAACGTGTACGAGTATTTTGTTGCTACAGCGAGCATATCATCCATTCATACCTCAAAGCTTTGTAACACTACTGACTCCTTAAGGATCTATGCTTTTCTGTCGGCCTTGCGCGACAAGCGGTTGCCCATGCTCTGGAAGGCCTGGACGATCAGGAGGAGGAGGAGGATCGTCAGAACCATGAGATCGTTCTGATAGCGGTAATAGCCGTAGCGAATCGCGATGTCCCCCAGGCCGCCGCCGCCCACGGCGCCCGCCATGGCCGAATAGCCGACGAGGGTGATAAGCGTTATCGTCCCGCCCAGGATCAGGCCGGGCAGGCACTCCGGCAGCATCACGCGCAGTACTATCTGCCCCAGGGAGGCGCCCATCGATTGGGCGGCCTCGAGCTCACCCCGGTCGAGCTCCTTGAGGGAGCTCTCGACCATCCGAGCGATGAAGGGTATGGCCCCGATGGCGAGGGGCACGAGGGAGGCCGTCGCGCCTATGGAGGTCCCCGCCACGAGGCGGGTGAAGGGGATGATCGCGATCAGCAGGATGATGAAGGGAAGGGAGCGCACGATGTTGATAAGGGCGCCCAGGGCGCGATTGAAGTAGGGGCGCGGCCTAAGCCCGCCGGGCCCGGTGACGACCAGCGCCACGCCGAGGGGAAGGCCGAAGAGATAGGCTATGACGGCAGAGGCCAAGGTCATGTACAGGGTATCCAGGGTCCCTTGTCCGAGCATGCTGGCGTAATCCGCCAGGAGCGAGTTCATGATGGCAACCTTCTTTCGGTAATACTCTCAGGTACTACTACAATGTGGTATTCAGCCGATCGCGTCAAGGGGAGCCGAGGAAGAGCGGAGCCTCAGGCTGCAGGCTACGACCGGCGCCCTGCCGCTCGAAATGGAGATCGATCCCTCCCAGCGGCGCAGAAGGGCGACGATGATCTTAAAGCCGAGAGCTCTGGGATCCTCGGGCTCGAAGCCCGCGGGAAATCCGGGACCGTCGTCCGAGACCTCGAGGCGCAGATAGCCCTCCTCCTCGCGGATGGAGACGAGAATGCCTCCTCCGCCGGCCGGGAGGAGGGCGTGCTTGATCGAGTTGACAATAAGCTCGGTCGCGATGAGCCCGAAGTCGATGCCGATGGCCGAGTCCACCCGTATCGCCTCGCCCTCGACCTTGCCCTCCAGGCGGTTCTCGACCGAGCCGTAGCTCGACAGGGCGAGCTTGAGGATGTCCCGGGCGTAGTCGGTCACGTCGAAGCGATCCCCCGACTCGATGTCGTAGAGCTTCTCGTTCGCGAGGCTGATGACGCGGATGCGCTCCCGAACCGAGCGGGACAGCTCCTCGACCTCGGGCAGCTTCGAGCGGTTGGCCTGGAGGGAGACGATGCTCGAGACGATCTGGAGGCTGTTCTTGACCCGGTGGTGGACCTCCTTGAGGAGGGTTTCCTTCTCGGACAGGGACTCTTCGAGGCGGGCGCTCGTCTCCATGGCCTTCTGGTACCCGTCCTTGAGCCGGTCGTTCGAGACCGCAAGCTCGGAGGAGAGCTTCTCGACCTCGTCGAAGGCGCCGGTAAAGCGCCGCGCGAGGACGAAGGACTGGAGTACCATGAAGAGCGCGAGAGCCAGGGGCAGGAAGTTGCCGGTATTCAGGAAGTGGGAGGAGTACAGGATGTCGTTGAGGCCACAGAGGGCCAAGGCGAGGCCCCCGACGAACATGGCGAGGCCGCCTTGGACGCGACGGAAGGCGGAGCGGGCGAGGACGGTGATCGCCGCCAAAATCATGACCGCGATCGCCAACCCGTAGAACGCGAAGATGCTCCAGGTGAGCCAGTAGAGCGGGAGGAAGAGGATGGCGAGGGCGAAGGGCAGGAAGGGCAGGGCCAGCAGCAGGACCCAGCGCCGCTTGTGCTCGGGCTTCAGGAAGCTGATGAAGAAGGCCACCGCGGTCGGCACGGCGAGCATCGCGGTGCCGTACTCGATCCGGACCAGGAGCTGGAAGGAGATCGAGGGGAAGAAGCGGACGAGGGCATACTCGCCCGTGACGAGGGGCCGCATCGCTATGACGAAGCCGAAGAGGGCGAAGAAGAAGAAACTCTTCTCTTTCCTGCGATTGATGTAAATGATGAAGGAATTGAACGAGAGGGCGGCGACGATGGCGAACAGCACGATGGCCGCATAGACCGATCGCTGCTGATCCTCCAGGAGCGAGGCGCGATCGCCCAGTATGAGGGCCTTCCATACCCCCCCGCTCCGATACTCCCAATTGGAGACGCGCAGGTAGAGATCGAGCCTGCCGCCTGTTGATTCGACCGGGCTGACGCCCGGATGGTAGGCCGATTCGGCCTCCGCGGGGTCCAGGCTGGGCTTGCCGGCCGAGTTAATTACCGCGCCACCCGACTCGAGCTCGAAGGCGTTGAAGCCCGTGTAATTCCGGATCGCTAGGGGAGGCGCTCCGGTCGGGAGAAGTACGCGGAGGTGGTAGGTGCCTGCTCCCGTGCCGCCCCTGCAACCCGCCGCGGACTTGCTCCCCATCTCGGGAGCGGACCAAAAATCGGGCACCTCGCGTTTCTGCCAGAGCATGCCCTTCGAAAACTCGGTTTCGCCGACGAGAGCGCCCGACGCGAAATCCCATTGACCAACCAGTCTCACGGCGCCGCGAGACTCGAAATCCCAAGACCGCAGATCGAGGACTCCATTCTCCGCTATTGGGCCTGAAGATGCATCCCTTCCAGGTTCGAAACGGGTACAGCCGCAGAAAGTTGCGGCCAGGCAGAGCATGTAGAGGAAACGGCCTCGATACATTAGTCCAAGTATATACTCCCTAAAGCAATCGTTGAATAGAACTCCCTCATTAGCAGTTCCCAACAAGCTTGTAGGAATAAATTTCTCCAATTCCCTGGCGTTTCTATTGACAGATACTACCCGGTTCTATAAACTGCCTTTTAGTTACTACTTGTAGTAACTAAAAGGAGCACCCGTGATTCGCCCCTCGCGCGTGGATTTCCTCAAGGTCGCGAAGCGCGGCCATGTCCTGCCGGTCGTCAAGGACGTGGCGGCCGACCGGCTGACCCCCATCGACGCCTTCTACGCCCTCGACGCCTCCTACCTCCTCGAATCGGCGGGAGGCGGAGCCTTCGGCCGCTTTTCCTTCCTCGGAGTCGAGCGCGTGGCCTCCCTCGAGATAGAGGGAGAGGAAGTGAAGTGGAGCGACGAGGAGGGCAGGAGGTCCTTCAGGGCCCGCGATCCGCTGCGGGCGATGGGCGACCTCATGCGCAGCCGGCCCTGGGACGGCGAGGGAGACCTCTCGCCCTTTCCCGGCGGCGCGGTGGGCTACCTCGGCTACGACGCGGCCAGGCTCATGGAGCGGCTGCCCGACGCGTCCGCGAAGCCCGGCCCCGAGGTCCCCGACGCGCTCTTCATGATCACGCGCTATACCCTCGTCTTCGACAACTTGATGCACAGCCTGCGCATCGTCTGCAACCAGCGCGTGGGCGTCTCCGAGGGGGGCGACGCCGAGGCCGACTACGTCGACGCGATCCGCGGCATCGAGGAGATCGAGGCCAAGCTCGCTCGCGCCGACTCCGGCCGCGACGCGCCGAGGCTGCCCCCCCTCGTGGGCGCGATCGAGTCGGAGCTCGACGAGGCCGCCTTCTGCGCGGGCGTGCGGAAGGCCAAGGAGCTCATCGAGGCCGGCGAGGCCATCCAGGTAGTCCTTTCGCGGCGCTTCAGCGCGGACTTCGACGGCTCCCCTTTCGACGTCTACCGCGCCCTGCGCTCGATCAATCCCTCGCCCTACATGTTCTACCTCGACTTCGGCGACTTCACGCTCCTCGGCGCCTCTCCCGAGGTGATGGTGCGGGTCGAGGGCGACAAGGCGACCATGAGGCCCATCGCCGGGACGAGGCCCCGCGGGGCCGACGCGGAGGCGGACGCGTCCTTGCGCGCGGAGCTCCTGGCCGACGAGAAGGAGAGGGCCGAGCACACGATGCTCATCGACCTCGCCCGCAACGACCTGGGGCGCGTCGCGCGGCCGGGCTCGGTCTCGGTGGACCGCATGATGGAGGTCGAGTACTACTCCCACGTGATGCACATCGTCTCGGAGGTCTCCTGCCGGCTGGCCCCCGGGGTCGACCTCTACGACGTGATCCGCGCGACCTTCCCCGCGGGCACCGTGTCCGGGGCGCCCAAGATCCGAGCGATGGAGATCATCGACGGGATCGAGGCCGGTCGCCGCGGCCCCTACGCGGGACTCGTGGGCTACTTCAGCTATCGCGGGGGCTTCGACTCCTGCATCACGATCCGCTCCGCCCTCGTGCAGGGCGGCAAGATAACGGTGCAGGCCGGGGCCGGCATCGTATACGATTCGGTCCCCGAGCGGGAGTTCGAGGAGACCGCGGCCAAGGCCGCCGCCATGCTCGCCGCGGCCGGAAAGGCGAGGCGCTGACATGGTCCTCCTGATCGACAATTACGATTCCTTCACCTACAACCTCGCCCAGCTCTTCATGAGGCTCGGGGAGGAAGTGAAGGTGGTCCGCAACGACGAGATCGACCTCGAGCAGGCCGAGGCCCTCGACTTCGACAGGCTGGTGATCTCCCCCGGGCCGGGCCGGCCCGAGGGCGCGGGGCTCTCCATCGAGCTCATCCGCCGCTTCGCCGGCCGCAAGCCCATCCTGGGAGTCTGCCTCGGCCACCAGGCCATCGCGGCGGCCTTCGGCGGGAGGATCGTCAGGGCCAAGCGCATCGTGCACGGCAAGGCCGAGGCGATCTCGCACGACGGCAAGACGATCTTCTCCGAGGCGCCAAACCCCCTGCGCGTCGTCCGCTACCACTCCCTCGCCGTGGAGCGGATAAGCCTGCCCGCGGGCTTCGAGGTCAGCGCGAGCTCGGCCGACGGGGAGATCATGGCGATTCGCCACGTCGAGCACAGGATCGAGGGCCTGCAGTTCCATCCCGAGTCCATCGGCACCGAGGAGGGCGAGCGCCTCGTCCGCAACTTCATCTCTGGGGTGCGCGAGCTGCCCTCGGTCAAGTACCTACTGAAGCGCGTGAGCTCACGCGAGGACCTCACGAGGCCCGAGGCGAGGAGCCTTATGGACCAGATCGCCGACGGGGGCGTGTCGCAGGCCCAGATCGGCGCCATCCTCGCCGGCCTCACCCTCAAGGGCCCGACGATCGACGAGCTCACCGGCTTCGCCTCCTCGCTCTACGAGCGCGCGGTCCGCCTGCCCCTGCCCGAGGGCCTCGCGACGGTCGACACCTGCGGCACGGGGGGCGACGGCTCCGGGACCTTCAACATCTCAACGACCGCCGCCTTCGTCGCGGCCGGCGCTGGCGCCAAGGTGTCCAAGCACGGCAACCGCTCCATCACCTCGCGCTCCGGCTCGGCCGACGTGCTCGACGCCCTGGGGGTCTCCACCAGGATGGGCCCCGAGGAGGCGGCCCGCGCGATCCGGGAGGCGGGCATGGCCTTCCTCTTCGCGGCGAACTACCACCCCGCCTTCAAGAACATCATGGGCCCGCGCCGCGAGCTCGGCTTCCGCACCTTCTTCAACATGATGGGGCCGATGCTCAACCCGGCCCGGGCCAAGGCCCAGGTGATGGGCGTCTACGCGCCCGAGCTCACCGAGACGGCCGTGCGCGTCCTCGGGAACCTCGGCGTGAGCCGGGCCATCGCCGTCCACGGCATGGACGGGCTCGACGAGATCAGCCTCGCGGCGCCCACCAAGGTGACCGAGCTCAAGGACGGCTGGACGAGGAGCTACATGATCGACCCCGCCGACTACGGCTTCGAGCTCTGCGCGCCCGCCGACCTCAAGGGCGGCGACGCGGCCGAGAATGCCGGCATCGCGCGGCGCGTGCTCGAGGGCGAGCCGGGCCCGAAGCGCGACATCGTGCTCCTCAACGCCGGGGCGGCGATCCTCGCGGCGGGCATCGCGCCCGACTACCCGCAGGCCATAGAGGCCGCCCGCGCCTCTATCGACTCGGGGAGCGCCCTGCTCGTCCTCGAGCGCCTGCGCGCCCTCTCCGCGGCGAGGACCTAGGCGCATGGGCATACTGGAGACCCTCTGCGCCGAACGGCGGGCGGACGCGCGGGCGGCCAGGCTTGCCAGGCCGCCCGCTTCCCTCGAGCGCGAGGCAGGCCCGCCGCGCCCCTGCTTCGGCAGCTGCCCGGGCCTCGTCGGCGGCTCGGAAGGGTTCCTGATAGCCGAGTGCAAGAAGGCCTCGCCCTCGCGCGGGCTCCTGGTCGCGGACTACGATCCCGCGCGGCTCGCCCTCGCCTACGAGCGCGGCGGCGCGGCCATGGTCTCGGTCCTGACGGAGCCGCGGCGCTTCCTCGGCGCCGACGCTCATCTGAAGGCGGTCCGCGCCGCAGTCGGCCTGCCCGTCCTGCGCAAGGACTTCATC
>DBTW01000079.1:2036-22977 GCA_002307245.1 Spirochaetaceae bacterium UBA1306 | reverse complement strand
GCGTTGCGCGAAACCGAGCTGCTGGAGCTCGCGGCCGCGGCCCGAGAGCTCGGCCTCTCCGTGCTGGTCGAGACCCGCGAGGAAGGGGAGCTCGAGCGGGCCGCCGCGGCGCGGCCGGACGCCATCGGCGTGAACTCGCGCGACCTGCGCGATTTCTCGATCGACCCTGGCCGGGCCGAGGCCATGGCGAGGCTCCTGCCCGTGGGGACGGTCCGCGTCGCCGAGTCCGGCCTCAAGGCCCCCGCCGACGCCGCGGCCCTGCGTCGATCCGGCTACCGGGGCTTCCTCGTCGGAGAGGCCCTCGCGGCCGCCGCCGACCCCGAGGCGGCCGCCCGCGCCTTCGCGGAGGCCATCTCCGGGCCACGCGCCTCCAAGGAGGAATCGCCGTGAGGACCAAGGTCAAGATCTGCGGGATCACCCGACTCGAGGACGCGCGCCTCGCGCTCAGGCTCGGCGCGGACGAGCTAGGCTTCGTCCTCGCCCCCTCGCCCAGGCGCGTCGAGCCCGAGGAGGCGCGAGCCATCGTCCAAGCCCTGCGCGGCGAGGCCGGGATCCCGGCCTTCCGGGCTATCGGCGTATTCGTGAACGAGGAAGCGCGCGCGATGCGCGACATCATCGCCTTCGTCGGGCTGGACGCCGCGCAGATCCACGGCGACGAGGTGCCCTCGGCCTGCGCGAGCCTGGGATTCCCCTGGTACCGCGCCCTCAGGATCGGCTCCGCGGCCGACGCGATCGGCCTCGTCGCGGCGGGCTGGGACTGCCCGCGGATACTCGTCGACGCGGCGGCCCCGGGTTCCTACGGCGGCACGGGAAGGGCGATCGGCGACTGGGCCGCCCTCGCCGCGCGCAGGGTCGCGCGACGGAGCGGCAAGGAGTTCTTCATCGCCGGGGGCGCGAGCGCGGCAAGCGTCCCGAGCATGATCCACTCCTTCGCTCCCGACGGCATCGATGCCTCGAGCGGTATCGAGGAGCGGCCCGGCAGGAAATCGCCCGAGAGGCTCGAGGCCTTTTTCGCGGCCATCCGCGGTGCGGATGCTATTCGCGAAGCGGATGCCATCCGCGGTGCGGATGCTATTCGCGAAGCGGATGCCGTCCGCGAAGGGAGCATGAATGCAGCACGATGAGCGATACTACGGCCGTTTCGGCGGGCGCTACGTTCCCGAGGTCTTGAGGCCCGCCTTCGAGGAGCTCGAGGAGGCCTGGGCGAAAGCCCGCGCCGATCCCGCGTATTGGTCCGAGCTCGAGCGCCTGGGACGCGGCTTCATTGGCCGCCCGACGCCCCTGTGCTTCGCGGAGCGCCTGACGGCCGAGCTCGGCGCCGCGCGTCAGGGCGGCTCAGGCCCCCGGCTCTACCTCAAGCTCGAGGGCCTCGCCAACACGGGCGCGCACAAAATCAACAACGCCCTCGGCCAGGCCGTCCTCGCGAAGCGCATGGGCAAGAGGCGCGTGATCGCGGAGACGGGCGCCGGCCAGCATGGCCTCGCGACGGCAGCAGCCGCGGCCAAGCTCGGCCTCGAGTGCGAGGTCTTCATGGGCGAGGTCGACATGGCCCGCCAGCACCCCAACGTCTTCGGCATGCGCATGTTCGGCGCGAAGGTCACGCCCGTGCGCGAGGGCTCGCGGACCCTCACCGACGCGGTCAACGCGGCGATGAAGAACTGGACCGAGCGGGTCTCGGACACGCACTACGTCCTCGGTTCCGCGCTCGGGGCCCACCCCTACCCCGCCATCGTACGCGAGCTGCAGTCGGTCATCGGCCGGGAGATCAAGGCCCAGGTCGCCGAGGCCGAGGGCCGCCTGCCCGACCGCGTCTACGCCTGCGTGGGCGGCGGCTCCAACTCGATCGGCGCCTTCGCGCCCTTCCTGGACGAGAAGGTCGAGCTGGTCGGGGCCGAGGCCGGCGGCCGCGGGAGGGAGGCCGGCATGCACGCCGCTCGGATGGGCGGCGAGGGCAAGGTCGGTATCGTGCAGGCCTACAAGTCCCTCTTCCTCCAGGACGGCGACGGATCGCTGCTGCCCACCCACTCGGTGAGCGCGGGCCTGGACTACGCGGGCATCGGGCCCCAGCTCGCCCACCTGGGCGAGACGGGCCGCGTCCGCTTCGACTCGGTCACGGACGAGGAGGCCCTCGCGGCCGTGGCGCGCACGGCCCGGGCCGAGGGAGTGCTGCCCGCCCTCGAGTCGGCCCACGCCCTCGCCCTCGCCTTCCGCGAGCTCGGGGGCGCGGGGGCTGCGGCCCTCGGCCCGGGCTCGGTCGTCGTGGTCAACGTGTCCGGCCGGGGCGATAAGGATCTCTTCATCACCGCGCCCATCTTCGATCGCGCGGACTGGCTCGGCTTCCTGGAGTCGGAGGCCGCTCGCCTGAGGGCGGAGGACGCAAAGTGACGGGAATCGATCGCATTGCGCAAGCTAATGCTCAAGGAAATGGATTGGATGAGCACGCCTCCGGCGTGCTGCGCATAACGCAAGCTAGTGCGCAAGGAAATGGATTGGATGAGCACGCCTCCGGCGTGCTGCGCATAACGCGCGCTTTTGAGCGCGATAGCTCGCGCATCAAGCTCATGGCCCATGCCGTGGTCGGCTACCCCGACATGGCCGGCTCGGCGCGGATACTAGCGGCCATGGCGGCGGCCGGCGCCGACTTCGTCGAGGCGCAGCTGCCCTTCTCCGACCCCTCGGCCGACGGCAAGGCGATAGTGGACGCCAACAGCGCGGCTCTCGCAGCCGGCTCCAGCACGGAGGCCTGCCTCCGCGCCCTGGAGGGCCTGCGCCGCGACACGGAGGCGCCCATCCTCGTGATGAGCTACCTCAACCCCCTCCTGGCCTACGGGATCGACGCCCTGGTGGAGCGGGCCGCGGGCTCGGGACTCGACGGCTTCATCGTGCCCGACTACCCCGACGACGAGGGAGAGCTACAGCTCGCCGAGAAGTGCGCGGCCGCGGGCCTGGCCCTGGTGCCGCTCATCGCGCCCACGACGAGCCTCGAGCGGGCGCGCGGCCTTGCGGAGGCCTCCGCCTCGCCCTTCCTGTACGTCGTGCTGCGCCTGGGGGTCACGGGAAGGAAGACCGAGCTGGGCGCGGCCGAGCTCGAGCGCCTCGCCGCGCTCCGGGCTGCGACGGGCAAGCGCCTGGCCGCGGGCTTCGGCATCCGCGAGAGGGCCCAGGTCGAGGCGCTCTTCGGCGCGGCGGACTGCGCCGTGGTGGGCTCGGCCTTGGTGGAGGCGGCCCGGCGAGCGATCGAGGGAGGCCGCGACTGCTCTCGGGCGGTGGGAGAGCTGGTCTCGGCCTTGGGCGGGAAAGCGGAATTCACAGATAGGAGCCTTTGAAAAAAAAACGGGAAACGTGGTATCCTCGTCATAAATGCAAAACGGAGGAGCTCGGCTGGCGTTCGCCGAATTGCTGGCGAAGTATCGCCGGAGGACTGGGTTTTCCCAATCGGAACTGGCGAGCAGGGCAGGAATGAGCCGTAACGGGCTCAGCGACCTGGAGCGCGGCTTGCGTGCCCCGAGGAAGGAGACTGTCGACATCCTCGCCGAGGCCCTTAGGCTCGGCCCCGAGGAGACGAAGCGATTCAGGTTCTTCGCCAGGATAACGAAATCGCGCGCGATGGATTGCAAGCCGCCCGCGGCATCGGGCGAATCGGGACCGCTCGCGGGCAGGGATGGCGAACTCGCGGCCATCTCCGCCTTCCTCGGGCAGGCCTCGAACCGCGCGCTGGTACTCGAGGGCCCGAGCGGGGTCGGGATATCGAGGCTCCTCGTCGAGGGCTCGAAGATCGCCGAAGGCATGGGGTGGAAGGTCATCGGGCTCAGGCACTCGAGGTGGAGCGGCCTGTCGACGGGAGAAGTGGCGCTCCGCATCAAGGAAGCGTCCGGAGGTGAATCCTCGGCCCGATGGGCAAACGACTACGCGTCGATCGAACGGCTCTGCACATCGCAGAACGAGGTCGAGCGCCAGGCCCTCCTCGGAGAGAGGCGGCCGATCCTCGTGCGCGAGTCCCTGCTCGCACTCTCCGAGGTCGCGGGTCCCGCCGGCACCCTCCTCGTCGTCGACGACCTGCAGTGGAGCTCGGAGGACGGCCTATCGATCCTCCACTCGCTCTGCGCGGAAGGCCAACGCCCCCCGGTCGCGCTCCTTGCGGGGCTGAAGCGGGGCGAGGAGCAAGCGCCGGCCGGCCTCGAGGCCTTCAGAGCCGATCTGTCCAAGCTCGGCCTCATAGCGATCCGGGAAATCGAGCCGCTAGGCGCGGAAGCGTCGATGCGGATGGCCATCGCGCTCGCCGAATCGAATGGAGTGCCGCTGGAGATGGGGCTGAGCGAGCTTCGCTCGATCAGCGGCGGATTGCCCGCCTTCATCAAATGCCTCGCGAGCGACAAGGGCCCCTCGAGCCCGACCTCGTGGGTAAGGACCTCGCTGGGACAAGCCTGGACCTCGGCCTCGGAGCGGGCCCGCCACGCGGCGGGGCTCGTGGCGATCGCGGGAGGAGAGTTGCCGGCGGTCCTCCTCTGCAAGGCCCTAACGCGATTAGGAGTCGGAGACGGCGATGCCTGCGCGGCGCTGGATGAGGCGTCGTGCTATTGGCTACTTCGAGAAAGGGACGGTGCCTTCGCCTGCGAGCCAAAGCTTTTCCTCCAGGCCCTCATGAACGAGATGGGGGCCGCGAGGCGTTGCCTATATCACAAGACCCTAGCCGAGGAGTACGAGGGGCAAGGGTCGCCCGAGCTATCCCTCAGGATCGCCTATCACTTCGAGAAGGCCGGGCTCGCCTGGAGAGCCATGCCGCACATCGATGCGCTGGGGCTCCGCCTGGAGTCCGAGGGGAAGGTGGACGAGGCCATCAGGCGCTACGAGGGCGCCCTGCTGCTGACGGGGATCGAGGCCTACGACGCGGCTGCGTATAAGATCCTCTCGCGGCTCCTCTCGCTCAAGCAGCGGCGGAGGGATTTCGCCTACGTCGAGGAGAAGGCGGTGCGCGCGATCAGGGTCCTCCAGGGGAAGAGGCTCGTCGAGGAGCAGCTGCCGTTCCAGCAGCTCCTCATGCAGAGCCTGAGGGTCCAAGGGAAGTACAAGGAAGCCCAGGAGCGCTCCGCCTCCTTCGTTCTAGTCGCCCGGACCCTCGCCCCGAGCTCCGACCTCGTGAAGTACCTTTGCGAGTACGCGTACCTTCAATATTGCCTCGCCGACAACCTGGCATTCGAGCGCATACTTCGCCTCGCCGAGGCTAAGGCGGTACCCGAGCTCGACGACCGCGCGAGGTACCTCCTCGCGAACGCCAAAATGCGCTACTACGGAATGGTGGGCGATTACGAGGCGACGAGAGAGACGCTCGAGGGCAGGATCATGCCCTACGCCGAGGCGATGGGCATGGAACGGGAGTACCAGACGGCGGCGCTCAACCTCGCGCATACCCTGAACTGCCTTGGCCGTTTCGATGAGGCCATGTCGCGTCTCGCGGACGCAGGAAGCCGTATGATCATCCCCGATTCTCCCCAGATGGGGCGGGTCAGGGCTAATTTCGCCCTGTATTCGCTGCTCAGGACCGGGGCATGGGACGAGCTCGGCGAGAAGGTCGCAGAGCTCGCGTCCGCCGAGGACCGCGTGGCCTTCCGATCGGAGGCTATCCTCTACGGATATCGCGCGGCCTGGCATCGGCGGCGCGACGACGAGGCCGACGCGCTCCTCGCCTGCGCGGAAAGGGCGGGGATGATGGAGGAAGAGCGACTCGTCCCCAAGGCCCTCAGGGCGGAACGCGCCTACCTCGACCGCGACTACGCCTTGGCCGCGAGGGAGCTCGGGATCCTGGAGCTCCCCCCCTGGTCCGGGATGGCGGGCGTCGAGGAGGCTCGGGCGCTTCGGCACGCCGCGCGCGCCCTCGCCTCGGCTTCGAAGGCGGATCGGCTGACGGAGATGGAGGGCATGGGAGCGGCGTTCGACAGGGCGATGGCCTCGGCCTGCCGGCCGGCGATCGCCGAGATACTCTTCTTCCGCGCCTGGCTCGGCCTCGAGCTCGACCTTCCCGAAGCCCGCGAGGACATCGAGGCGGCGCTGGCCCACGAGAAGGCGATGGGCCGCGCCTACCAAATGGCGCGTGCCCTCGGCCTGGCGGCGCTCCTGGGCCTACGCGATGTCGCGGAGGCGAGGGAGGCCTTCGGGTCGCTGAGGGCCGAGGCGCCCTGGGTGTCCCGGGGCTAAGCCCCGAGACACCGCGTCGATCACTTGGCGGTCGCCTTGGCCATGACCTCGTCGAGCGAGGAGCCGATCACGACTCCGGGAATGTCTATCGGCGCCCCGACCTGGGCGAGAAAGCTTCCCTTAACCTCTCCGACCTTGTAGGTGGTGAAGCCGATGCGATAAAGGCCGCGGACGAGCGACTTTAGCGGGTTGCCGGTATCGCTCACGATGCGGAGGAGGGAGTTGTACTTGCTCCCGCTGGGCTGCGCGGGCAGCTCGCTCGAGTCGTCGTTCGAGTCGAACTTGAGCCACTTGCCGCTCGCCCCCTTGGCTACGATGTCCTTCTCCGAGAGGACCTCGGCGGAGCGTTCCCACGAGACCCAAGTATCGAAGTAGCTGGCTGTATCGGCCTTGCCGTCGTTCCAAGCCGAGGAGACGAAGTCGCCATCCTTAGGTTCGGCGCCCTTGGGGGCGGGGGAGACCATTCGGATGCCGATCTCGGGGGCGACGAGGGGTATCCAGACGTAGAGATAGTACATCTTCTTGCCATCGACGGTGGCGTCGGCGGGGGCGCCCGGCTTCACGTAGCCGAAGTAACTGGCGACCTTGGTGTACGGGATCCTCTGGGTCCCGACGACGGGGACGGACTTGGCGCCGATCTCGGCGCCGAAGCGAGGCAGGCCTCCGGTGCTCGCGCAGCCCGAGAGGGCGAGGACGAGTCCCGCGACTGCCAATGATCCGAAAAGCTTGATCTTCATGACATCTCCTTACCGGAACGTGCTGGTCCCGCAACCGGCCATCAGGGACCGGTCGGGACTCGCGCAGTACCATAGTCCGATACAGGAGCTCGAGTCCGCCAAGAATGCCAAGCGATCTGCACAGTTTGGACGGAATTCGCCAGACGCGCCCCAGGCTAGTAGAGCTCGCGAAGCTTTGCTTCGTTGCCGCAGGCCTCCCCTGAAAGCCAGGCGCGGATATTGGCCAGAGTCTCCTCCCGGTTGCGGGGAGCGGCCTCGCGCGTGCTGCCCCCGACGTGGGGCGAGAGCAGCACGTTGGGCAGCTCGTGGATGGGGAAGCGGGAGGGAGCCCCCTCGGTCGCGCCGCCCTGCGGGTACTGGTACCAGGTATCGATGGCCGCGCCCTTGAGAATCCCGTCCCGCAGCGCGAGGTAGAGGCCTTCCTCGTCGACGATGGGTCCGCGGCCCACGTTCACGAGGAATTTCCCCTTGGCGCCGGCAAGCAACTCCTTGGAGAAGAGGCCCTCGGTGGCGGGCGTAAGGGGGAGGGCGATGAAGAGCAGCTCGGCCCCGTCGACGGCGGCGCGGAAATCGCCCTCGGCCCGGTCGAAGCAGGGAGGAAGGGGCAGCTCGGAATGGCGCCGATAAGCGACCACGGGGCAGTCGAAGGCCTTGAGGATGCGCGCGATAGCCGTGCCGATGGCGCCCGTGCCGAAGACCGCGGCGGGGCGCCCATAGATCGAGGACCACTCGTCCTCGGCGCCCTTGCCCACCCAGAAGCCGTGCCACCGCTTCGCGCGCAGGTCCTCGTGGAACTCGACGGTGCGGCCGTAGAAGGCCAGGGTCATGGCTATGGCGCATTGGGCGACCGACTCCGCGTTGCCGTGCACGTTGAAGACGCGCGCTCCCCGCCCGAGGAGGAGCTCGGCGGGGAGGTGGTTGAGCCCGGTGAAGGGGACGAAGACGGCCCGAAGCGAGCTCGCCGCCTCGTAGGCCTCGCGCTCGAGCCTGAGGGCGAGGATCGCGTCGAGGCGCGGCAGGGCGGCTCGGGCCTCGGCGGGATCGAGGATGAACTCGTGGCCGGGGAATTCTCGCGCGAGGGCCGCGAGGGCGGCGGGCCAGGGAGAGGAGGCGGGCATGAAGGATCCGAGCGTCATGGCTATGGAGTGTACGGCCTTCGGCGCCCGTTTCGCAAGCGCCGAGGGCCGCCTCGAGCCGCGCGTCGCGATTGGCGGCCCGGCCCCGAAGTGGTACAATAAGAAAGCCGGGTCAAGACGTCCCGGCGACCGCGCCGAGGCGCCCAAGGAGATACACCCATGATCGAGCGAAGCGAAGGCAAGGGACGGCTGGCAAGAGGGCGCCTAGCCCGAATCGCGCTTTTCCTCGCGATCGCGTCGGCGTCGCTCATCGCGTCCTGCGTCAGCGCCCCGGCTCCCGCGCCCGCGCCGGAGCCGGTTCCCGAGCAGCCCAAGCCAAATCTGGCCGATCTCATCGCCGCGGACGACCAAGGCGGGATCAAGACCTTCTTCGCCAGCCAGGACCAGCTCAATACCCCCGACGCCCAGGGCTCCTATCCCATCCACCGGGCCGTCGAAAAGGGTTCGGCCAAGACCGTCGAGCTCCTCGTCGTCCTCGGCGCCAGGACCGAGGTCCTGGACAAGTCGGGACTGAGCCCCCTCAGGCTCGCGATCGACAAGGGCGCCGTGGACTGCGTCAGGATCCTCGTGGACAAGGGCGCGGACCTTAGCAGCGTAGATCCCGCGGGCGTGAGCGCCCTCGAGGCCGTGCTCGCGAAGGGCGGGGAAACCCTCAGCGCGGCCTTCAACCCCAAGAACGTCAACGCCAAGGGCAAGGACGGCAAGACCGCCCTGCATATCGCGGCCGACCGGCTCATGGAGGACCAGAGCACCCGGCTCCTCGCGTCGGGGGCCGACCCCAATATCAAGGACGCCTCGAACCGCACTCCCCTCGACCTGGCCCTCCTCCACCCGGACCGGATCGAGGCCGCGCGCGAGGCCGAAATCCTCGTCCTCAAGGGAGGCACCAGCTCCTTCGCGGACTTCGCCTGGTTCTCGCAGGCCGCCCGCGCCCTGGATTACGGCAACCTCCGCTACGAGGACGGCGGCACGCCCCTCCACCAGGCCGTGGCGCATCGGCAGAAGGGTTTCGTAGAATTCCTCCTCGCCCGCAAGGCCAATCCCAACATCCGCAACGGGGCGGGCTCGGCCCCCCTCCACGAGGCCGTGCGCGCGGGCTGGCTCGAGGGCGCCGAGATGCTCCTGAAGGGCGGGGCCGACCCGAACGTCCGCGACGGCTTCGACAACAGTCCCCTCCACATCGCCCTGCCCGAGGAAGGCCGAGCCGGCGGAGTCGCCCTCCTCCTCAAGTACGGGGCCGACCCGGCCCTCAAGGACCGCAACGGCAACACGCCCCTGCACGTGGCCATCCAGGTCGGCTATCCCATCGACATGATCAAGGCCCTCATAGCCGCGAAGGCCCCGCTCGACGCCCAGAACGCCGCGGGCGACGCCCCCCTGCACCTAGCCCTCAGGGCCAAGCGCTTCGACTACGCGAAGGCCCTGCTCGAGGCCGGCTCCGACATCTTCCTCGTCAACGGCCGCAGCGAGAGCCCCTTGTCGGTGGCGATAGCCCTCGGCCCCGACGCCCTCGACGCAATCCTGAGCCCGGCCAACGTGCGGGCCCGGGACAACTACGGCAACGCGCCCCTCGCCATCGCGGTCTCCCTCAAGGCCGCGCCCGACGCCGTCGCGATGATCATCGCCAAGGGCTCGGACGTGAACGCCCGCAACAACGCCGGCGACTCGGCCCTGCATATCGCCGTGCGCCAGTCCCTGAGGCCCCAGGGCGAGGCCCTCCTCCTCGCCAAGGCGGACATCTTCGCCTCCAACGTGCGGGGCGACTCGCCCCTCTCGATAGCCCTCACCGCGGCGGGCGGCCCCGTCGATTGGCTCTTCACCCCGGCCACCATGGCCAGCCGCGACGCCAACGGCGACGCCCCGCTCCACCACGCGGCCAAGCGCAACCTCCCCGCGGCCGTGGAGTTCCTCGCCCAGAAGGGCGCCCCCCTCGAGGCGGCCAACGCCGCCGGGGAGACCGCCCTGCACCAGGCCGTCAAGGCCGACTCGGCCGAGGCCGCGAAGGCCCTCCTCAACCTGGGCGCCTCCCTCTCCGCGCGCGACGCGATGGGCGATACCGCCCTCCACGCCTCCGTGCTCTGGGCAGCGCGAAAGAGCCTGCCCGTCCTCGCCCTGGCGGGGGCCGACCTCAACGCCCGCGACTTCGCCGGGGAGACGCCCATGCACCAGGCCGTGCGCAAGCGCGACCGCGAGTCCCTCAAGTTCCTCATCAACAAGGGCGCCGATCCGGACGCCCGCGACAGTCGCGGCGCCGTGCCCCTCTCGGTGGCGGTGCGTTCCTCGGCCTACGACCTCGAGCGGGACCTCCTCGCCGCCGTCGCCGATGTGGACGCCCGCGACTACAACGGCAAGACCCCCCTGCTCGAGGCCGCAGCGATGGGCGACTCCGAGTCCGCGCGCACCCTCGTCGGCGCCGGGGCCTCCATCATGGCCCGCGACTCCGAGGGGGACTCGCCGCTCTCCGTGGCCATCAAGAAGGCCCCGGCCATACTCAAGGTGATCCTCACCCAGGCCGACGTGAACCAAGCCGACCCGGACGGCAAGGCCCCGCTCCGGATACTGGTCGACCAGGCGGCCTCGCCCGATCTCGTCGACCTCGCGATCGCGATCGGCGCCAGGGTGGACGCCCGCGACCGCTTCGCCGCCACGAGCCTCCACGCCGCCATGCGCGCCGGGACGGCCGGCCGCGAACTGGCGCTCCGCCTCGCCAAGGCGGGGGCCGACGTCTTCGCCCGCGACAAGGACGGCGAGACCCCGGCCTCCATAGCGATGGCCTCGGGCCAGGACTCGCTCAAGGCCCTCGTCACGGCGGCCGGCATAGGCTCCAAGGATAAGCTGGGCAACGGCTGGCTGCACTACGCCGCCCTCGCGGGCAACGCCGAGGCCGCCTCCTGGCTCCTCACGGCCGGCGCGGACAGATCGGCGAAGAACCTTTCGGGCGAGACGGCCTCCGACGTGGCGGCCAAGCGCGGCAAGGCCGAGCTGGCGGGATTGCTGAAGCCGGTGAATTAGTCGGAAGGGAAGGACGGGCCGGCGGGCGGGAAGGAAGCGGGAACGGGACCCTACAGGCTGCCCTGGTACTCCGAGAGCTCCTTGAGCTCCTTGAGCTTCTGGATGGCCTTCTCCTGGATCTGGCGCACGCGCTCGCGCGTGATCCCGAGGAGCTTGCCCGTCTCCTCGAGGGTGCGGGGACCCTCGCCGTTGAGGCCGTAGCGCAGCTTGATGATGGTGATCTCGCGCTGGCTCAGGTTCTGGAGGACGTCGCTCAGGGTGTCCTGGATGGCCATGGAGAAGACTTCCTCGAAGGGCTCCACCACGTTCTCGTCCTTGATCAGGTCCGAAAGGTGGGTGACGTTGTCCTCGTCCACCGTCGTGTCGAGGCTGGCCGTCTCCTGCGAGAGCTTCATGATCTCCTTGACCTTCTTGGCGTCCATCCCCAGCTTGTCGGCCAGCTCCTCGGGGCGGGGGTCGCGGCCCAGCTCCTGCGTGAGCTGCTTCGCGACGAAGTAGCACTTCTTGATCGTGTTGAGCATATGGATGGGGATGCGGATGACGCGGCCCTTGTCGGCGAGGCTCTTGATGATGGCCTGCCTGATCCACCAGGTGCCGTAGGTCGAGAAGCGGCAGCCGCGGGTATAGTCGAAGCGGTCCACGGCCTCGATGAGGCCGATGTTGCCCTCGTCTATGAGGTCGAGGAGCCCCAGTCCGCGGTGCTGGTAGTTCTTGGCGATCGATACGACGAGGCGCAGGTTGGACGAAATCATCCGGTTCTTGACCTCGATGAGGTCGAGCCGGGCCTTCTCGCGATCGGCCTCCTCGGATGCCGGATCGGTGGACATGGCGCGCAGCTTCTGGATGCGCTCGCCTATCTGCAGCTCCTCCTCGGCGGTGAGGAGGGCGAAGCGGGATATCTGCTTGAGGTATAAAGCGAGGGGATCGCTTTCCTTGGGGTGTTTCGGCTTCTTCTTGGCCACGGCCAGGGCCGTCTTGACTTTCTTCCTCTTGGATTGAGGCGGCCTCGGGGACATCCCTTCTGTCATCGATCCCACCTTTACCGATCGCGCTAAGCCTGGCCCTCGAAACTCGAGGGAGCCCTGATGAAAAACCGCTTTACCAAGGGCAAGACAAAGCATACTCAAATCCGGCGCCGCTGCAAATTTTTTCCGCGAAAATCGAACTCGAAACGCGATGCACGAACTAGCTTAAGGCGCCGAGGCCGGGCGGGAGCTTCAGTCCCTGGGAGCGCGGGCGGGGTCGACCGCTTCGCCGTTCTTGAATACGAAAAAATACGCCGCCGGGCCGCCCTGCTTCGCGTCCATGCCTATCTTCCCGAGCTCCTGGCCGGCGATTATGCGATCCCCGGCGCGAACGGATAGGCTGTCGTTGCCGCCGTAGACGTAGATATACCCCGTCCGGGAAAGCACGAAGGCCACGTTCCCGTAGCCGCGATAAGGTCCCGCCGAGGAGACAGTGCCGGCGGCTACGGCCCGCTGAGCGGAGCCCAGCTTGGAGCGGATCACGATCCCGTAGGCCTTGCCGTCGAGGTAGAGGATCTGCCCCTCGCAGGGCCAGGACAGGCCGGAGCTCACGGCCTTGGCGGAGGTCTTGACGGGTTCGGGCATCGCGGGCGCGGGCTGTTTGGGCGTGGGCGTGGGCGTGGGCGTGGGCGGCGCGGGGTCCGCGGCGACGGTGGTCGCCCCGCCCGCGGGCGCGACCGGATCGGGCGCGGGCGAAGCTGGATCGGCGATCCCCGGCAGGACGAGTAGGTCACCCGGCTTGATCACCGAGGAGCTGGTAAGCTTGTTCGCGGACCGGAGGGCATCCAGGCTAAGGCTATGGGCCTTGGCTATCGAAAAGAGGGTGTCGCCCTTCTCTACCTTATATTTGGCCGCCGGCACGGCCGCGGCGGGCGAAGCCGAGGCGCCGGGAATGAGCAGTTTCGTGCCGACCCTGAGCTTGGCGGGGTCGCTGATGGAATTGGCCTTCTCGATGGCTTCGGGCTTGACGCCATAGCTCCGCGCGATCGAATACAGGGTTTCGCCCTTGGCCAGGGTATGGTACACGGACTCAGCCGCCACGGCTCCCGGCAGGAAGACGGCGGCGACGAAGAGGGAGAGGCAGGCGCGGACGAAGGCGCGCGAGGGTGATTCGGGGAAGCTCATCCGTTCCGAGTATCGGAGCGAAAAAGGCGATTATTTAGGGCAGGCTAGATCGAGTATTGCACAAAGAACCGGAATCGCCCCGTGCCACGGTCCAGAGCCTCGCCGAGCTTGTCGTCCTCCGCGTCGAAAGGCCTGATATAGCTTCCGCCGTATTCCGCCCCGAAAGCGAAGGGCGCGGGCAGGCGCAGGCCGAGTCCGACGGCCCAGCTCAGGACCGAGACGTATTCGTCCTCGCCGATACGCTCGAGCCTATTGGAGGCCGAGGCTTCCAGGATACCCAGCCTGCCTAGGCGCAGCTGAGTCTCCAGTCCCGGATTGAGGACATTCCAGAGCTTGAAGCCGTCCATATCGCCGGGCAGCTGGTAATTGAGGGAGATGATCCAATCGGCCCTTTGGAAGCGCTCCTCGCCCTGGCCATGTCCGTACACTCCGCCGAAGCCTGCCTCGACCAAGCCATTGGAGCGATACGAAGCATCATCGACAGCCCGGCGCCAATCCCAGGCATAGCCGGCGAAGACGAGGCTCTTCCCCCAGACGCCGAAGTCAAAGGACTGCGTGACGACAGACTGCTCCCCGCCATCGACGCCCGGCTCGAGGTCGAGGCCGGAGAAACGCGCTCGGCTCCGTAGCCAGACGCCGCCATGCCCGAAGCCGAAGGCCCCCTCGAGGCCGGCTATGAGCTGGAGGGGCTCGGCGCTGGAGCCCTCACCAGCCGCCACTCCGAAGGGCAGGTAGGAGCGCAAGGAAAGATATTCACGGGGCTCGTGGAGGAGGGCCCAGCGAAGGGTCCTCGCGCGGGCGGCCCGTCGGACGGCCGGATCGCGTATCTCGCGGTCGACATTGCGATAGGCGGCCGCCAGGGAGGCGTCGGCCGTGGCGAGGCGCCTCTTCGCGAACTCGAGCTTGTCGGCGGCGAAGCTGGGGTCGAGGACGGCCGCCTTGGCTCGATCGAGGGCCAGCTTCGCATCGGAAAGGGAGCGCCTTTGAAGGTCGAGGCGATCGCGCAGTGGGGAAAGACGGTCGGCGTCATAGGCGCCCAGATCGCCGAGGAGGCTCGCATTCTCGTCGAGGAGGGCTTGGGCGGCGTCGGCGGCCTTGACGACCGTATCGGCGACGTCGAGGGCGGCTTGGCTCGAGGCGTCGGCCGCTAGGGCGGCCTCGGCCTGCTTGACCCGCTCGATGCCCGCCTGGGCCTCGGCGAGGGTGGCGGCGAGGCCCTTCTTCAGCTCGGGAGCGGTGCGCTTGCCCTGGCTCGAGAAGATACTGGGGTCGCTGACGGGATCCACGAGGGCCAGGGCGGCGCGGCTGGAGTCGGCGGCCATGCCGTAGAGGCCGAGGGCCGAGCCGAGATCGGCCTTGGACTCGGCGGCGGCGCCATCGGACCTGCGGGCTTCCGCCTCGTTCGATGCGGTCTCGGCCTTGTCGAGGAGGGAGAGGGCGGCCGCGAGGTAGGGCCCGCGCTCGATGATGCGCAGCGATTCCTCGTCGACCTTGAGAACGACGAGGGCCCGGAAGGAGCCGCCGGACTTGGATGAGTCGGCCAGGACGAAGGATAGGCCCAGGGGAGGCGAGGCGGCGAAGACTTCGGCGAAGAGGCCGTCCTTGCCCAGGCCGGCGAAGAGGCCGTGGAGGGCGGCGCTCCTCGCCTTGCCCTCGGCTTCCTGGGCGCTGCTCCCCGTGCCCGAGGCGCTTGAGACATAGAGGCCTGGCTCGGCCCTGAAGCCCTCCTTGAGGTCGGGGGGCGGCGCGGCTTCGGCCCCGAGCCCGAGGGCCGAGAGCGCGAAGGCGCCGGACGCGACGAGAGCGAGGGCGCGTTGGGCGAGGCGATTCATTCTGGCATCGGCTCCTTCGCCGGGGCCTCGTAGAGCCAGCGCCCGGCGTCGTCGATGAGCTTCGAGAGGATCACGATATGCACCTCGCTCTTGGCTCGCTCGACTTCCTTGTTCCATTTCGAGCTGGCATAGCGCTTGCGGAGCCGCGTCCGGGCAGAGTCGGCCTCGGCGGCGAGGGAGGCTCCCGCGGCCGCGTCGGGGGCTGAACCTACGCCGATGGAGCCCAGGAGGTAGGCGGCGAGGAGGCAGAGCACGGAATCGCGGGACGAAAGCCCCTCCTCGAGGTAGGGGATGGCCGGTGCGCCCTTTTTCTGGAGGACGAGGCTGAAGCCGTAGTCGAAGCGCAGCCAGTCGCGGGATTCCGCGTCCTTGGCGTCGAGGTACCTGCCGAAGAAGGCTTCAGCCTCGTCGCTGCGGTTGCGCAGGAGCCGCGTGACGCCGAAGAGCAGGGCGTTCTTGCGCAGGATATCCGGCCGCTTGGCCCCGAGCTCGGCCTCGAGGCGCTCGATGCCGGCTATGTCCGACTGCAGGAGGTAGGCGTTGACGAGAAGCCGAACCCGGCTCATGCTGAAGCGGCCCTTGGGGAACATCAGGGCGACGAGGTGGGCGGAAAGCGCGCTCCAGTCCTCGCGCTCGACCAGGACGAAAGTCTTTCGGTTGGCGAGGAAAAAGGCGTTCAGGCCTCCGAGCAGGGCTAGGAAGAGGAGGGCGAGGTACCAATTACCCTTCCAAAACTCGAGCGAGGAGCTCGGCCCGAGCAGCATAATGGGCAGGAGAAAGACAAAAAGGAAGGACGCTAGGATCACGACGTTAAAAAGAATGAAAATTGTCCTAAATTTCATGCAACGCCGCTCCTATAATAGAAAGGACATGTTCCCGCCTCTATCGACGACGCGAAGAGCCTCGATGCTTCCGACAGCTCGATAACGAGCTTAGCGATAGGGTTGTGTGGGGTCAAGGGTAGGCTATGAACAGTATTGCTCTAAAAGACTTAAGGCCTAAAATCTTCTTCTCGAAGCCCCTCTTTCTCGACGATGGCTTCGTGCTGCTCGCGCCCGAAACGCCGGTCGACGAGGCCCTCATCAAGCGCATGACCCAGTGGGAGTTCCGCGAGGCGAAGACGGCCGGCATCCTCCTGGACGAGGCGGCGGCCGACGAGACCAAGGCCGAGGGCGAGGAGGCCGAAGCCCCCTCGATCATCCCCGACGGGGCCGGCGACAAGGAGAGGATCGAGAGCATCCTCGCCTTCTACTCCGATTTCACCGCCTATATGGACGGGCTGTATACCCGTTTCGTCACGAAGACCGAACTCGACTACAAGGCCCTCACCGAGCGGATGAAGAGCCTCTGCCAGGTCTTGAACGAGAACAAGCGCTTCGTACTGCGCGCCCAGTCCCTCGCCCCGCAGCACAAGAATTACCTCGTCTCGCATGCGGTCAGGACCTCGATCTACTCGATAATCCTCGGGGCGACGATCAAGCTGCCCCAGTTCAAGCTGATCGAGCTGGGCGCCGCCGCCGCCCTCCACGAGATAGGCATGGTCAGGCTTCCTCCCCAGCTCTACATGGCCGGCCGAGCCCTTTCGCCCCAGGAGAGGAAATCCATTACGGCCCATCCCGTACTCGGTTATAATTTGTTAAAGGAAAAGCAAATACCTCTGGCAGTATGCCTCGCGGCCCTCGAGCACCACGAGCGAGTGAACGGCTCGGGCTATCCCCGAGCCCTGACCGCCGATAAGATATCCCTATACTCCAAGATCATCATGGTCGCCTGCTCCTTCGACGCCGTCACCGCCAACAGACCCTTCAAGGAAGCGAAGGACGGCTATTCCGGAATGGTCGATATCCTCAAGAACGAGGGCAAGCAGTACGACGACCTGGTGATCCGCGCCCTCGTCTACAGCCTCTCGATCTACCCGATCGGCACCCAGGTCATGCTGACAAGCGGCAAGAGCGCCGTGGTCGTCGACGTGAATCCCGAGAACCCACGCTACCCGATCGTCCAGATACTCGGCGCCCGCAGCCCCGACGGCAAGGAGCTGGTCGTGCGCACGAGCGAGACCTCGGTGCGCGTGCTCAGACCCCTGGCCAAGGAAGAGATAGAGACCGCCACCAAGGCCTAGCATTTGAGGATGGCTCGGAGTCCCGGGACGCGGCGCATAACGAGGGCGGTGAGGGCGAGCGTCGCGGCATAGGCCGCTGGCGCGACCAGGGCGTGCTTCACGAGGGGATGGGCGCCCCATTCCTTCAGGAAGAGCGAGATCGCGACCAGGACCGGCGCGTGGAACATGTAGATCCCGAAGGAATTCGCCGCGAGGGTCCTCGAGAAAGGGCTCGAGCGATCGAAATACCTTCGGAAGAAGGCCGTAATGCCGAGGCAGAAGCCTATGGCGACGAAGGACTCCCAGAAGCAGTAGGCGAGGCTCTGCCAATTCGGCCCGCCGAACATATCCTCATCGCCGCTGGCCCACCCTCCTACCATGACGAGGATTCCCAGCAGCGAAGGCGCGATATACAGAACGAGCCGGAACCATCGCAGGTCGCGGCCCTCGGCGCTGGCCTCGAGCCAGCCCCGTTCCCCGGCGTCGATGCCGAGGAGGAAGAGCGCGACATAAGAGGCAAAATAGCCGAGGAGGAGATTCGCGACGCTCCTGCCCACCGGGAAGAAAAGCCTGATCGCGAAGGCCGCCAGTGCCGTGGCCGCCATGATGAGGAGCAGGACCCGGTCGCGAGGAGCTCCGGCGGAGGCCTTCCTCTCGGGCCTGAGCTTCCTCCAGGCCGCGTAGAGGAGACTGGCTACGAGAAGGACCTCGGCGAACCAGAGCGGTCCCGTGCCGTAGGTCCAGCGGAAGGAGCTCAGGTAGCCCAGGTAGGCCTCCCAGGCGCCCGCGGCGCTGCGGGAAGGCGCCCAGCCGAGAAGGACGATCTCGATGAAGGGCTCGACGAGGAGCGCGTAGACGAGAAGGGGCAGGCCGAGCCGGAACATGCGCTCCCGAACGAAAGCCCGACCGCCTCTCTTCGCGAGAGAGCTTGTGGCGAAGAAGGCAGCCAGGAAGAACATCGTCCCCATGAACCAGGCCTGCGTGAAGCCACCGTAGAGGCCGAAGACGAGGCGCGACGGCAGGTCCAGGGCCGAGCTGTCCCCCTCCTTGTAGTACCATCCCCCGTAGCCGCTGTAGGTCACGTTCGAGTGCATGACGACGACGAGGAAGATGACGAAAGACTTCAGGTTGTCCAGGTAGTCTAGGCGATTCGAGCCGCTTTTCATGTATCGCTCCTCGGGATTCGAGCATATGAAGCGCGAGCATCCCCGCCCATCGGCCGCCCTTCCCCTTCCCTTCCCGATCGGGGACGGAGGCCTAGGAAGCGATTCCTAGGCAGGTCGTTGAAAAACTCGATGCTTTTCAACGACCTGCAGTGCAATTGCAGATTTCAACACCCTGACTAGGCCGAGGAGGAGTGGCGCTTCAAGAGCTCGAATCGGCTCGAGACACCGGCCTTCCGGAAGATGCTCGTGACGTGGTTCTTGACCGTGTGCGGCGATATGAAGAGCCGCTCCGAGATCTCCTCGTTCGAGAGCCCCTCGATCAGCAGCGGAAGGATCTCGCGCTCCCTCCTCGAGAGCCCGAGCTCGGGCATCGCCTCGGCGGCCGAGGCCGGGGGGGAGGAGCGGGCCTTCTCGGGGGAGAGGAGGAGCCTGGCACAGATGAAGATGATGGACAGGTTGATCGCGAGGAAGAAGAAGGGCGAGGAGGGAATTTCGGGGCCGGGGGGGAGGGGCCCGAGATGGAGGAGGCTGTTCGCGATGGAGGCGAGCCCGATCGCCAGGAGGACTGCGTTGAAGGGGGGCAGCAAGCCGCGGTAGGGCGAAGGGAGCCCTTCCCGATGCCGGAGCACGATGAAGAGAGCGTAGGACTGGCAGAGGACGATATAGCCGATCGAGGCCAGGTACCCGTATCCCAGGCCTGTCCGGCTCGGGCCGCCCGCGAGGGCGGGAAGCGACAGCGCGATGAAGACGAATAGGGCCGTGATCGACCAGAAAAGGCCTCGCATCCTCAGGCTGACCGAAAGTCGGGCGCAGGCGAGAACGAAGAGGCAGAGGAAGGCGCCCGTCATGAGGGCCGAGATGAAGACTTCGTTCATGATGAGGTATTCGACGCGGAGACTACCAATCCGGAGGACGCTGTTCAGCGCGAAGCTGAACGAATTGCCAAGCACTATCAGGCAGAGCCCCAGCAAGCAGAGGGCCAGGGGGCGCAACGAAGGCTCTCCGGTCCTGCGATGCGTCAGCAAGAGGAGAATGAAGGCCGAGGGGCCCGAGAGTAGGGCCAGGGTCAGGATGACGAGTATGAGCGCCGATTGCACGCAGGCAGTATATAACGAAGGGAGGGCCCTGTCCCGGTTGGCGTCCGGCAGCGGAGGCGAGCGCAGCGGCTCTTCACTCATTCGTCCATTTTAGATAGAATCCCTCCCGACATTCCTTCGAAGGAGATCGATATGGAATTTTCCCCCCTCCAGAGCGCTCGTTTCGCCTATGCGCCCAAGCTGCCCGCCATCCTCAGGGGCAGTATAGATAAGGTCGTGGCGGTAAAAGGGAGCGCAGCCGAGCCCGAAACCGACCGGGACCGCCTCAGGGCCACCTTTCCCCGAACCTACGGCCTGCCTACCGTCACGCTCTCCGAAGGCTCCAATCCCGGCATCCGCAAGGCCCTGAAGATCGGCGTCATCCTCTCCGGCGGCCCCGCGCCGGGCGGCCATAACGTCATCGCCGGCATCTACGACGGGCTTAAGGCGGCCAACCCCGCCTCCGAGCTCTTCGGCTTCCGCGGGGGCCCGGGAGGCTTGGTCGACGACAAGTGCATGGACATCGACTCGGCGCTCGTGGACAGGTACCGCAATACCGGCGGCTTCGACCTCATCGGCTCCGGCCGCACCAAGATCGAGACCCCCGAGCAGTTCGCCAAGGCCCTCGAGACCGCCAAGCGCCGTAGGCTCGACGCCGTGGTCGTCGTCGGCGGCGACGACTCGAACACGAACGCCGCCCTCCTCGCCGAGTTCTTCGCCTCCAAGGGCGAGCCCATCGCCGTGGTCGGCGTCCCCAAGACCATCGACGGCGACCTCAAGAACGAGGCCATCGAGACCTCCTTCGGCTTCGACACGGCCACCAAGGTCTACTCCGAGCTCATCGGCAACATCTGCCGCGACGCGGCTTCGAGCCGCAAGTACTGGCACTTCATCAAGCTGATGGGCCGCTCCGCCTCGCACATCGCCCTCGAGTGCGCCTTCCAGACCAGGCCCAACGTCTGCCTCATCTCCGAGGAGGTCGAGCAGAGGAAGATGAGCCTGGGCCAGGTGATCGACCAGGTCGTGAAGTCCGTCGTGGTCCGCGCCGAGAAGGGCGAGAATTTCGGCGTCGTCCTCATCCCCGAGGGCCTCATCGAGTTCGTCCCCGAGGTCAAGTTCCTCATCGGCGAGATCAACGACATCCTCGCCGCCAAGGAGCACGAGTTCAAGGCCCTGAACAGCTTCGTCGACCACAAGGCCTTCATCCTCGAGCGCCTCACCGAGCCCTCCGCCCGGCTCTTCGAGAGCCTGCCCCAGGGCATCCAGGAGCAGCTGCTCTGGGACCGCGACCCCCACGGCAACGTGCAGGTATCGCGCATCGAGACCGAGAAGCTCATCGTCGAGATGACCCGGAGCCGCCTCAAGGACCTCGCCGCCGCCGGCGCCTACCGCGGCAAGTTCGACTACCAGACGCACTTCTTCGGCTACGAGGGCCGCTGCGGCTTTCCCTCCAACTTCGACGCCGACTACTGCTACTCCCTCGGCTACACGGCCTTCGTCCTCGCGGCCTCGAGCCTCACCGGCTACCTCTCCTCGGTG
>DBTW01000079.1:0-1763 GCA_002307245.1 Spirochaetaceae bacterium UBA1306 | reverse complement strand
AACCTCACCGCGAGCGCCGACAAGTGGATCGCGGGCGGCGTGCCCCTCGTCTCGATGATGAACATGGAGCGGCGCCACGGCGCGGACAAGCCGGTCATCAAGAAGGCTCTCGTCGAGCTGGACGGGGCGCCCTTCCTGAGCTTCGCCTCCAAGAGGGACAAGTGGGCCGAGAGCTCGAACTACAGGCTCCCGGGAGGCATCCAGTACTTCGGGCCCTCCGAACTCACCGACCGGCCGACCGCCACCCTCCACCTCGAACGCCGGGGAAAGTAGAGGTCGCCTAAAAAGAACGACACGGAGAGCGGGGAGGAAGAGAGATGGGGACGCGGAAAAAGATCGATCATGATTCATGCTCGCTTGCTCCTTTCCCCCGTCTCTCCCATCTTCTCCGTAATCTCCTCTTCCTCTCCGCGGGCTCCCTGTCCCCTTCTCATAATTTACGCGCCGTAAGGCTGAGATCCGCATGTTCGAGTTCATAAAGCGCCTGTTCAAGGCCGATGACGCGCCCGAGCCGGGCTCCCTCGTGGAGGAGCTCTGGATCGCCACGCTCGACGGCCCCAAGGGCGGGCGCTTCCTCGAGGCGAGGGAGACCGGCTACTCGGCCCGCTACCTCGCCGGTGAGCGGGCCGGGGAAGGCCGCCTCCTGCTCGAGCTCTCGCGGCCCGACCTCTTCGCCTGGACGGAGGCGCCCCTCTACCGGCATTCGGATTTCGTCCTCGAGGGCGAGTTCGCCTTCCCCGCCGGCCAGGCCCACTCGGCCTGCGGCTTCCTCTTCCGCTATCAGGACGAGGGCAACTTCTACGCGGCCCTCGTCTCTAACGACGGTTTCTTCCGCCTCGACGTCGTGTTCAACGGCAGCCCGAGGCCCCTCGTCGCCTGGACCGAGCTGCCCCCGCGGGCCGAGGGCGAGGAGGCCTTCTCGCTCCGGGTCATCGGCCACGGGAGCCACTTCACCCTCGTCGTCGACGACGCCTGGGTCGCCGAGGCCGTCGACGAGACCTTCGGCCGCGGGCACATAGCCTTCGCCGGGCAGAACTACGACGCCGGCGGCTCCGCGGCGAAGGCCGGCTTCGAGCTGCGGTCCTGCATGCTCGAGGCGCGGGCCGCCGAGGTCGAGACCTGGTACTACCGCTGGAACTACTACATCCTCCCCGCGACGGAGACGAGGCGCCGCCTCGCCCTGACCTTCTTCTCGATGGGCGAGTGCCTCGAGGCCTCCGTGCAGCTGCGCAAGGTCGAGCGGCGCAGGGCCCTGGGCGCCGACGAGCTCTTCCTGAAGGCCGAATGCGCCCTGCGCCTCGGCCTCGAGGACGAGGCCGAGACAGCCCTCGACGCCTGCCTCGCCCTCGAGCCCGGGAATAGCGACGCGGCCGAGGAGAAGGCCAACCTCCTCTACCTGCGCGGCCGCTACCTCGAGCTCCGCGATGCCCTGGCCGACCTCCTGCCGACAAGGCGCGACAACACGCGGCTCCTCTGCCTCTCCGGCCACGCCCGCTTCGGCCTCGGCGACTTCGCGGGGGCGGCGGCCGACTACAAAGCCGCGGCCGACCTCGACTCGGAGCAGGCCCTCTACCGCATGAACGAGGCTCGCGCCTGGGACCAGGCCGGTAAGCGCGCCGAGGCCGCCGAGGCCTACCTGGCGGCGGCCAGGCTCTTCTCGGCCCAGGGCGCCGACGACGACCTCGCCCTGGCTCTCGCCCGCCTCTCGGTCCTGAAGCCCCGGAGCGCCGAGCTCAAGGAGATCAAGGCCAAGGCCCTCTACC
>DBTW01000004.1:6277-6810 GCA_002307245.1 Spirochaetaceae bacterium UBA1306 | reverse complement strand
TTCCTGGCCCAGGAAACCTGGGACAAGGCCCTGCTCTCTTGCGACTTCTCGATAGTCCGGGGCGAAGATTCCTGGGCGCGGGCGGCCCTCTCCGGCAGGCCCTTCGTCTGGCAGGCCTATCCCCAGGAGGGCAGACAGCAGATGGTCAAGGTCGAGGCCTTCCTCGAAAGACTGAGTCCCTATTTCACCGGTCCGTCCTTCCCTTTGGTAGCGGAGCCCTTCCGGGCGATCAACGATCGGGAGCTCGACCTCCCGAGCCGCGCGGGGACTGAGTCCATCCTCCCCTTGCTCCGATCCTATGACGAAATAAAGCCCGGTTTTTCGGCCTTTTCCGCGGCCTTGGCGGGGAGGGAAGGCCTCGCCGCCGCCCTCGTGACCTTCTTGCGCGAAATCGTGTAGAATGTCGCCCTCGGGGCCGCCCGAGGCGCTAAGCCTCGGGCGATAGAAGCCTCAACGAGGCGTTCCGTTCCCGGTATACGCTCGAATCTAATTACCAGCGAGGGTTATATGGTAGTCACTTCAGATCTCAGGAC
>DBTW01000004.1:3547-5885 GCA_002307245.1 Spirochaetaceae bacterium UBA1306 | reverse complement strand
GACGTCGCCCTCGACTCGGGCGAGAAGTTCGAGGAAGTCGACCTCGACATCCACCAGATGAAGCTTTCCTTCATCGACGGCGACACCTATGTCTTCATGGACCAGGAGAGCTTCGAGCAGTTCGAGCTCGCCAAGGAAGACCTCGGCGACAACGCGGGCTACCTCTCGCCCGACGACGACTTCGAGATGGAGATCACCTTCTACGAGAGCAAGCCCGTCGGCGTCGTGCTGCCCATCCTCGTCCAGCGCACGATCACCTACTGCGAGCCCGGGATCAAGGGCGACACCTCCGGCAAGTCCTTCAAGCCGGCTACCCTGGATACCGGTATCGAAGTCCAGGTGCCCCTCTTCTGCGACATCGGCACCAAGATCATGCTGGACACCCGCGACGGCTCCTTCGCCGAGCGCGTGAAGTAAGCTTGCTGCAATAGCCGCAATAGGGGGAGCGCGGCCGGGCGATGATCGTTTGCATCCCATCGCCCGGTCCTCTTTTAGTGTTACGAAGCTTGTGGAACAAAAAAAAATATACTGTTTTATTAAAATGAATTACTCGCTTCCAAAAATTTACGGAAATCGTGCACGAGTATTTTGTTACTGCACCGAGCGCATCATCCATCCGGATCCATAAGCTTCGTAACACTAATCAAGAGCCCGTACTCTCGTAGGCAGCGAGCCCCCGCTTCCAGGCCAGCCGCGTCAGGGCGGTGAAAGCCGCGACTACGCCTAGTGCGGCAGCCCAGCCGCCTAGGCCTGCTGACCCGAAGAAGGCTTCGGTCGGGAAGGCGGCGATGAGGCCGTAGGGCAGGATCACGCGGAAGACCAGCTTCAGCGTCCCCTGGTAGGCGGAGCCCGGCACCCTGAACGCGAATTCCACCAGGGCGCTCTCGGCCGCGTTGAAGGCCCCGAGACGCTTTAGCCTGAAGGCCGGCAGGCGCATGAGGACCATCAGGTCGAACATGAGCAGCAGCATCAGGGCCACGGCGCCCAGGTAGAGCGCTATCTCGAGGGGCCCGGGGCGGTAGCCAAGAGCGGCCGTGGATGCGACGACCAGGGTGAGGGCCGGCAGGCTCAGGAAGAGCGATCCGGGGTTGAAGCGCTCGAAGGCCAGGTGCAGCAGGGGGTCGAAGGGCTTGGTCAGGTAGAGGTCGAGCCTGCCCGAGCTGATCGCCTCCGGCATGCCGAGGAGGCCGAAGAAGTAGAGGCTCATGTAGAGCCCGTCCACCAGGGTGAAGGTGCCGACGAAAAAAACCGAGCGCCACTTGTCCCAGCCGCCAATGTCGTCGACGTTGAGGTAGATGACCCAGAAAACCGCCGCCTGGATGCAGAACACCAGGCTATCGACGATGAAGGCCGACCAGAAGGAACCCGACTCGGCGGCCGCGCGGGCGAGCCGGGTCTTCATAAGGGTCAGGACGCAGCGGAGGCTCCGGGTGGCCGATCTCGCCCTTCGTGTGGCGCTCACGATCCCATCTCCTCGTAGCGCCCCGAGAGCGAGGCGTAGAGCGCTCGCGCGCAAGCCCAGAGGCCGAGCGCCCAGAGCGCCAGCAGGGCCAGCTCCCGGCCGTAGCCCTCGAGGCCTCGGCCCAGGATGAGCTCCGCGGGCAGGGAGGCGAGGGCGGGGAAGGGCGTGAGCTCGAGGGCCTCCCGCGCGCCGCTCGGCAGCAGGGCGAGGGGCAGGAGAGCCCCCGAGAGGAATTCCACGACGCAGTTCTTGCCGATCTGGAAGGCCCCGATATCCTGGAAGGCGAAGGCGAGGATGCCCGTCATGTAGTTCACGAGGGCGAGGCAGAGGAGGCCGAGGGCCAGCACGGGGAGGGCCGCCGCGAGGCCCAGGGCCGAGGCCGGGGCGAGGTAGGCCGGATCGACGAGGATGCAGGCGAGGCCCAGGGCCAGGGCCGCGCCGAGGGCGGCCGCGGCTTGGACCAGGGATCGCCCGCAGGCTGCCGCGAGGAACCAGGCCAGGGGATCGACCGGCCGCGCCAGGTACTTGCCGAAGCGTCCGCTCCGGATCTCGCCGGCCAGCTCGCTCGAGACCGCGCTCGACTGGTCGAGCTGGTAGGCGAAGACGGCGATGAGGTAGTAGCTCGCCATCGTCCCGAGCCCCATGCCGCCTATCGACTCGCGGCCCGCGAAGACTGCCGTCCAGAGGACCAGGGCGAGGCCCACGCGGGCGGCGCCCATCCCCGCGCCGAGGAAGACATCGGCCCGCCAGGCCAGGCGGTCGGAGAGTGCCGTGCGCGCGACCGCGAAGTACGCGTTTGCCGCCCTCATGGCTTCCTCCCGTAGATCCGCTCCACGACGTCGGCGATATCAGCGCCGCCCTTGGCGTCGGCGCCGC
>DBTW01000004.1:0-3254 GCA_002307245.1 Spirochaetaceae bacterium UBA1306 | reverse complement strand
GTCGGCGCCGCCCTTGGCGTCGGCGAACAGCTCCTCCGTGGGGCCGTCGTAGGACTTGCGGCCCTTGAGGATCAGGATGGTCCTCGGGCAGAGCCGGCGGATGTCGTCCATGTAGTGGCTGGTGAGGACGAGGGTCATGCCGCGCTCGGCGTTCTCCCGGCGCAGGAATTCGCGGATGCGCTTCTGGGCGGGCGCGTCCAGGCCTATCGTTGGCTCGTCGAGGAAGACTATGTCGGGCTCGTGGAGCATCGCGGCGATGAACTCCATCCGCATGCGCTCGCCGAGCGAGAGGGAGCGCACGGGCGCGCCGAGGAGATGTTCGACCTCGAGGGACTCGGCGAGGCGGGCGAGGCTCCTACGATACCTGTCCTCCGGGATGCCGTAGATCGCCTGGTTGAGGAGGAAGGAGTCGCTCGCGGGGAGGTCCCACCAGAGCTGGCTCTTCTGGCCCATCACGAGGGCCATGCGCGAGAGGAAGGCCTCGGACCTATCGCGCGGCCTCTCGCCCAGGACCCGGAGCTCGCCCGAGCCGGGCCTCATGATCCCCGAGAGCAGCTTCACCAGGGTGGTCTTGCCCGCTCCGTTGGGCCCGATGACGCCGAGCATCTCGCCGCGGCGCAGCTCGAGGTCGAAGTCTATCAGGGCGGGGAGGGTCTCGACGCGCTTGTGAAAAAGGGAACGGAGACTACCGGAAAGGCCTTCGGCCTTGATCGTCTTCTCGTAGGACCGAGAGAGTTTGGTGGCGAGGAGTATGCTTGTGTCGTTCATGTCGCATCCCGAGAACCGGAGTTAGGCTCCCCCAGGGAGAGCCCGGAGAGATGTCGGGATTGCGCGGCCGTAAAGCCTTAAGGGCTAGTCGCTCGCGGGGGCTTTAGGCCGCGCCGCGAACCGTTTCCAGTGTCATCGTCATGGACGCCGTTATAGCACGAGCCCCTCGCGAAGGGAAACCCCGGGCATGCCGGAGGCGCCTTTATGCGTTATGGCGAATCATGGATCGGCGTTATATTAGGTCCATGAACGAAGCCAAGATCGCTCTGGTGACGGGTGCCAATTCCGGTATGGGCCGCGCGGCCTCGGTCGCCCTGGCCCGCGCGGGCTATCGCGTGATCATGCTTTGCCGCAACGAGGCGCGCGGCCGAGAGGCCCTCGAAGCCGCTCGGGCGGCGGCCTCGGCAGTCGGGGCGCCGCCGCCAGAGCTGGCCTTGTGCGATCTCGCCGACTCGCTCAGCATCCGCCGCTGCGCCGCCGAGCTGCGCTCGAGGATCGGGAGGCTGGACGCCCTGCTCGAGAACGCCGGCGTCATCAGCCCGCGACGGCGCGAGACCTCGGACGGCTTCGAGCTCCAACTCGGCGTCAACCACCTCGGTCATTTCCTGCTGACGGAGCTCCTCATCGACCTGGTGAAGGAGGCGCGGGGTAGAGTGGTCATCGTGGCCTCTGGCGCGCATAAAATCGGGCGCATCCATTGGGACGAGCTCCAACTGAAGCATGGCTACTCGGCTTTCAAGGCCTATGGGCAGTCAAAGCTCGCGAACGTCCTTTTCACGCGGGAGCTGGCCAGGCGCCTCGAGGGCTCCGGCGCCACGGCCAATTGCCTGCACCCGGGGGCAGTGGCGACGGGCATGGGCGTGGACCGCGAGACGGGCTTCGGCGGTTTCGCGGTCCGCCTCCTCAAGCCGCTTTTCCTGACGCCCGAGGAGGGGGCCGACACGGCCGTTTACCTGGCGAGCTCTCCGGAGGTGGAAGGCGTCTCGGGACAATACTTCTATCGCCGCCAACCGGCGAAGGTCTCCAAGCGGGCTAGGGACGAAGCCTCGGCGAGGCGGCTGTGGGACCTGAGCGAGGAGCTGACGCGCCCGGGCCGGAGCCCTGACTCGGCATAGCGGTATAAATATATAAAAAACGATATGTACCATTGATTAGTACATAGAGAAATACTAATTTACCTACATGTTGGTAGGCGGATCGCGATGGCCAGTCGGGCGAAGCTCTCGGTGAACCCCCGTGCGGAGGAATCCAGGAGCAGGATCCTGGATTCGGCCGAGGGTCTTTTCGCGCACCGGGGCTTCGACTCCGTCACCTTGCGCGACATAGCCGCGCCCCTGGGCCTCCGCCACGCCTCACTCTACTACCATTTCCCCGCGGGAAAGGAAGAGCTCTTCGCCGAGGTCATGGAGCGCAACATCAGGCGCCACGGCGCGGGTCTCGCCGCGGCCATCGAGGCCGGTGGAACGAGGCTCCGCGGCAAGCTCAGGGGCGCGGCGGGATGGTTCCTCTCGCAAGCCCCCATAGACCTCATCCGCATGGCCGAGAGCGACCTCAAGGCACTGGACCCGAAGGCCGCGAGGAAGCTGATGGAACTCGTGTACGAGCTGATCCTCGGCCGCCTGCAGCGGACGATCGAGGACTCGCGGGCCTCGGGCGAGGTGGGGCCCTGCGACGCCGGGCTCCTGGCGGGGGGGATCCTGGGCATGGTGGAGAGTCTGCACTCGGTCCCCGTGGCCATCGTAGGCAGGGAGCGCTACGCGATGGGCTGCGAGCTCATCGACGTGATCTTGAAGGGAATCGATTACGAGGAGGATCGCGATGCCGGTGGTTGAAATGAAAGGCGTGACGAAGCTCTACATGCTCGGCGAAACCAAGGTCGAGGCCCTGCGGGGCGTGGATCTCGAGATCGAGCGCGGCGAGTTCCTCGCCGTGGCCGGGCCCTCGGGCTCCGGCAAGAGCACCATGCTCAACATGTTCGGCTGCATCGACACGCCGAGCTCAGGCATCGTGCGGATCGACGGCGTCGAGGTGGAGGCCCTGAGCGACAAGGAGCTGACGCGCTACAGGCGCGAGAAGGTGGGCTTCATCTTCCAGTCCTTCAACCTCATCCCCGTGCTCGACGTCTACGAGAACATCGAGTTCCCCCTGCTGCTCAAGAAGAGCCTCTCCAAGAAGGAGCGCGAGGCCCTCGTGATGCGATTCGTCGAGGAGGTCGGGCTCTCCGACCGCCTGAAGAACAAGCCGAACGAGCTCTCCGGCGGCCAGCGCCAGCGGGTCGCGATAGCCCGAGCCCTGGTCACGGGGCCCCTCATCATCCTGGCCGACGAGCCGACGGCCAACCTGGATTCCGAGACCGGCAAGCGCATCGTCGAGCTCATGCGGACCATCAACGAACAGGAGAGGACCACCTTCATCTTCTCGACCCACGACGCCCACATCATGCGCGAGGCCCGCCGCGTGGTCCATATCCTCGACGGCCGCATAGT
>DBTW01000019.1:50601-55348 GCA_002307245.1 Spirochaetaceae bacterium UBA1306 | reverse complement strand
GGATGCTTGTGGAAGGAGCATTTAGGATAGGGGCAGAACGGGGGAATCATGGGTAAACCTCCTTGTCTGGGGTCTACCTCACTACGCGCGCGAGCGGCCTCGGCGATTCAAAAGGGTGCGAAGGTTCGTAACACTATACAAGTATCGCACGAGGAGTATCGATAGGATAATATGTCAAATAAGTCAAATATATTGCCAATATTAAGGAATTTTTTTGTTACTTTTGTTCTCTTTATTTTAGTCTTTCATAAATGTATACTGGCACCCATGTATCACTCGGACTCAGCATCTCCATTCCCTCAATTCAATACAATAGGGCGATTTCATCGTACGAAAGATATGCTCACCATCATCGATGACCTTGGCATAATAATCGCGTCGACAAAGGAATTCAGCGAGCTCTGCGGCTACTCACTTGATCAGATATACCTGCAAAATTGGTGGGCCGACCTGACGTCCCCTGAGTCGATGGAAGCGGAACTCAAGGCGCTCGCCAATAGCCTCGAGAAACCTCTCTTTCAATATTACGAGAAAAACTTGATCCGAGCCGATGGGGCGACGATACAGGTCCGCATCCTGGCGAGGCGCTGCCAATGGCTCTTCCTCCTCGACATATCGCCCATCGATCATAGCGATATTTATGTAGCATACGAGTCTTCGGCCCTTTCTATAGAGAGTGATTTGGGCCTCGATAGCGCCATCGTCGTCACGGACCTAGATGATCTGATACGGGTCGCGAACTGCAGGGCGCTCCGCCTCTTTGGTTGCGACTCCGAGGGAGAGCTCATAGGCCAGCCGGCGCTGCGTTTCGTCGCAGGGGATCTCAGCGGGGAATCCCGGAACTGGATCGCATCGGCGAGGGAAGGCCTCTCCGTCGATGGTACCTTCAGACTCCTTCGCGACGACAAGCGGATCTGCGATGTCAGGCTGCGTTCTCTCCCCCTCTTCCACCGGGGACGATTCCACGGGACGATCAACTTCCTCCGCGCCATGAAACCATCCGAAGAATCCGACGGGCAAGACGCCACGGGAATCTGCAAGCGGGCCTGGCTCGCGCCCCTCCTCTCGATCGATTCCCTGCCCGCCGCCCTCTGTTCCCTCAAGCCCGACGGTACGATCGCCTTCGCCAACGACTACGGACGATCCTTCCTTTCCATCGGCGACGAGGAGATTACCAAGGGGATTTCCATCTTCGAAAGGCTTAGGGAAAACTCAGTAGGGCGGTTCCGCGGCGTCCTCGATCAAGTGCTCCGGGGAGCCGACGTGAAACCCTTGATCATGGACGCCGAAACGCCCGAGGGCGAGTTCCGGCCGGCGATATGGTGCCTCGGTTTGGACTTGTCCCGCGACGGCATCCTCGCGCTCGCCGTCGACGCGACTGATGCCTTCGCCTCTTCCCTCGTCCCTGACGAGGAATTCTATATGCTCTACGGCCTCACCGCGAGGGAGCGGGAAGTCTCCGACCTGCTCGTCCTCGGCTACGAGTACAAGGAAATCGGCGAGCGGCTGGGAATAGCCCTGCCGACCGTGCGCAGCCACGCCCAAGCCGCCTACGCGAAGATGGGCATACACTCCAAGGCCGAGCTCGTCGAGGCCGGGAGCCGCTGGCGCGTCGATGGAGGCCAGAACGATTGCCTCGCCTCCATCGCGCGAATCCTCCAGACTCGGACGTGATACTCTCATATTCCGGATACTATTGCCGGATTCATGGAAGGCTCCCAAAATCCACGCTGGAATATCGGTGCAGTAACGCGGCAGGGAGGCCTTCTTGAAAATTCGCGGAAAGCTCATCGTGGGCTTCATCGGGGTTGCCTTGATCGGCGCCGCGATCGGCTTATTCGGCATCTTCGGGCTCAATTCCCTTAGCGCCTCGCAGAAGGACAGCTACGACAATATCACGGTAGCGCTGGGCTACATTATCAAGCTAGACGAATCGGTGCAGAAGACCCGCATCTCGGTCAGGGGCTACTTCCTCGATAAGGACGCGGCGGCGCGGGCCGATTCGGGCGCCGCGATCAAGGGCTATGAGGCGACTATATGGAGCGTGCTCGCGGAATACAGGCTGCTCCGGCTGAGCAACGCGCGCAAGGCCAAGGTCGACGGCTTCGAGGTGGCCTTCAACTCCTATTCAGCGGAAGTGAGGAAAATACTCGCGAAGATCGACTCCGGCGACGCAAAGGACGGGCTCGAGCTCCTCAATACCACGGGGGCCGCGGCCGCGAGCCAGATTCAGGCAACCCTCGACGAGATGGTCAAATCGGGCCAGGACAACGCGAGAATGGCGGCCGAGAAGGGGATCGCGGTAGCCTCGCGCGACGCGATCGCGATGGGCGCGGCGGGCTGCATCGGCCTGATCGCCTCGATCATCATCGGCGCCATCCTCGCCTCGAGCCTCGCTCGGGCGATCATGAAGGTCGCGGCCTTTGCTGACATGATGGCTAAGGGCGATATCCATCGCGACGTCAAGGCGAGCTTCCTGTCCCGCAAGGACGAGCTCGGATCGATCGCCACCTCCTTCCAGGGCTCGATAGACAGCCTCAACGAGATAGTGGGCGCGATGAAGTCCGCCATCTCGAATGTGTCGCAGGGCAGCCTCGAGATATCCTCGGTCGCCCAATCCCTGTCCCAAGGCGCCTCGGAGCAGGCATCCTCGGCCGAGGAAGTCTCGGTTTCCATCGAGGAGATGAACTCGACGATCCGCCAGAACGCGGACAACGCGTCGGCCACCGAATCCATGGCGCGCAAGACGGCCGAGGACGCAGTCCAGGGGGGCGAGGCGGTCCGCGAGACCGTGGAAGCCATGAAGCAGATCGCAGCGAGGACGGTCATCATCGAGGAGATAGCGAGGCAGACCAACCTGCTCGCTCTGAACGCCGCCATAGAGGCCGCGAGGGCGGGAGAGGCGGGCAAGGGCTTCGCCGTCGTCGCGAGCGAGGTGCGCAAGCTGGCCGAGCGGAGCCAGGTAGCGGCGAACGAGATCAGCGCCCTTTCCTCCAAGAGCGTCGCCGTCGCGGAGAACGCCGGCGAGCTCCTGAAGACCATTGTCCCCGACGTGAGAAAGACGGCCGAGCTTGTCCAGGAGATCAGCGCCTCCAGCCGGGAGCAGAGCGCGGGCACAGAGCAGATAGCCAAGGCCATCACCCTCCTCGACGGCGTCGTCCAGCAGAACGCCACGGCCGCCGAGGAGATGGCGTCGATGGCCGAGGAGCTGTCCGGCCAGGCCAAGCAGCTCGAGGACACCATCGGCTTCTTCTCAACCAAGGCCATGGCCGCCGACTCGAGCCTCGAGACATTTTGAGGATGGATAGGTCCATGGGAGCCTTCGACTCGGGAGACCGCTGCTCCGCCGAGCTCTCGGCCATGGAGACGGCTCGGCTCCTGACGAATGAGCTGCACCACAGAGTGTTCAACAACCTACAGCTGCTCATGAGCCTCGTGGACCTGCAGATATTCGAGACCGAGTCGCTGGAGGCGCGGGCCTCCCTGTCGATCCTCCAATCGCGGCTCAGGTCCATCTCCCTGGTCAACGAGATCAACGTCATGGCGGGAGGGCTCGGGATCGTCGACGCCTACGAGCTCGCGAAGAGCATGTCGACGATAGCGTCCCAGATCTACTCTACCCCGACGAGGAACGTCGTCCTCGCCGTCGACGGCCCTAGCTTCCCCATGCGGGTCGATACGGCCATCCCGCTCGTGCTGATAGCCTCGGAGTTCTTCCGCGGCTCTATCTCAGGGGCTCCGGAGGCCGTGGAGCCAGGCGATAGGCCGATTTCGGCCTCGTGGCGCGTCTCCGACCCGAGCCGCATCGATATCGAGCTGGCCTGCGAGGCCGAATCCGATGCTGGAAGCTCTAGCCTCATCGAGGTCATGGTCTCGCAGATAGGAGCCAAGTACGCTCTATCGCTGGAATGCGGGCGCTCCGTCCTGAGCCTCAGCCTCCCCCGGCCGCCTGTCGCCTAGACGCCGGCGCGCACTGCCAGGGCCCGCAGCGCAGGATCCTCGTCGCCCGTGGCGGCGTCTATGGTGGACCGGAAGAGCCGCTCGCCCGTGGCGAGGGCCAGCTCGAGTATCCGCCGCTTAAGCTGCGCGCCCGACCTGCTGTAGAGGGCGGCCACTTCCCCCTCGGACTGCCTCGCCCCGAGCAGGGCGACGGCGCGCACGGCCTCCAACGAAACCTCGTCGGCTCGATCGTATAACGCGCGCCGGAGGAAGACATAGGCCGCCGTGCGGCCCGAGAGGCCGAGGGCGCGCGCGGCGGCGGCCCGGGCCCCCGGCTCGGGCGCCGAGGCGAGGACCTGGCCCAGGGCGAAGAGGTCGGTGCCCGCCTCCTCCACGACCCGGTATCGGGAACGCCTGGCAGGGACCGCCTCGCTTGCCGACAAGGCCTTATAGGCCCGGACTACCCTGGCGAATCGCTTCGCGGTCGCCGGGTCGCCCGAGGCGTCGGGGTGGTAGCGCATCGCGAGGCGCCGATAGGCGGTCCTGATCTCGCCATCGTCGGCCTCCGGGCCGAGGGCTAGTGAGTCGAGGGCCCGTACCCGAGCCCCGTCATACGGAATCCCGCCGCCAGTCTCGCCGCGCCAGCCGCCCGTTGCGCTCATTCGCGCGTCCCGGCCTTACCCGCCGCGCGGGTCCCAGGGCGCTCAGCCATCGCCTTTCCACGCTCCGTCGCCCTAGCGTCGGACCGGGCCTCGGCGCGCCTGGCGAGGAGCTCGCCTACGAGGCCCTCGAGCTCGGCCTTGAGCAT
>DBTW01000019.1:30493-50353 GCA_002307245.1 Spirochaetaceae bacterium UBA1306 | reverse complement strand
GGCCCTCGAGCTCGGCCTTGAGCATGCGCAGCTCCCCCTCATTGGCCTCGGCGTTACCGGTCGCGCCTTCGGGACCGCGCCCCCGCCCGGCGCGATCGAGGATGTCGTCGAGCTCGGACTGCAGGCCGCGCTCCAGGGCGAGGCCTTCGCGGAGCTCCTCGATCCTGCTCGCCAGCATCGAGACTTTCCTCGTCAGGCCTTCCCGGCTTTCGTCGGAAGCGCCCCGGCCCAGGTCCGCTATGCTGATCGCCTGCTCGGCCCCCGTATCGAGGTCGACGGCCGAGACGTGAAGCATGTCGGACTCGTCGACCGAGAAGTCGACGCGGATGCGGGCTTCGCCCGCGACGGCCTCGCGGATGCCGGAGAGGAGGAAGCGGCCGAGCGAGAGGTCCTCGGCGACGGCCCGGCTCTCGCCCTGAAGCACGTGGATCTCCACGGAGTCCTGGCCGTCCTCGACGGTCGTGAAGACGCGGCTACTGGACGAGGGCACCGGGCTGTTCTTGCGCACGAGCGGCAAGAAGGCCCCGCCGTCGATCTCGACGCCATAGCTGCGCGAGACGATGTCCCGGACGCGGATACGCTCCGCCGCGCCTCCCGGACCCTCGTCGCGGCCCGCGGCCAGGGTCGCGCAGACAGCCGCCCCCAGGGCGACGATCTCCTCGGGATTGACGCCCCCCTCGGGCTCGAGGCCGAAGCGCTCCTTGAGGGCCCTGCGCACGAGGGGTATGCGGCTTGAGCCGCCGGAGAGTACGAGGGAGCCCAGCTCCGAGGCCTGGACCCCGGCGTCGCGGAGGGCCCTCTCCACGAGATCTAGGCTCCGGTTTACGTAGGGCCCCGCTATCTCCTCGAAAGCTTCGCGGGACAGGCTGAAGGAGGGGTGGAGGATCCTGCCGCCCGAGGCGGCGAAGGCGAGGGCTATGGCAGCTTCGCCCCGCTCCGAGAGCTCGATCTTCGCGCGCTCAGCGGCCTCGGCGAGCTGCTGGGCCAGGAAGCGGTCGGCCTCGATATCGAGGCCCTCGCCCTCGAAGCGCTCCGAGGCGAGGCGCCTGAGCTCGCGATCCAGGTCGGCTCCCCCGAGCCGTCCATCGCCCCTGGACGCGAGAACTCGGCAATCGCCGCCCTCCCGCGCCAGCACGGTCACGTCGAAGGTCCCTCCGCCGTAGTCGTAGACGAGCACGAGCGAGCGCACGGCTGCCGCGCTGCCCGGGCGGGAGACGTCCTCCCAGGACCGCGCCAGGGCGGCGGCCGTGGGCTCGTTCACGATGCGGATCACCTCGAGGCCCGCGAGTGCGCCGGCCTCGGAGAGGGACCGCCGCTCGCGATCGGAGAAATGGGCGGGGGCGGTGATGGCTGCGCGCTCGACTTCCGCGGAAAGATAGTTCTCGGCGTCGCGCTTGAGCGACGAGAGGACGATGGCGACGAGCTCTTCGGGCCGCCAGGACTTGCCGCCCATGGGCAGGAGGCCTTCGGAGCCGAGGAGGCGCTTCACGCCCGATACGGTATTCTCGGGATTGATATAAGCCTGGTTCTTCGCCGACTCGCCGACCAGGGTCTCCCCCTTGGGCGTAGTCGCCACCACGCTCGGCGTGAAGCGTGCGCCCCGGGCGTTGGGTATGATCGTAGGGCGCTCGCCGTCGAGCCAGGCGCAGAGCGAGTTGGTCGTGCCAAAGTCGATGCCTATGACGGGACGCATCCTAGGATAGCCCTCCGAAGTTAGCCTGGCGACGCTCCTCCATCTCCACGAGGAGCTCTATCTCCGCCACGGTGGCCCCCAGCTTGGCGGCTATGAGCTCGGCGGATAGGCCGCGCCGGTAGAGCTCGAGGGCTTCCTCCCGCCGCGATGCGGCGGGGACCAGGGGGTTCTCGGAGACCCGGAGCTCGGGAATGCCGCGCGATGGCGCCTCGGGCCCCAGGCTCAGCGTAATGGGACTGGACTCCTCGATCGGCGGCGCCTCTGGGGTGGACGGGAAGGCCTGGGCGGCCTGGACGGTAGGCGCGAGCGACGGGGGCTCCGGGGGCCTAGGCTCGGCTTCCGGCACGATAGGCCTCCTCCTGCTGAGCTTGGCGTAGACCTCGCGCTCGTTGGCCCTCGTCTCGAGCTCCCTCCGCGAGACGCCCATGCGCCGATCGACCTCGCCCAGGAGTTCGCGGAGGGCCACCATGCGGTCCTCGACCAGGCTGACGTTGCGGTCGGCCGTCTCGTTGAGCTCGCGCACGAGGCCGCCGGCCTCCTCGCGGACACCGGACAGGAGATTCTCGAGCTCCAGGTAGCGCCTAACCTTGGCGTTGAGGAGAAACCAGATCGCGAACAGCCCGCCGACCTCGATGGCGGCGAGCGCGAAGAAAAAGGCCGTGCCGCTCATCCGCTTATGTCGACGCGGTTGCCGAGCGAGGGATCGCGCACGACCTCCTCGGCGGGCTTGGGCGCGGCTTCGTCCTCGCCACCCGCGTCATCCTCTTCCCCGGCCTTGCCCTCGCGCCCCTTGGCGCGCCGACGGCCGTCCTTGACGGGATCGGCCCCGTCCTTCGCGTCCTCGGCCCTGCGGACCGACTCCTTGGACTCGATCTCCTTCTTCTGCGCGGCCGCGCCCTGGATGGCGCTCTGCAGGGCCGGCCCATCCTTCTCGATGGCCTGGTCGCGCCCGACCTGGCTCATCTGCATGAGGAGGGTCTGGAGGTCAATCGGCCTTATGGGCATCGGGCGGCCCCTTCCTGAGGATCTCGTCCTCGGGCTCCTCGTAGCGAGTCGTGCGGATCATCTGGTTCTCGAGGTAGAAGGTGATCGCCTTCTGCTCGGTCTTGACGTCTTCCCTCACGTCCTTGATGACGAGCTTGACTCCCGGATAGACGCGGCTCGATGCGCTGATGCGGCCCTTGGTCTTGAGGCCGTTAAGGTAGGCTTGCAGGGCCTCGATCTCCTTGGCCAGGCCCCGCATCTCGGCCACGAGCTCCTCGCGCCGCCGGATGTAGTCCTGGAGTATGGCTTCCTTGTCGTCGGGCAGGGCCTTCTTCTGCTTCTTCACGGCGTTGAGGGTCGCGATGTTCTTGTCGAGCTCCTCGGCCTGGCCCTTGATCTGCTTGGCCTGGGCGTCGAGCCTGTCCTTCTTCTCCTTGCTCTTGGGATCGTAGCCCACCTCGAGCACGGTCTCCGTCCCGCCCACCGGCGAGCCCAGGGTCTTGGCGTTGATCTCCTCGCAGGCGCGGTACTGGCCGCCGACTATCGCGGCCCGCTTGCCTTGGCAGATGATCTTCTTGTTGGCGACTATGGTCGAGTTGATGAGGCCGTCGGAGACGATGACGTTTTCGCCGGCCTCGACGGTCGTGTTCTCTATGAACTTGCTCCAGATGTTCTTCCCGGCGTTGATCTTGCCGCCGCCCTTCCCCGCGATGCCCTGGTGGATGATGATGTCGCCCTCGGCGACGATCTCGCACTTGCCCACGGAGCCCCTCACCTCGACGTCGCCCGAGGCCTTGACCGAGAAACCGTCCTCCACGTTACCCTGGACGACCACCGTGCCGAGGAACATGACGTTGCCGGTCTTCAGGTCGACGTCGCCTGGCACCGTGAAGATCTCCTCGACGTTGATCTTGCCGGAGATGAAGGTGACGAGGCCGTTGATGTCGGCGATCAGGGTGGCGCCGTCGTCGCCCATGTGGACGTTGCGGCCCATCGGCGTGGAGATATCCCGCCCGTTCCTCGCGGGCATCATCTTCCCGGTGACCGTGCGCCCGGGCTGGCCCGGCTCTGGCGGCAACTTGCGAGCCAGGGGCTGGCCCGCGACGACGTTCTGGATAAGGCCCAGCTCCTTGAAGTTCACGCGACCGTCGGCCGCCTCGCGGAGCTGATGCTTGTTCTTGTCGGTCTCGAAGTTGTACTGGACGTAGGAGTCGCGGCCGTTCTGGGGGTGGGCCCCGACGGCGACGAGGAAGGGCTCTCGGTAGCGCGGCTTGTCCTCGAGCTCCTGGAGGGCCTCGTCCATGACGCCGAAGATGACCCGGTTGTTGCGCAGGAAGGCGAGGACGGCGTCCTTGTAGAGGTCCGAACCGCCGGGCCCCGGGGGCGTGAGGATGACGTAGGCCTTCATCTCCTGGTCCGTTATCTCGACGGTGATAAGGGCGTCGTTGGCGGGGTTGGAGATGAACTCCCCCACGCGCACGTAATCGGAGGAGGCCTGCTTCACGACTTCCCTGACCAGGGCCTCGTCGTAGGCGCGGACCGCGCGCGATTGGAGCTTGTCGTAGGCCGTCTTCTCCGGGACCCGCTTCCCGCGGCCCTGGGGCGGCGTCACCTTCAAGAGGGCGCCGTCGGGCGAGAGGCGCACGAAGCACTCGCCGTCGGCGTCCTTGGCCTCGATGACCGGCGCGGCATCCTCGAAGACAGCCTCGCGCTCGACCGCCTTGGGCATCTCGACCTCGCGCTTGGCGGCAGCCGGATAGGCGCGCACCCGCCAGGGCTTGCGGCCGGCGCCGAGGACCCCCGGGTTGCCCTTCTCGACCACCTCGTACTCGATGCGCTTCACGGGGACGCCGAGCTGGACGGCGGCGTCCGCCAGGGCCTCCTCGATCGACTTGCCCTCCACCACGAGTGACTTCTTGGCCCCGTCCTCGTCGAGATAGCGCCGCATGAGCTCGGCGATCTCTCCCAGGCCGAGTTTCGCGGCCATGCCTTATAGAATTCCCTTGCGGAGGTTGGTGAGCTTCGCGCGCAGGCGAAGGATGGCCTTGGTGTGGAGCTGGCTGACGCGGGACTCGGTCACCTCGAGCACCTGGCCGATCTCCTTCAACGTGAGGTCCTCGTAGTAATACAGCACGAGGACCTTCTTCTCCTTCTCGGGCAGCTCATTGATGGCCTGCACGATCACGCGCTTCACTTCCTCGCGCTCGACCGTCGCGTCGGGATTCATGCTCGAGGGCGACTCGATGCTCTCGCCGATCGAGATCTTGTCGGTCTCGTCCCCCGAGTACCAGACATCGTTGAGGGAGAGGACCGAAGTGCTGGAGATCTTGAGCATGGTCTTGAGGAATTCATCCTCGGACACTCCCAGGGAGGAGGCGATCTCCTGGTCGGAGGCCGGCCGGCCCAGCTTGGCCTCGAGGCTCACCACCGCCTCCTCGATCTCCTTGGTCTTCTGGCGCACGGAGCGCGGCACCCAGTCCGTGGAGCGCAGCTCGTCGAAAATGGCGCCGCGGATACGCGTGACCGCGTAGGTCTTGAACTTGACGTTCTTGTCGGGGTCGAATTTCTCGATGGCGTCAAGGAGGCCAAAGACGCCGTAGCCCACGAGGTCGTCGAATTCGACCGTGTTGGGCATGCTCGCGGCGACCTTGCCGGCGACGTACTTCACGAGCGGCGAGTATTGCCTTATGAAAGCGTCTCGGACGGCTGGCTCTCTCTTGTCCTTGTACCTGGACCAAAGCTCGTCTTCCGACATCCGCTGAAGGGGGTTCTCGGCCATTTTACCTTACCCTTTCTGATCACGTTTGAGGATAGTGCGCACGGCCTGGGCGAGCGAGGCCGGATCGAGCCCCTCCTGCCCCGGCCTGGGGGCCGAGCCGCCTCCGGAGGCGCGTGGCTGCCGTTCGGAGCCCTCCGAGGCGAGGCCGCCCGAGGAGAATTCCGAGGCAGTGAAAGAATCCGTGAAGCCGTCCAGGTCCGGCAAGACGTCGAGTTCGTCGAATCCGACCGCCGAGCGGCGCTCCTTGTCGCCGGCGTTGCGCGAAACAGGCAAGGCGCCCTGCCCGGCGCCGGCGGCCGACGCTGGTGGGATGGCCGACTCCGCCTCGGGTCCCGCGGGCTCGGCGTCCAGCAAGGCCTCGTCGCCGAGTTCCGATACCTCGCTCGGCTCGTCGTCGTCGGGGGCCCGGCCCGGCTCGTTGCCCGGGACGGCTGCGCCGCGCTCCGGCGATGCGCCCTCCCCCGAGAGCGAGCCCAAGTCCAGTTCCTCCCCCGGGAGGACGATGTCGACTCTGGAGCCGCGCTCCGGGTCCGGATCGGCCGAGGGCTCGCCGCCGCGTACGAGCTCCGGCAGGCCCGGAACCGTCTTCCGCAACAGTAGGATGATGCCGTAGGTGGAGGCGCCGACGAATACGCCGCAGCCGAGGGCCCGGAGGAAAAGGGAGAGGACGCCGACGCCGGCGATCACGCCGACGAGGGCCGAGAGCGCGGCTGCCGCACCGGCGGCCGAGAGAGAGGCGCGCAGGTCCTTATCCACCTTTTCCGGTCCTCCTCTTTGGCTAAGATTAGGCTGGAATCCCGGCCTACGTCAAGTTCGGCCTTGGCGACGCGATTTCGCTATTCCTTGCCAAATAGCTTTTTAATGAATCGCCCGATCCCTGGATCCTCGGCCATGTCCGTCTTCTCGATCCGCCCGACGAGGTGAGCGACGGAGATGGCGGCCTTGGATCGGGGGTCCTGGACGATGAAAGGCTTCTGCTTGAGCACCGAGGCCGGAACTATGGGATCGTCGTAGATGCAACCCAGGTAGTCGACCTTTAGATTGAGGAATTGGCCCGAGATGTTGATGATCCGCTCGGCGACGCGGCGCCCCTCGGTGACGGTCTTGACCCTGTTCACGACGAGTTTCAGGCCGATGTTCAGGTTCTCGATCTCGGTGGCTATGATCTTGATGATCCCGTAGGCGTCGGTGATGGCCGTGGGCTCGGGCGTGGTGACTATAATGGCGTCGTCGGCGGCCGCAACGAAGCCGAGGACATTGTCCGAGACCCCCGCGGCCGTGTCGATGATGATAATGTCAGCCTGCGGAAGGGTATAGAGCTCGTTGATGAAGCTTTGCCGCTCCTCGTCGCTTAGGTTGGCGATCTTCGAGAAGCCCGAGGCGCCGGCCACGATCTGGATGCCGTACTCGGTGTCCAGGATGATCTCGCGCATCGTCTTCTGCTTCCTGATCACGTGGTACAGGTTGTACTTCGGGATCATGTTGAGCATGACGTTGACGTTGGCGAGTCCGAGGTCGGCGTCCATCACGATGACCTTCTTGCCCAGCTTGGCGTAGGCTATCGCGAGGTTCACCGACAGGTTCGTCTTGCCCACACCGCCCTTCCCTGAGGCGACGGCGATGATGCGTGTCTTCCTTCCCGAGGCCGCGCCGGGGAGCCTAGGCTCCGGGCGCGACTCGGGCGACGCCGATCCGGGCGCGGCCGCGCCCTTCTTTCCCATGATCTCGCGAAGCGCCTGCGCTTGGTCTTCCATGCTCAACTCCAATCCTCTCGGTTATCGCGGGAAATCGATGGCCCGCGGGGGGCCCTGCTTGAGGGAGCCGCGTCGCGGCCCCCGAGAGACTCTTCGCCTTCCTCGCCATACCGGGCCTCGAGGCGGGGCCTATCGACGCGGAAGCCCTCCAGGTTCATCAGGAGCCGCGTCACGCGGGCCCGCTCGATGTTCTGCGGCACCGATTGCCCGTTCGTGACGTAGGAGACCGGCTTGCCCCGCTCGGCGAGGGCCGAGATGGCGTTGCCAATCCGGTTCGTCTCGTCGAGCTTGGTGATAACGACGGCCTTGTAGTCGAAGGGCTCGAACTGCCGCATTATCTGCACCATGTCGCTCGCCTTGGTGGTGGCCGAGAGGGCCAGGTGAATCTCGGCGCCCGGCCCGCAGGCCGAGAGGACGCGCTGCATTTCCGCCAGCCTCACCGCGTCGCGGGGGCTCTTGCCCACGGTGTCTACGAGGACGAGGTCCGCGTCGGAGTACATGGCGATGGTCTTGCGGAGATCGTCGGCGGTCTCCACGCAGGAGACGGGCACGCCCATGATCCCGCCGTAGGTCTCGATCTGCTGCCGCGCGCCGATCCTGTAGTTGTCGATGGTGATCATCCGCACCGACTGGGGCTTCCCGCCGCCGATGCCGACGGCGTGTATGGCGGCCAGCTTGGCGATGGTGGTCGTTTTGCCCACGCCCGTAGGCCCCACGAGGGCGAGGACCCTCGGCCTCGCCGCCTCCGCCGCGGACCCCTTCCATACCTTGATGGAGTCTCCGACCCACTCGAGGGCGGCCGACTCGATCTCTTCCACGTCCCCCAGGGCCTCCAGGGAAAAGTCCCCACGCAGGCGGGACACGGCCTCGCGCCGGAAGGATTCCGAAAAATCGTTGAGAGAGAGCAGGGCGTCGATCCTCCGGATGGTCTCGTGGTCCTCGGCCTCTGAGGCCGCCCGGGCCTGGGAGTAGCCGGAATCGTCCAACCTCTCCTTGATGCCCTTAATCTCCGCCAGTACCTGCTGCAGGGCCTGGTCGGCCTTGGCCTGGGCCAGGATCTTGCGCTTCTCCTCCTCGAAATCCGGCGCCTTCGCGAGGCGGGCGCCCTGGTCGCCTGTGGAGCGGGCATCGCCCGGCCGATCGGGCCGGATGTAGCCCGTCACCTCGACCCCCTCGCGGGCGAAGAGCCCGAGGAAGCCCCCGACGCGCACGGTTTTGTGCGACAAGATCTGGGCCGAGTCGCCGTACTTCGCCCTGACCGCCTCTAGGGCCTCGCGGTGCGAGCCCGCCTGTTCGGTAAAATACTGCATCGCCTAACCTTCCACCCTGATCTCGCCGACCGCTTCCACGCGCGCGTCGGCCACGATCTCGGGGACTGAGAGAACGATCAGGTCGGGCAGCTCGCGAGAGGTGGCCGCCTTGACGAGGGCGCGGGCGCCCTCGGAGCACAGCACGATGGGCAGCCAGCCCTTCTGCTGCACGGCCGAGACCGCCCGGGTGAGGGCCTTGATCCACTGGCGTTGGAGGCTGGGCTCGAGCGCCGCGATCACGCCCCCGGGCGTGTCCACCCGCGAGTCGATGATCTTCTGCTCGAGGCCCGGCTCGATCGTGAGCACCCGCAGGTTGCGGTCCTGGTCGGCGTACTGCAGGCATATCTGCCGCCCGAGGGCCTGTCGGCACTTCTCCGCGAGGAAGACCGGGTCCTTGGTGATACCTGCGTAGTCGGCCAGGGTCTCCAGGATCACGACCATGTTGCGCACGGACACCTGCTCGCGCAGCAGGGCCTGCAGGACCTTCTGCGTCTCCCCGAGGGACAGGCGCTTCGCGGTGTCCTCCACGACGGCCGGATAGTCCTTCTTGAGGGCGTCGAGGATGGACTGCACCTCCTGGCGCCCTAGGATCTCGGAGGCGTGGCGCTTGATGATGTCAGTGAGGTGGGTGGCGATGATGCTCGGCGCGTCCACGACGGTATAGCCGGCCCGCTCGGTCCGGTCCCGCTGGTCCTCGGCTATCCAGAGCGCGGGCAGATCGAAGGTCGGGTCTCGCGTCTTCTCGCCGGGGATTTCCTCGGTGACCCCGCCGGGGTTGATGGCGAGGTAGTAGCCGAGACGGATGAGCCCCCGGCCGACCTGGACGCCGCGGATCTTGAAGCAGTACTCGGAGGGCTCGAGCCTCATGTTGTCGATGATCCGGATCCGCGGGACCACAAGGCCCATGTCGAGGGCGCTCTCCTTGCGGATCCGAGTTATGCGCTCGAGGAGGTCGGCTCCCTTGTCCTTGTCCACGAGGGGTATGAGGCCGTAGCCCAGCTCCAGGCTGATGGGGTCGAGCGGCACCACGGGCGAGAGGTCCGAGGGCGCCTCGGCCTTCCGGGAGGCCCCCGCCGCGGCCGCCTTGGCCTTGTCGGCGTCGGCCACCTGCTTCCGGGCGAGCCGCACGCCGATGAAGGCGAGCATGGCGGCCATGGGGATGAGGACGTACCAGGGGAAGCCGGGGAGCAGGGCCAGGATCATCAGCACCGTAGCGCCGACTATGTAGATCTTCGCGTTTTGCGTGAACTGGGTCGTGACGTCGTGGCCGAAAGTGCCCTCGGAGTTGGCCCGCGTGACGATGATGCCCGTCGCCGTGGACACCAGGAGGGCGGGGATCTGGGAAATGAGCCCGTCGCCGATCGTGAGCATGGTGTAGGTCGTGATCGCGGTGTTGAAGTCTTCCTTATGGAAGACCATGCCGATGATGAGGCCGCCCACGAAGTTGATCACGGTGATGAAGATGGCCGCCTTTACGTTGCCCGAGATGAACTTGGAGGCGCCGTCCATCTGCCCGTAGAAGTCGACCTCGCGCTGCACTTCCTGCTTGCGCCGGATCGCCTCCTCCTCGGTGATCGAGCCGGAGTTGTACTCGGCGTCGATGGACATCTGCTTGCCGGGCAGCCCGTCCAGGGTGAACCTGGCCGCGACCTCGGCGATGCGCGTCGCGCCCTTCGTGATGACTATGGCCTGGACCGCGATGATGACGATGAAGATGATGAAGCCGATGACGAGGCCGTCGGCGCCGCCCGAGCCGACCACGAAGGAGGCGAAGGCGCGGATCATCTTGACGTCGAAATTAACCCCCTTTGAGAGGATGAGCCGCATCGTCGAGATATTGAGGGCCAGGCCGAACACGGTCGTGACGAGCAGCATCGTGGGGAAGATCGAGAACTCGGTCGCCTTCTTCGTGAAGAGGACGATGAGCAGGATGAGTATGGCGATGGTGAGGTTGACGGCCAGGAGGGCGTCGAGCAGGACCGAGGGGATGGGGATGATGATCATGAGGACGACGGCGACGGCGCTTGCCGCCACGGCCATGTCCGAGGCGTTCCCGATCAGGTTCTGGCGCACGAGGCGCTGGGTATCGGCCATTCTTTCTTACCTCCCGCCTAAGCCATCGCCGTCTCAGGCCCAGCGTCGGCGCCCGATTCGGCGCCGTACACGTGGGCGAGCACGGCCGCGATGGCTTGGTAATACTTCTCGGGGATGGCGTCCCCTATCTCGACGTCGGCATACAGGGCCCGCGCCAGAGGCCGGTTCTCCACGAGGGGGACGCCTGAGTCCAAGGCCAGCCTCTTGATCCTCATGGCGATCTCGTCCACGCCCTTGGCCGTGACGGTCGGGGCGGCCATGCGCTCGCGGTCCCACTCGAGGGCGATGGCGAAGTGGGTCGGGTTCGTGATGACCACATCGGCCTTGGGCACGTTGGCCGCCATGTTGCGCGAGAGGAGCTCACGCATGCGCTCGCGCATGCGTCCCTTTACCATGGGATCGCCTTCCTGCATCTTGCGCTCTTCCTTGACCTCTTCCTTGGACATCTTCAAGGATTCCATGTACTGGCGCCGCTGGAAGAGGTAGTCAGGTATGGCGAGGGCGAGCATCGCCACCGCGACCTCGATGATCAGCCGCATGGCGAGCGAGAAAATATAGCTCACTGAGGGCCAGAAGGGCCCCTCGAAGAGGGTCCGAAGCTTGTCGAACTCGCCCGCAATCGTCAGGTAGGCGATGGAGCCGATGATGGCCACCTTGACGATCGACTTTCCAAAATTGAACAGCCCTTCCAGGGAAAAGAGCGTGCGCTTGAAGTATTGCCCGAAACGCGGGACGATCTTGGAGAAGTCGGGCGTGATAGGCTTCACCGTGAACACGAATCCCACCTGAAGGACGTTCGAGAAGATCGCGGCGATCACGGCCACGACGGCCAGGGGGATCGTGAGCTTCGCAAAGTAGGCGAAGAAGGCGGCGGCCACGGGTCCTGAGTCTGTGACGATGTCCGTTTTCCCCGCGAGACCGAGGTAATAGATGAGCATCTCGCGCAGCGTCCGGCCGTAATAGGGACCGAGGATGACAAGGACGGAAGCCGGAGCGAGGAGGCCGACGGCGCCGATGAGCTCCTGGCTCTTCGCGACCCGGCCCTCCTCCCTCGCCTTCCTGATCTTGGTCTCGGAGGGTTCCTCGGTGCGGCCCTCGTCCTCGGCCGCGAACCACTGGAGGTCGATATCGGCGGGAGACAGGGGATAAGAATCAAGAGAGGAGGAACCACGGAGGCACGCAGTTCCATGGAGGGCACCGAGAGAAGGGATGATAGCGAGGGACGACAGAGGAAAGAGAAAATTCCTCCACTTCCATTTCCCCTCCGGGATCTCCGTATCCCCTTCCTGCCTCTGTGGTCGCTTTTCGATGTGGCTTAGTGAGCGCGTCACAGCTTGCCTCCGACGAGGATGCCGAGATCGTCGAAGCTCGCCTCGATGAGGTGCGAGAAGGCCTCCATCATGAAGGGCAGGGCCGTGATCATGATGATGTAGGTGACCATGAGGGTGATGGGAAAACCCTCGGTGAGCAGGTTCATCTGGGGGGCGGCCTTCGATAGCAGGCCCATCGCCACGGTCACGAGGAATAGGGTGCCGAGAACGGGCATGGCCAGGACCAGGGACTGCTGCAGGAGGGCGCCCGAGGCCTTCACGAGGTACTGGATTATGTCGTTGCGCCGCGTGACGAGGTCGACCGCGCGCATCGCGTCGAAGGAGCCCTTCACTCCCACCAGGAAGAGCTTTTGGAAACCCGAGGTCGACACGAATACGAACATCGCGATGAGGTTGAGGAATTGCCCCACGACCGGGATCTCGATCTCGGCCAGGGGGTCGTAGGTCTCGGAGGCGGAAAGGCCCATCTGCAGGGAGAACATCTGGCCCGCCGTCGTGAAGGCCGCGTAGACTATCGATAGGAAGAATCCCATGATGAGTCCGATCATCGCCTCTCCGATGACGAGCATCGCGTAGGCCATCCCGTCCTCGGGTATGGGGTAGCCCGCCGCCTTGACCGAGGGGAAGACCACGGCCGCGGCGAAGCCCGCGAGCCCGATCTTGGCCACCTGCGGCACGCCTTGGCCCGACAGAAGGGGGGCGACCTCGATCATCGCGAGCACCCGGGCCGCGATGAGTATGAAGAGGTTGAAGTCGCCGAAGGGCCAGTTCATGCGCCGCCCCTTACCTGGCCATCTGCGGGATCATCGCGAAGAGATCCCTCGTGTATTGCTCGAGGCTGCCGAACATCCATCCGCCAAGCAGGGCGAGCACGAGCATGATGGCCGTGATCTTGGGAACGAAGGTGAGGGTCTGCTCCTGGATCGAGGTGGTCGCCTGGAAGATCGACACCACGAGGCCGACCACCATGGCCACGAGAAGGACGGGCGCGGAGAGGACGAGGATCTCCAGGATACCCCCGCGCATGATGGAAACGGCGTCGCCTACGCTCATGATTCCCAGCCTCCGTTAGAAGAAGGACCTCACGAGCTGCTGCGTGAGGAGGCCCCATCCGTCGACGAGGACGAACAGGATCAGCTTGAACGGCATCGATATCATGACCGGAGGCAGCATGATCATGCCCATGGACATGAGGATCGAAGATACGACCATATCTATGATGATAAAGGGTATATACAACAGGATGCCTATCTTGAAGGCGACAGTGAGCTCGTTGAGGATGAAGGCCGGGATCAGCACGTAGGTCGGCACGTCGGCCAGGGTATTCGGCTTGGGCAGGCCGCGCATCGACATGAAGAGCCTGATGTTGTCGGGCTTGGTCTTCATCTGGTTGTACATGAAGATCCGGAAGGGCTTCTCCGCGGCGGTATAGGCCTGGGAGACGCTGATCTTCCCGTCGGACAGGGGCTTGAGCGAGTCGTTGTAGACCGTCTCGAAGGTCGGCCACATGATGAACACCGTGAGGAAGAGCGCGATGCCCATCAGGACCTGGCTCGGGGGGACCTGCTGCAGCGATAGCGCCCTCTTCATGAAATCCAGGACTATCGATATCCGAAGGAAGCTCGTGAGGAGTATGAGGATGCTCGGCGCCAGGGAGAGCGCCGTCAGGAGCAGGAGCAGCTGGACGGAAAACGCGACCTCTTGGCCGGAGCTTGGATTCTTGATCTTGAGGTCCACGAGCGGCACGAGGGGCACCGTGGTCGGCAGGGAGCTCGTGGACTTGACGCTCGAGCCTGCCTGGACGGTTTTCGAACCCGTGGAAGCCGTCGGCGTGAAGGTCCGGACCGCCGAGCTCGCCGACTTGACGGCCGAAGCGGCGACTCCCGTTTCCTGGGGCGACGCGGCGAAGGGGATGCCCAAGGACAGGATGACGGATGCGACCGCGATTCTCAGAATGACTTTTTTGCTTCCCATGGCGCCCTCAGAATTTCCTGAGCCGGTCGCGCTGGCCCGCGAGGAAGTCGCCCTCACCTCGCTGCCGCTTGGCTTTCGACGCCTTCTTGCCGGCGAGGAGCCCCATCAGGATACTCCCGAAATCACGGCCTTCCCCGGGCTTCGAGGTCGGGGACATCGCCGCTTCGAGCGCGAGGGCGTCGAGGAATTCCTTGTCGTCGAGCTCGGACACGAGATTGACCGTTGTGTCGGTCGCCCCTACGAGGAAGGCCTTGGAGCCCAAGGCGACCACGTGCAGGGCCTTGCCCGCGCCAAGAGAGGCCGAGGCGAGGACCTTGATCGCGGAACTGTCCGCGGTCTTGGGCTTCGCGACCTTCTTCATGAGGCGGTAGACGCCATAGATCGCCGCCAGCACCAAAGCCAGCACCACGATCATGCGGAGGAAATATGCGAGTGTAGACGATCCAGCCGCGGATTTCGCGGCCTTTGCCTGGGCGCTTGAATCGCTTAAGGTAAGGGTCGTCTCGTCCACCGAGCTCGCCGTCCCCACGGCGTTCCCGGCTGCGGCTTGCGCGGCGTTAGTGCCCTGCGCTCCCGCGACGGCCCCCGACCCCAGCGCCAAGACGGCACACAGGACGAGCGCTATGCGTTTCAAAGATCCCCTCCCGAATACTTGGACCATATTTTAGCCCATCAGGAGGTGAAACGCAATAGCTATTTAGCAGAAGGGTAAAATTTTAGCCGCGCACGCGTTAGCCGAAGGCTAGCCGAGCTCGCTCATCCGCTCCATGGGAGACACGATCTCGGTGACACGGACGCCGAAATTCTCGTCGATGACCACGACCTCGCCCTTGGCGATTAGCTTATGGTTGACCATGATGTCGACGGGCTCGCCGGCCAGCTTGTCCAGCTCGATGATCGTGCCCTCGCCCATCCCGAGGATCTCCTTGATGAGCTTGCGCGTGCGCCCGAGCTCGACCGTCATCTCCATGTAGACGTCCATGATGAGGCCGATATTGCCCGATTCCGGCGAGGCCGGCTGCATCTGGAGGCTGGCGAATTGCACGGGCTGCACGTTGGGCGGATTCATCCCGCCCGGATAGCCGCCGCCATAGCCCTGGGCGCCGTAGCCCTGCATCCCGCCCATCTGCCCGCCGCCGAAGCCGCCCATCTGCCCGCCTCCATAGCCGCCGCCCATCTGCGCCCCGTAGCCCTGCATGCCTCCCATCTGGGCCTGCATCTGGCCGCCCATCTGCATCTGCTGAGGCATGCCCTGAGTCATGGGCTGGGACATCTGCGCGGGCGCCTGGGGCATCTGAGACTGTCCGCCGCCCGCGGAGGCGAGGACGTCACGGACGAAGGAGAGGGCGAAGAGTTCGATGATCTTGTCGCCCTGTCCCTCGCCGATCTGCATCGGGTAGACGGCGCGAAGGAAGTCGCCCGAAGGCACGCGGGCCATGGCTTTTGGCCCGAAGGCGCCCTCGGCCACGCCCGCGGTGATGTTGCGGTTGCCCGTCTTCTCGGACATGACGGTGATCTGCGTGCCCGCGAGGGTCGAGATGCATTCCTGCACGGCCGAGATAGCCATGTCGTCCAGGTCGGAGAGGCTCTCGTCCTTGTTGGCCAGGGAGGCGATCTTGATCGCCGTCTCCTTGGACATGACGAAGGAGTGGTCGCCCGGGAGGGATCCGGCGAAGGGCACCGAGACCGAGAGCACCTCCTCGGGCACGTCGCGGAGGAAACCGTCGCGGGTGACGCCGTCGACCATAGGGGACTGCACCGTGACGGGCAGCCCGGTGATCATCGAGAGGTTCTGGGACTGCGAGCTTAGGGTCGACTCGAGTATCGCCTTGAAGGCCTGGGCCTCCTGGGGCGAGAGCCCGGAGCCCTGCCTGCCCCCGCCCGCCTGAGGGGCGGCCGCCTGCGGCGAACCGCCGTCGAGGCCCGCGAGGAGGGAGTCTATCTCTTCCTGGGAGAGGGCGCCGTCACTCATTGTTATCTTCTCCTTCGGATGCTAGTTCCTCGAACTCTTCCGGCCCGACGTCCTCGAGCTTCTTCGTGATCTGCACGGCCATCTTCCTGCCTATGACGCCGGGGCGGCAGAGGAATTTCTTCTTGTTGCCCACGTTGAGTGCCATCGGGTCGTCGACGTGGACCGAGTAGAGCCGGACGACATCGCCCTTGCGGAGGGCCAGGACGTCGCGCACGGAAATGCTGATATGCCCGACCTCGGCGATGACGGGGATCTCCACGGAGGACAGCTTGTCCTTGAGGATGCCGAAATTCTCGATGGTGGCGCCGCGCCTCACGGAGGAATACCAGAATTGGGCCGACAGCTTGGAGACTATCGGCTCGATGGTCATGTAGGGGATGCAGAGATTCATCATCCCCTCGACCTCCCCCACCTTGGTCTCCAGGGTCACGAGGACGACCATCTCCGAGGGCGGGACGATCTGCGCGAACTGCGGATTGGTCTCGATCTGGGAGAGCCGGGGCCTGAGGTCGATGACCTGGGTCCAGGCCTCGCGCATGTTGCCGAGGATGCGCACGATGACGCCCTCCATGACCGAGTGCTCGATGTCCGTAAGCTCGCGGTTGAGCTTGGCGCCCTCGCCCGAGCCGCCGAAGAGGCGGTCGATAATCGTGAAGGTGACGGAGGGGTCGATCTCGAGGATGGCCTGGCCCTTGAGGGGGTCCATGCTGACCACGGCGAGCGTGGTGGGCGTGGGGATGGAGCGGATGAATTCCTCGTAGGTGAGCTGGTCGACCGAGGCGACGTGGACGTGGACGAGGGCGCGCATCTGGGCCGAGAGCGTGGTCGTGGTGAGGCGCGCGAAGGTCTCGTGCATGTTCTGGACGGTGCGGATCTGCTCCTTCGAGAACTTGTCCGGCCGCTTGAAGTCGTAGATCTTGATCTTGCGGGTATCGGCTGTCGGCTTGATGCTCTCGATCTCGGTCTCGCCCGCGTTGATGGCGGTGAGGAGCTGGTCTATCTCATCCTGCGAGAGGACTTCGGTCATGCCGCCTCCAAACCCTTCACAAGGCGCATCGCCTAGAGCTTCCTGACGTAGAGTCGGTCGAAGAGGATTTCCTTGATCGTCGGCTTGGTCAGCATGCGATTGAGGCTTTCCTTGAGCTCGTCCTTGAGGATGAGCTCCTTATCGGCGCTGAGCTCGTCGGCCGTCTTCTTCGTGAAGTAGTTGCGGAGAAAGTCGCGGATCTGCGGCATTCGCTCATTGAGCTCCACGGGCGTGTCCTTGTCCTCTTTCTCGAGGCCGAGCTGGATCTTGACCGCCACGGTCGCCGGCTCGCTATCGCTGGTCTGGGTGCTGATCTCGCCGATAGTCCCGACGTATTGGAAAATCGGCGTCGCGGCCTGGTACTCCTCGGATTTCGGCATCGTAGCTGCGGGCTTGCCCTGCTTGTTGACGATGCCGACGGTGATCACCACGACCGTGACGATAAAAATGACCGCGCCGAGGCCTATGCCCACGATCATGAGGATGCGCGCGATCCCGGGTCCCGCCCCCTTCGCCTTCGCGGGGGCCGCGGCCTCGGTCTCGCCCTCGGCGAAGCTCATCTCCTGATCGTCGACATTGTCCGACATAGGGACCTCCGATACTTATAGTTATCGGTAGCAAAAAAGTTTCGGATTAGTATACATGAACGGAGGGCAGCTGAAAAGCGGAAGAAGCGCCCCGTTACGGGACCGCCGCGGTGGGGGCTCCCCCTTGCCCCGGTCGCGCGCCCGACCTACTCGTTCCCCGCGAAGGAGACCAGGCCGCGCCTATACGCCTGGATCTTCGCGGAGACTTCCTCGGGCTTCTCGGCCACGACGATGATCTTCCCGTAGACGAAGGTCAAGGTCGTGTCGGGAGTAGCCTCCATGGTCTCGATCTGATGGGGGTTGATCCAAATTTTCCTGCCGGAAAGCGCCGTCATCTCGATCATCCTGTCTCCTTAAGAAAAGGGCGGCCGACCATAGGTCCGCCGCCCCTAGCCATTCATCTCGAGCCCAAGTCTATTCGCGCGCCGGCCTACCGTTTCAGGGACAGGAGTTCCTGGAGCATCTGGTCGGAAGTCTGTATGGTCCTGGACGAGGCCTGGAAGCCGCGCTGGGTCACGATCATGTCGGTCATCTGCTCGGAGAGGTCCACGTTGGACATTTCGAGGGTGCCCGCGATGATCTTGCCCTTGCCCGCTATGCCCGAGGGGCCGATGTTGGCCTGGCCCGAGTTGTTGGACTGGGAGAAGTTGGTCTCGCCGACCTTCTCCAGGCCGCCGGGGTTCGTGAAGCTGCCGAGGGCCATCTGTCCGACCGCGCGGTTGGTGCCGTTCGAGTAGACCGCGGTGACTACGCCGGACTGGTCGATCTTGAAGCTGTCGAGGTAGCCCATCGTGTAGCCGTCCTGGGCGAAGACCTTCGTGGAGGAGCGCTCGGCCATCTGCGTAACGGTGTTGGTCGCCGAGCCGACGGATCCGAAGTTGAGCCTGAAGTTCTGCCGAGTGGCCCCGCCCCCGGCGGCCTGGGTCGCCCCCTGGACGTCGAAGGCCACTCCCATGTCGAGGGCCCCGGTGGTCGGCGAGGCGTTGCCCTGCCCGTCGCGGACGCGGGAGAGTAGGCCGCGGTTGTCGAATTCCACGATGAAGGTATTGCCCCCGCCGGCCTGGGCGTTCTGGCCGAGGGCTACGGACGCGTTGGTGGGGGCCTGGGCCTCGGGGTCGACCGAGACCGTGCCTTGCCACTGGTTGGGCTGGCCGACCACCTTGCGGTACTCGATGCGCAGGGTATGGGGGGAGCCGAAGGAGTCGTAGATCTTCTCCTCGACGCGCCAGGTGCCCTGCTCCACGGTGTCGGCGGCCGCGTTGGCCGGCACTTCCACCGTGCGCTTGTCCAGGTTGCAGGCCAGGTCCACGCGGCTCGTCGCCTTAGCCGGGTCCTTGGAGCCGATGGGGACGATAAGGTCCTGGGTGGCGCCCGAGGTGCTGATAATCTGCTGCCCGTTCACGTCCTGGGCGAGCCAGCCCTGCACCCGATAACCGGTGGAGGGATTGACGAGCCGGCCGTCCCGGTCGAGGCCGAGGGCTCCGTCGCGGGTAAAGAGGGTCGACTCGCCCTTCTTGAGGACGAAGAAGCCGTTGCCCTGTATCGCGAGGTCCGTCTGGACGCCGGTTGTCTGGAGGGCGCCCTGGGTATGGATCGTATCGATGGAGCCGATGGACATCCCGAGGCCGATCTCCTTGGGATTGACGCCGCCGACCTCGCCGTTGGGCGCGGAGGCTCCGGACATCTGCTGGTACAGGAGGTCCTGGAAGGTCGCGCGCCCCTTCTTGAAGCCAGTGGTATTGACGTTGGCGACGTTGTTGCCGAGGACGTCCATTCTGGTCTGGTGGTTCTGCAGGCCAGAGACTCCGGAATACAGGGAACGCATCATGGGACTAGCCCTCCTAGTTACTGATTACGGATTCGATCTGGGAGAAATCGTAGACGGAGCCGTTGACGCTCACGAGCGGGTTGTCGCCGCGAATCACCTTTTCGACGACGCCGCGTACGAGGCCGTTCGCGTCGCGCAGCTCGACGGTCTTGCCGAGGACCCCGGAGGCTTCGCTGGAGGCGAGGAGCCCCGAGAGCTTCTGGAAGCCCGTGCTCATGTTCGTCATCTGCTCCAGCGAGGAGAACTGCGCCATCTGGGCAATGAAGTCCTTGTCCTCGACGGGCGATGTGGGGTCCTGGTGCTGCAACTGCGTGATCAGCAGCTTGAGAAAGTCGTCCCGGTCGAGGCTCGAGTTCCCTGCCTTGCCGGCCTTGATCGATTTATTGAAGGTATCGACCTCTATCTTCGTCGCCGCGAGCTCCTGGGCGCTCATCGCGGTATTTACGTTCATGTCCACGGACTCCTCCTATGCCAGCATGTCGATCGCTCCGCCCCGGCGCGAATAGGCCAGGGCCGAATCCGCCGCG
>DBTW01000019.1:15756-30220 GCA_002307245.1 Spirochaetaceae bacterium UBA1306 | reverse complement strand
GCCGCGCCGCGCAGTCTCTCGGAATAGAAGGGCGCGCGCGATCCATCGGCCCCGCCCCCGGCGGCGTCGTGGGCAGCCCCGTTCTGGGCGCCGCCCGCCGAACCTCCCCCGACGGATACCTCGAGGGACGCGGAATCGAATCCGCCCTGCTTGAAGGCGTCGGCCAGCTCGTTCATGTTCTTCTCGAAGGCGCTCTTCGCCTCGTCCGACTCCACGACGATCCGCCCGCTGATATTGTTGTCGGTCAGATTCAGCTCTATCTTGACGTTTCCCAGCGATTCCGGGCGCAGCCTGAGCCTGATCGTCCCCGCGTCCCCGTCCTTGAGGACTATATGGGCGCTCTGGACGATCTCGCCGTTCCAGGCCTCGCGCAAGCGGTCGGTCAGCATGGACTGGAAGTCCGCACCGCCGCCCGCCACCGACGCGTCGGACTTTGCCGAGCCCGACGCGCCGCCGGCCTCGCCCGCCTCGCGGGTCCCGAGGGAGAGCTCGCGCACATACTCCCGGCCGGAGTCGATCTTGGCATCGCGCAACGCGTCCTTGGGCGCATCATCGGCCGCCGAGGGGTCCTTCGCCGCGACCTTCGCGGCCTCTCGCCTCGCCTCGCTCGATCGGCGCAGATCGAGGACCGTCAGCTTCGGCTCGGAGGACGCGCCCTCGACCTTCTTGCCCTTGATGGAGGAGTCGGCATCCGCGTCGCCGCCCGAGCCCTTGGCCCTGGCCGGCGAGGGGGCGGCCTGCGGTTTGTACGAGGCCAGGGCGGCCGTGGAGGCTGCGTCCTCCGCGGAAACCTCGCCCTTGGGCTTGGCGCGGCGCTTTTCGTCGGCGGCCTTCGCGAGGGCCGAGGCAGGTTCCTCGGCGCCCTCGGCCCCGCCCGCGCCCTCGGCTTGCGCGCGCTTGTCGCGCGAGACGCGCTTATCCACCGCGGCGGGAGCCGCCGAAGCGGCAGCTTGGGACGCGACGGCCGGCGAGGACTGCGGCGCGGCCAGTGTTGCGAGCGCGGTCGCCGGACGCGTAGGCTCCCGGGCCTTTACGGCCTCGAGCTTGGCGCCTTGCGCCTTCCTGGCGGCGTCCGAGGCGCTCGGGACGGCTTTGGCCGAATCGGCACCCTTCGCCGAATCGGCGCCCTTGGCGGACTTGCCCTCGGCCATGCCTTTCTGGGCCTGTGATAGTAGTTCCGAGAATAGACTCGCGAGGCCTTGGGCCTTCCTGCCCTTGCTCCCGGTGCCGTCCGATATGTCGGCGGCGCGACTGCCGCTATCCGTTCCGTGGATCGCGGTTTGAGCCAGCATGGACGTCGGCGCTCTCCTTTGCCTCGGCCAGGAGGGCAGCGTGGGCTCGAGCGGCTTCCGGCGCCGCGGCGGCCCCGCCCGATCCCTATTCCAGGGAACTGGGCTTGGCGGCCATCTTGCGCTGGAGAGTCGCGGAGCGGTCTGGCGGCATGCCGGCGAGCCATACCGAGACGAGCGAGGACTCCCCGGCGGCCTTCGCCCGCTCCTCCACCGCGTGGAAGAGGTCGATGACCGTCTGGTCGTCCATCGCCTTCAGTATGTCTACCGCCTTCGCGGGCGGCATGCCGACCAGGTACTGCGCGTTCTGGTCGATGTTGGCCTTCCTATTGTCGTACTGTTTCACCTTGTCATTGAACGATTTTTCTTGATCGTCGATGGCCTTTCCGCGGTCGTCCAGCTCCTGGGCCTTCTGGGCTACCTCGGAATCGCGCTTATCGAGGCCGTTGGCGCGTGCGTCCAGCTCCTCGGAGCGAGCCGAAAGGGACTCGAGGCGCTTGGCGTAGCGCTCTTCCTCGAGCAGGGCCGGGCTGTCGGCGCGCGCCGGCGCGGCGGTCCTCGTCTTGACCCCGAGGAGTCTATACGCCGGAGCCATGAAGGCCTTGGCGTCGATGAGCCCGAGATAGTCGAACCAGACGATGCCGCCCACGACGAGGGCGAGTATCATCGCGAGCAGGAGCACTATGCGCCCGAGCACGCGGGGCCGTCCGAAAGTTGCCATACGCGCTATCCCCTCGCCACCGCTTCCCGGCTCCCGGCCGGGGAGCGGTGGTCTATCGCCTCCACGACGTGGCGCCTAGCCAGGTCGTCGAGGGCCTTCTGTTCCTCGCGCAGGGCGAGGCGGTAGTACTCCGCCTGCTTGCGCTCCTTCATCTTGTCGATGGACTCGCGGGCCTTGCGCTTTTCGATGTAGTCCGCGCGGGCCGTCTCGCGCTCGAGCTCGGCCGAGGCGAGCTCCTCGAGGAGCCTGTCGCGGTCGCGGTCGAGCCGCGTCATATAGAGCTCCGCCGCGCGGAAGTCCTCGAGGTCGCGGCCGGGAGCGAACATCTCGCGGCCCGTCCTCGACCTGGACTCGGCCACCTCTCGCAGGCGCTTGTCCAGGACCGCGCAGAGACCGGCCTTCTCGGCCAGGACGAGCTCCGACTTCTTCTCGTGGAAGCTCCTCACCTCGAGGAGCTTCTCCAGCTTGAATTGGAATCTTCTCACGAGACGCCCTCTACAAAATAGGGCGTCTCGTGATCCCGAGTTCTTGGTCGAGTCACGCTGAACCCTTTATCCATATGGGGCGTCTCGTGGGCCCGAGTTCTTGGCCGGGTCACGCCGAACCACTCATTCATATTGGGCGCCTCATGCGAAGTCCTCGCGCGCGGCCGCGGCCTCGGCGGCGCGGGCCTTGGGCCCTGATTCGGCCGCGTAGGCCGAAAGCTCCTGTGGCGGCACGGCGATGCCCGCGATGCCCGCGAGCCGCTTGATCGTGTCCGCGATCGGAGCCTTCTCCTCTACCGTCTGCATGAGGAATTCCTCGATGGCCTCGCGCTTGGCGATGGCCTCGTCGACCGCCGGGTTCGAGCCCTTCACGTAGGCGCCGATCGTGATCATGTCCTCGTATTCCTCGTAGACGGCCATGACCTTGCGGACGAAGCCCATCACCTTCTGGGTGGTCGGGCCCGTGACCGAGCCCACGAGCCTCGACACCGACTTGAGGACGTCCACCGCGGGATAGTGATAGCGCTGCGCCAGCTGCCGCGAGAGCACGATGTGCCCGTCCAGGATGCCTCGGACCGTGTCCGCGATCGGCTCGTCCATGTCGTCGCCGTCGACGAGGATGGTGTAGACCCCCGTGATCGAGCCCTTGTCGGAGGTGCCGGAACGCTCGAGGAGCTTGGGCATGGAGTCGAAGACGCTCGGGGTATAGCCGCGCGTGGCCGGGGGCTCGCCGATGGCGAGGCCCACCTCGCGCTGGGCGCGGGCGAAGCGCGTGACCGAGTCGAAGAGCAGCATCACGTCCTTGCCCTGGTCCCGGAAGTACTCGGCCACCGCCGCCGCGACGTAGGCCCCGCGCAGGCGGGACAGGGGCGGGGTGTCGGAGGTGGACACGATGACCACGGAGCGCGAAAGACCCTCTTCCCCCAAGTCGTTCTCGATGAACTCGCGGACCTCGCGCCCCCGCTCCCCGATCAGGGCGATGACGTTCACGTCGGCGTCGGTATTGCGGGCCACCATGCCCATGAGGGTGGACTTGCCCACGCCGGAGCCGGCGAAGATGCCGATGCGCTGGCCGCGGCCGAGGGGGATGAGGCCGTCGATCGAGCGCACTCCCGTGACGACGCGCCGGGTGATGCGCTTCCGGGTGAGCGCGTCGGGCGGGCGGCTGACCGCCGGATAGTAGGTCTCGGAGGCGATGTCGCCCTTGCCGTCCGAGGGCCTGCCCATGCTGTCGAGCACTCGGCCCAGGAGCCTATCCGAGACGGGGACCTGGAGCATGTCGCCCGTGGCGATGACCTGACAACCGACCTCGATGCCCTCGAGGCCCTCGTAGGACATGAGCTGAACGGCGTCCTCGCGCAGGCCCACGACCTCGGCATAGGCGGCCTTCCCCGTCCGCGGGACGAGGATCTGGCAGACCTCCCCGATGACCGCCTGCGGCCCCCGGCTCTCCACGAGAAGGCCGAGCACCTTGGTGACGCGACCTACGTACTTGATGGGATCGGTGCGCTCGACGACGTTTAGGTACTTGGCGAGCCCTTCCATGTCAGCCCTGGACCTTTCCGCGAGCCCGGATCGGCGCGACGTCGAGGATCCTCTCCTCGAGCTCGGAGAGCTGGCTCGAGATACGGGCGTCGATCTCGCCGAAGTCGGTCTCGATCACGCAGCCGCCCCGGTCGATGGTCGAGTCCTCGACGATCTGGAGCTTCTTGGCGTTCTCGGTCATCTGGACGAAGTCCTTGATATGATCGGTCGAGAGCTGAAGGTCCGCCATGTTCACGCGGACGATGACGTCGCTCTTGGTCTTGAGCTTACGCAGGGCTTGCTGGATGTTCTGGATGACGACGCTCTTCTGGTTCTCGGAAATGACCTTGACGACCTTCTTGGCCACGAGGAGCACGAGCTCGACCACCTGGGCCTCGGTCTCTGCCAGGATCTCGGCGCGCTTGTCCATCGCCCGGTCGAGGATGATATGGAGCCTGCCTACGAGCCTCTCGGCCTCAGCCACCCCTTCCTTATAGCCTTCCTCGCGGCCTTCCTCGCGGCCCTTCTTGGCGGCTTCCCGCTCGGCCGATTCCAGGCGCGATCCGGCCGTCGCCTCGAGGTTGGCCACGCGCTTCTCGGCCTCGGAGACGATTCTCTTCGCCTCCTCCTCGGCTTCCGCCTTGAGCTTCTGGGCCTGGTTGGTCTTGCGCCGGACCTCCTCGAAGGCCGCGCCCTCGGCATCCTTTATGATCCGGTCGGCCTCGGCCTTCGCCGAGGCGGTCATCGCGTCCTTCTCCTTCTCCCACTGGGCCTTGAAGGCCTCGGCCTCGCGGCGGAGCTCGTCGGCCGTCGGGCCCGCGTAGTCGAGGGCCTCGGGCGCCTCCTCGGCGTCTTGGACCTCCTCCGCCCCGGCCTGGCCCTCGTGCTTGAGGACCATGGTGGACTGGAGGGAGACGACCTCGAAGGGCCGGAATACTGTCTTCGCCATGGCTTTACCCTTTTACCTTCGCCGCGCTCCCGGTTTCCCGGGACGCGAAGGGCTGTCCGCCCCGACTTTATTGCACGAGCTCATCGCCCTCTCCTCGCGAGATGATAATCTCGCCGGTCTCCTCGAGGTGCCTGATGATCGAGACGATCTTCTGCTGGGCTTCCTCGACGTCCTTGATACGGACGGGGCCCATGAACTCCATGTCTTCCTTGAGCATGGTCGCCGCGCGCTTGGACATGTTCTTGAAGATCTTCTCCTGGACCTCGCTGTCGACGCCCTTGAGCGCCTTCGCGATCTCCTGGCCGTCGACCTCGCGCAGGACCTTCTGGATGGAGCGGTCGTCGAGCAGGACGACGTCCTCGAAGACGAACATCTTCTTCTTGATGTCCTCGGCGAGCTCGGGGCTGTCCTCCTCCAGGGCCTCGATGATGCCCTTCTCCGAGGTTCGGTCAACCAGGTTGAGGATGCCGACGATGGAGTCGACGCCGCCGGCGGCGGTGAAGTCCTCGCTCGACAGGGTGGAGAGCTTCTTCTCGAGCACCCGCTCGACCTCGCGCAGAACTTCCGGCATCGTGCGGTCCATCGTGGCGATGCGCTTGGCCACGTCCGATTGCACGTCGTGTGGCAGCTTCTGCAGGATGTAGGCGGCCTTGTTGGGCTCGAGGTAGGCCAGGATCAGCGATATAGTCTGGGGGTGCTCGGTCTGGATGAAGTTGAGGAGGTGGGCCGGGTCAGTCCGCCTGATGAAGTCGAAGGGCCTGACCTGCAGCGAGGAGGTAAGGCGGTTGATGATGTCGATCGCGCGCTGGGACCCCAGGGACTTCTCGAGGAGCTCGCGGGCGTAGTCGATGCCGCCCGAGGTGATGAAGTCCGAGGCCATCATGAGCTCTTGGAACTCGGTGAGGACCTGGTCCTTCTGCTCGGACTCCACGGAGTCGAGGCGGGCTATCTCGAAGGTCAGGGTCTCGATCTCGTCCTCGCGGAGGTGCTTGAAGATCTCGGCCGATATTTCCGAGCCGAGGGACACGAGGAAGACGGCGGCCTTCTGGCGGCCCGACATGTCCTTGACGTTCTTGGGTCGCGCCTTGCCGCCGCCCGCGCCGCCCTCCGCCCCGAGGGAGGGCGACTGGGGTCCCTTGCCTTTCGCCTGGGCTTGCTGCGCCATCTAGCTACTCCTCCCGCAGCCACGTGCGGATGAGCTGGGCGACGTCCTCGGGGTGCTCCTTGGCCATATTGATGGCGTGCTCCTGGAGCTCGAGCCTCTTGCGCTCCTCGACGGACATCGACACCTCGATATTCTGCTCCTCGGCCTGGCGGATCGCGTTCTCGCGCAGCATGCTCTGCTCGATCGCGCGCTTCTCCTCGGCTATCCTGCGCCGCCTCTCGAGCTCGCGGGAGACGACACGGAACACGATGAAGGCGATCATGAGGATGGCGAGGCCGATGAGCGAGTACAGGACGATCTGCCTCACCTGGACGTTGCGCAGGTAGTCGGAATCCTCGGCCTTGAACTGCGCGGTCCGGTCGAAGGCGATGTTCTGGACGGTCACCGAGTCGCCCCGGTCTTGATTATAGCCTATCGCGTCCTGGATAAGGGACTGGGCTTTCTTGACGTCCTCGGCGGGCACGGGCACGTAGTCCCGATCGACCCCGCCCTGAGGCTGCATCCGGAGCTTGCCCTTGTCGTCGTACTTCCATTTCCAGACGCCGTCTATATTGACCGACACGGTGACGCGCTGGATCTTCGGCGAGGCGACCTCGTCGGTGTTCCGCTTGTTGATCTCCTCGTTGTCGACGACGGAAGTCTGGATCATCTTGCCCTGCATGTTCGAGAGGTCCTTGTAGGCGGGGGCGGTCTGCCCCTCGGTCCCCGCGGGGCCCTCGGGATTGAAGCCCGTGCCCTGCCACTCGGTCTTGGTCTCGGTCTTGGACCTGGTCACCGAGGCCCTGATGTCCGAGTCGTCGTAGGGCGAGCGGGGGGTGCGCGCCTTGATGGTGACGGGGAAGTACTCCTCGGTCTTGATGTTCTTCTTCGACATGTCCATGTCGATCTTGATGTTGAGGTCGCGGACTCGGTCGGCGGTGTAGATCTGCTGGAGGGCCTTTAGGACCTTGGCCCGGTACTGCGTCTCGAGCTCCTGGATGAGCTTCTGCTCGCTCTTCGTCTGCTGGATGCGATCGAAGTCGGCCAAGTTCGCGAAGTCGTTCAGGATAGTCCCGTTCTGGTCGGTAATGACGATATTTTCGTCGGTCAGGCCCTCGACCGCGAACTTGATGATCTTCTGGACGCCTTCGACCTTCTTGCGGTTCTGGCTGAGGTCAGAACCCGGTTTGGGGAAGAGGATGACGCTCGCGGTCACCGGCTTCTGGTCCGCCTGGAAGAGCTCCTTGTCGGGCATGACGATGGTGACGCTAGCCTTGTCGACGTCGTCCAGGGCCTCGATCTGTTGCGTGACCTGGCCGATGATGGCGCGGCGGAGGTTGATGTTGCGCTCGAAGTCAGTGGTGGTCCACCGCTGCACGTCGAAGATAGCCCAGGGATCGGTGCCCTTGGGGATGAGGTCGTTCTGGATGAGGATGCCCTTGGCGCGGAGCGCGACCTTCTGGTCCTTGACGTAGAGCTGGTTGTTTTCGCCCACGGTGTAGGGGATGTTATCGGTATCGAGCCTGCTCGTGATGAGCCGGAGCTCCTCGTCCGTCTTGATGGGCGTACCCAGGAGCTTGACCATGGTCGGCGCCGCTGAGACGCGAACCAGCACGATCACGATCACGACGGCGGCCACGATGACCCCGCCGAGTATGAGCTTCTGCACCAAGGTCCACTTGGCCCAGAGCGCCTTCGCTTGCGCGGCGACCCGCTTCAGGAAATCGTTCATATCCCCCCCCAGCGCGGGGCTTCCGCCCCGCTTTTAAATGGAAGGCGCGGCGGCGCGAGGCCCCCGGCTTCCTCAAGGCCCAGGCCACCTTCCCCAAGGCCGCCTGAACCCTCAATGCGCCGTTAGCGCGTGTTAATCACGTCTTTCCAGGCCGTCACGACCCTCGAGAGGATCGTCTTGGCCAGGTTGAGCGACATATTCGCCTCCGCCATGGCGATCGTGACGTCCTGGGCGTCAACCGAGTCGGGATCGGCGACCACCTTCTGGAGGAGGTCGTCGCCCTTGGACTGCGACGAGCTGACCCCGTCCATGGCCTTGAGCAAGGCATCCTGGAAGGAAGCCCCGCCGGCGGAGCCGGTCGACGAATCCTCGGAATCGCCGCCTAAAATGCCCGCTACGCCGTCCGCAGTGTAGTGCATGGCGTTCGTGCGCGCAAGATCCGAGAGCTTAGAGGCCGCGTTGGGCGCCAGAGCGGAACTTATGGAAGAGATGTCGAGCGCCATTCATTACCTCCCGATTTCCAGGGCCTTGAGGAACATCGACTTCGAGCCGTTGGCCATCGTGGAATTGGCCTCGTAGGCGCGGGAAGCGGCTATGAGGTCGACCATCTCCGTGACGATGTTGACGTTGGGCATCTCGACATAGCCGGCCTTGGGCCCCGTCTTGATCGCGTCCGGATGGGTCGGGTCGTAGACGAGACGCGAGGGCGAGTCGTCCTTCTCGACGCTCGAGACGCGCACGCCCCGCCCAGCCCCGCTGTCGACGGACTCGGGCTGAAAGGGCAGGCGGAAGTAAGGCTGGGCGTTCATGGGCCGCAGGATGACGCGGCTGCGCTTGAAGGGCCCGCCCTCAGGCGTCCTTGTCGAGCTCGCGTTGGCGATGTTGTCCGCTATGACGTCGCTGCGAAGGCGCTCGGCGCTCATGCCCGAAGCCGCGATGTTGATCGATGTGAAAAGTCCCATGACCGTCTCCTATCGCCCTAGCCGCGCAGCGGTTTAGCCGCGAAGTACCAGGCTCACCTGGTTGAACTCGTAATTCATCGCCTGGGCCTGGAGCGTATAGGACAGCTGGTTCGAGAGGCTGTCCATCATCTCCTGCTCGGCGTCCACGTTGTTGCCGTTGTTCTTGGACGTGGTGAGGTAGTCCAGCACGCGCCTGGGCTCCACGGACTTGTAGCTCGAGGGCGCGAAGCTCGCGATGTGCTTCGGGTCCGTCGTGACCATGGGCAGGACGGGCTCCTGCTTCTCCGACTCGAGGGCCTTCTTCAAGGAGGCCTCGAAGTTGACAGAGGAGCGCTTGAAATTGGGCACGTCGGCGTTGGCGATGTTGTCGGATATCACCTGGCGCCTGAGGACGGATACGTCCATGCCCTTGTGGAGGATGTCAATCGTCTTCCCGAACGTGTTTCCCTCGAACATAGCCTTTCTCCCTCTCTGTCACTCTATCGGCCCCCGAGGGGTCCCGCCTTAGCGCATTCCGTCTACTATAAGATGTACTTGCTCAGGTCCTGGCGCTCCGCGAAGTCCTTGAAGCGCGAATCCACGTAGGCTCCGTCCACGGTGACCTTCACGCCGGCCATCGAGGGAGCCTCGAAGGACAGCTCCTCCAGAAGGCGCTCCATGACCGTCGTGAGACGGCGGGCGCCGATGTTCTCGGTGGCCGCGTTGGCGGCGGCCGCGATCTCGGCAATGCGCGAGACGGCGACGGGCGCGAATTCCAGCTCCACGCCCTCGGAGGAGAGGAGCTGGGTGTATTGCTTGACCAGGGAGCTCTTGGGCTCAGTGAGGATCCTCTCGAAGTCCCCCGCGGTGAGGGCTTCGAGCTCGACCCGGATGGGGAAGCGGCCCTGAAGCTCGGGAATGAGGTCCTGGGGCTTGGATACGTTGAAGGCGCCGGCGGCTATGAAGAGTATGTGCGCCGTATCCACCGGCCCCCACTTGGTGCTGACGGTCGAGCCCTCGACGATGGGGAGGATGTCCCGCTGCACGCCCTCGCGCGACACATCGACGCCGCCCGAGCTGCGGCCCTCGCGGTTGGCGATCTTGTCGATCTCGTCGATGAAGACTATGCCCGTCTCCTGGACGCGCCGGCGCGCCTCCTCGGCCGCCCGCTCGGGGTCGACCAGCTTGTCGAGCTCCTCGGCCGCGAGGACGCGGCGGGCCTCGGCGACGGAGACAGCCTTCTTCTTGCGCTTGCCGCCGAAGAGGTTCGAGAGGCCGCCCAAGGCGACCTCCATCTCCTCCATCTGGTTGCCGGAGAAGATCTCGAGCGAGGGCCCGCCGCCCTGGACGGTGATCTCCACCTCCCGGGCGTCGAGCTTCCCGCCGCGGAGCAGGGCCCGGAATTTCTCCCGGCTGTCCGTGGGGGCGGGGATCTCGGGGACGGCCTGAGTCTGGCCGGGCGCTGCGGCGCCGCCGAAGACCGGCTCGTCCGGGCGCTTGATCCCGGGCAGCAGCAGGTCGAGGAGCCGCTCCTCGGCGCGGCGGTCCGCCTCTTCCTTGACGCCGACCTGCATCTCGGCCTTGACCATCGCGAGCCCTGCGGCCATGAGGTCGCGGATCATCGACTCGACGTCGCGGCCCACGTAGCCCACCTCGGTGTACTTCGTGGCCTCGACCTTGATGAAGGGGGCCTGGCAGAGCTTGGCGAGCCGCCGTGCGATCTCGGTCTTGCCGACGCCGGTGGGCCCGATCATGAGGATGTTCTTGGGCGCGATCTCGTCCCGGATGTCCTCGGGCAGCCTCTGGCGGCGCATCCGGTTGCGGAGCGCGATGGCCACGGCCCGCTTGGCCTTGTCCTGGCCGACGATGTAGCGGTCCAGCTCCTCGACGATCTTGCGGGGAGTCATCGCCGCGAAATTCGCGGAGTCCGCGAAATCCGCGGGCGACAGGTCCTTGTCGACGCTCATGAGAGCTCCTCGACGGTAACGTTCCCGTTCGTGTAGATGCAGATGCCCGAGGCTATCTTGAGGCTCTTCTCGGCGATCTCGCGGGCCGAGAGCGCGGAGCAGTCGAGGTAGGCCAGGGCGGCGGCGTAGGCGTAATTGCCGCCGGAGCCGATGGCGATGACGTCCTCGGCGGGCTCAATCACGTCGCCCGTGCCCGAGAGGAGGAGGGTCTTCCGCGCGTCCGCGATGAGGAGCAGGGCGTTGAGATTGCGCAGGGCCTTCTCCATCCGCCAGGCCTTCGCGAGCTCCACGGCCGCCCGCTCGAGGTCGCCCTGGTATTCCTTGAGCTTGACCTCGAAGAGCTCGAAGAGGGTGAAGGCGTCGGCGGTGGCGCCCGCGAAGCCGATGAGCACCTTCCCGTCGTATATCGTGCGCACCTTGTGCGCGTTGTTCTTCATGACGGTCTCGCCCATCGTTACCTGGCCGTCGCCGGCCATCGCGACCTTGCCGTCGCGGCGCACCGCTATGACCGTCGTGGACCTGATCCTAGTATCCTTATCGTCCTTCATATCCGTTATTTCCTTCCCGCGTGGGGCTTCGCCCCAGGCGATCCGTGCGGGTGCGCTTGCTCGTAGACCTTGCGAAGCCGCTCCATATCGACGTGAGCGTAGACTTGGGTGGTGGAGACGCTCGCGTGGCCGAGGAGCTCCTGGACCGCCCGTATATCGGCGCCGCGGCCCACGAGATGGGTCGCGAAGCTGTGCCTGAAGGCGTGCGGGGTCACGTTGCGGTTGTCCCCGGAACGCTCGGCGTAGCCTTGGATTAGCCATTCGATGCCGCGCTCGGTGAGCCGCCCTCCCCTCGCGTTGACGAAGAGGAAGTCCTTGCCGCGGCGGCGGGGCGAGGCCGCCCCGTCCTCGGCTCCTGGCTCCGGGTCCTCGGCCATGGACGCGGCCTCCTTCGCTCGCAGGGCGGCGCCGATCCTAAGCATGCGCTCCGAGCGCAGGGGCAGGTAGGCGCCGATGGCGGCCTGGGCCGGCCCGGCGAGGAAGACGACGCGCTCCTTCGAGCCCTTGCCCATCACGCGGGCCGAGCCGCCGGCCAGGTTGAGGCGGTCTAGGGTCAGGTTCGACGCCTCGGCCACGCGGCAGCCGGTGCTGTACAGGAATTCGAGGATCGCGCGGTCGCGCGTGGGCCCGAAGCCCTCGCCCTCGGGCAGGGCCATGAAGGAGGAGGCCTCGTCCTCGAAGAGGAAGCGCGGGAGGGGCCGCCGGGAGGGCAGGCCCTCGACGTCGCGCGAGGGGTCGACCTCGATGCCGCGGAACTTCACGCGGTAGCGGAAGTAGCCTCGCAGGGCGGAGAGGGCGCGGTTGACGCTCGAGCCGGCCTTGCCCTCGGTCACGCGGGCGGCGGCGAAGGCGCGCAGGTCGGACGCGGAAGTCGCGTCCACGTCCGGCGCGGCGCAGGGCCCGCACCTCGTGGCCCTCGCGGCGCACTGGTCCGCGAGGAAGCGCTCGTAGGCCTCGAAGTCCTCGCGATAGGACCGGAGGGTCCGCGGGGAGAGGCCCCGCACGGCGCCGAGGTAGGCGAGGTATTCCTCAATCTTCCGGTCCATGCCCCTCTTCCTCCCCGTGCGTGTGCAGGTAGTCGCAATCCGGGTTGATGCAGGCCTTGTGCGAGCCCGATTTCTTGTCGAATTTCTCGACGAGGAACCATCCGCACTGGGGGCAGCTCGAGCCGGTCGGCTTGTTGTAGGTGATGAAGTCGCAGGCCGGGTAGTTCGTGCAGCCGTAGAACTCGCGGCCCTTGCCCTTGGCCCGGCGCCGAGCGACGATGTCGCCTCCGCAGCGGGGGCACTTGCCCAGGGGGATGGACCGGGTATTTCGGCACTCGGGGAAGCCCGTGCAGGCGAGGAAGTAGCCGAAGCGGCCGAGCTTCTTCACCATGGGCTTGCCGCACTTCTCGCACACGATGTCGGTCGGCTCGTCCAGGGTGCCGCGGTAGGACTGCAGGCTCTCCATGACCTCGTCGACCTTCCGCTTGAAGGGGCCGTAGAACTCGCGCATCTTGCCGACCCAGTCCGCGCGCTCGTCCTCGACCTCGTCGAGCATGGCCTCCATGCCAGAGGTGAAGGCCACGTTGACGACGTCGGGGAAGTACTCGACGAGGATGTCGCTGATCATGCGCCCGAGGGTGGTGGGCACGAGCTGGCGGTTCTCCCTCGACACGTAATAGCGCTCGAGGATAACCGAGATCGTGGGCGCGTAGGTCGAGGGTCGGCCGATGCCCTGCTCCTCGAGAGCCTTGATGATCGAGGCGTCGGTGAAGCGCGAGGGGCCCTGGGTGAAGTGCTGCTCGGGCCGGATGAGCTCGACCTTGATCTCCTCGCCGGAGCGGAGCTCGGGCACGGAGAGCTCGACCTTGTCCTCCTTGGCGGCGCCGACCTTGATGACCTTGTAGAAGCCCTGCTCCACGACGCGGGAGGAGGTCACGCGGAAGACGCCCTCCCCGATGGCGATGTCGGCGCTCGAGCTGCGGACCTTCGCGTTGGTCATCTGGCTCGCGACGAAGCGCTCCCAGACGAGGGCGTAGAGCTTCTGCTGGTCCTTGGAGAGGTATTCCTTGACCGAGTCGGGGTCGTAGGTAACGATGGTCGGCCGGATGGCCTCGTGCGCGTCCTGGGCCTTGCCGTCGGCGGCGTACGCGTTGGGCGACGGAGGCAGCTCCGCGGGAAAGCGCTCGCCCAGGTAGGCGCGGACCTCGGCGATGGCCGTCTCGGAGATGCGCGTGGAGTCCGTGCGCATGTAGGTGATGAGGCCGATACGCGTGGAGCCGATGTTGACGCCCTCGTAGAGCTGCTGGGCGATCTGCATGGTCTTCTTGGAGGTGAAGCCCAGGCGATTCGCCGCGGTCTGCTGGAGCTTGGAGGTCGTGAAGGGAGGCTTGGGCCGGAGGGTCTTCTCGGACTCGCGGAGCTCGCCGACCGCTGCCGGCTTGCCCTGCATGGCCTCTACGATAGCCTTGGCCGCGGCCTCGCCTCGGGGCTCGGGCTTCTCGCCCTTCCATAGGACGAGCTCGCCCGTGAAGGCCCCGCGGCCCTTGCGGAAGTCGCCCTCGATGCTCCAGTACTCCTCGGGCAGGAAGGACTCGACCTCCTTCTCGCGGTCGCAGATGAGGCGGAGGGCCACAGACTGCACCCGGCCGGCGGAGAGGCCGTTCTTGACCTTCTTCCAGAGCAGGGGCGACAGGTTGTAGCCGACGAGGCGGTCGAGGACGCGGCGGGCCTTCTGCGCGTCGACCTTGGTGTCGTCGATGCCGCGCGGCGCCTTGACCGCGTCGCGGATGGCCTGCGGCGTGATCTCGTTGAACACGATGCGCTCGATGGGCAGTTCGGCTTCCTTGCTGCGGATAGCGTTGCGAATATGGAAGGCGATCGCCTCTCCCTCGCGGTCATTATCAGACGCCAGCAGGACGAGGCTGGACTTCTTGGCCGCCTTCTGCAGCTCCTTGAGGAGCTTGGCCTTCCCCCTGATGGTGAGGTACTCGGGCTCGAAGCCCCCCTCGACGTCGATGCCGACGCGGGACTTGGGCAGGTCGATGAGGTGGCCCATGGAAGCGAGGACCGTGTACTTGGACCCGAGGTACTTCTCGATCGTCTTCGCCTTGGCCGGCGACTCGACGATGACGAGCACGCCCTTCGCGGCCTTGGCCTTCGCCTTGGACTTGGTCTTGG
>DBTW01000019.1:9157-15486 GCA_002307245.1 Spirochaetaceae bacterium UBA1306 | reverse complement strand
CTTGGTCTTGGCCTTGGGTTTCGCCTTGGGCTTGGCCTTCGTCGCGGCGGCCGGGCTCTCGGCCGCGTCATTCGCGCCATCGGCGCCGGCGCCGGGAGCGCCTTTCTTCTCTGCCATTCCGGACATCTCCTATCTTTCTCCGCCGCCGACGAGGCACTCGGTGCCCCCGGCGGCCGCTCTCGGCTCGTGTCTGCGCCCGGCCTCGCGGCCGCGCAGCTCGGCTATCAGCTCGCCCGCCCCGGCCATCGACGGGGCCCCCTCGGCCGCCAGACGGTCCGTGCCCGCGCTGCGCTGACCGCCGAGCGTATCGGCCGCGACCCAGACGTCGCGGCCCTCGTCCAAGGCGTGCTCGGCCGTGATGAGGGCGCCCGACTTCGCGGGAGCCTCCACGACGACGCAGGCCCGCGCCATTCCCGCGATGATCCTGTTCCGCTCGGGGAATCGATATTTGTGCATCTCGATCCCAGGTGGGTACTCGGAAAGGAGGAGGCCGCCGGCCTCGAGGATATCCGACGCGAGGGCCCTGTTGGCCGGCGGGTAGACGCGGTCGATCCCGCAGGGAAGCACGGCGCAGGTGGCGCCGCCGCGAGCGGTCAGGGCGCCCCTATGCGCGGCGGCGTCGATGCCGCGGGCGAGGCCGGATACGACTCGAAAGCCCGCCTCCGCGAGCTCCCTGGCGATGGCGAACGAGGCGTCGATGCCCCGCCCGGTGGGCATGCGGGTCCCCACGATGGCGACGTCCGTCGGGTCCCGTCCCCAGGCCGGGCCCCTGGCATAGAGGCCGAAGGGAGGCCTCGCGGTCTCGCGGAGCAAGGCCGGATAGGCCTCGTCGTCGAAGTGGATGTAACGGCAGCCCGAGCGCTCGAGGAATTCCGCGTCGCGCAGGGCGGCCTCGATAGAAGCCGCGGGATCCCAGCGCTTAGCCCCCAAGCTCCTGCCGATGGCGTACTCCAAGTCTTTCTGCAAAAGTAACGATAGAGATAGCTCATCGTCAACGAGGTCCCAGACGAGGAGCTTTTCCTCGACGCGAAGGGCGGGGGCACGCTGGATAGCTAGGGCGAGTACGAGGCGCTTGCGATCTAGGTCAATCATGAGTCCTCCCTCCCCCCATACGCCTGCCGGCGGGCTCCGCGCTTCATCTCATTTCCTCGGAAAATAATCCCGGTGGTAGTCCTGAAGGCTCTCCGGGTCGATGTGAGTGTAGATTTGCGTCGTAGAGATATCGGAATGACCCAGGAGCTCCTGCACGGTCCGCAGGTCGGCGCCGCCAGCCAGGAGATGCGTCGCGAAGCTGTGACGGAAGGTGTGGACCTTGGCCGCCACGCCCGAGGCGTCGCGAAGGCCGTCGAAGCGCTTCCATATGCCCTTGCGCGAGATTCCTTTCCCCGCCTGATTCAGGAAGACGCGGTCGGAGCGCCCCTTGACCAGGGCAGGCCGTCCCTCCTCGACATAGCGCGAGAGCCAGAGCGCGGCCTCCTCGCCGAAGGGCACGAGCCGCTCCTTGCGCCCCTTGCCGATCACGCGAATCACCCGCTCGCGCAGGTAGAGCCGGTCGAAGGTGAGGTCGGCGGCTTCCGAGATGCGCAGGCCGCAGGAATAGATGAGCTCGAAGAGGGCGCGATCGCGCAGTCCTCGGGGCGTGCTCGGGTCTATCGAGGCTAGGAAGCGGTCGACCTCCTCCGGCGCGAGGACCGTGGGCAAGGCGCGCTCCTGCTTGGGCGTCTCGATGAGCTCGCTCGGGTCGTCGGCCCTGATGCCCTCGAGGCGCATGAACTTGTAGAAGGCATGCAGGCTGGAGACGACGCGCGCCATGGTCTTCCGCGAAAGCGCGTCGGTCGCGGCCGCGTGAAGCTCCCCCGCGGGGCTCGGTTCCTCCCCGGCGGCCTTGGCGACCGAGCCCGACTGCCTCCACACGAGGTAGCCCAGGAGCTCGGCGCTCGTCGCGGCCTCGGCCTTGGAGCCCCTCGCCTCGAGGAAGCGCTCGAGGCTCGCGGCCTCGCGCAGGTACACGTCCGCGGTGAGGGGCGAGCGCTTTCGGGCGGCGATGAGGTAGGCCCGATAGCTCGACAGCAGCTCGTCTAGCATGGCAGTTCGGAGACCCGCTCCGGGCGCCCCGGGGCGGCCATCACGCTTCGCTCGCGAGCTTGCGCTCGGCGCCCGGTCGGCGCTCCCCGAACTTCTGCTCGCGGAGCACCGTGGGTATGTCGAGCTCGTCCTCGTCGTCGTTCCGGCCGAGGAGGTACTGCTTCCCCCGCGCGGCCGTAGGCGCCTCGGTGATGCGCTTCCACTCGTCGCTCGAGAGGTAATCCTCGAAGCCGCGCTTCGGCGCCGGCGCGTAGCCCATCTTGGGCTCAGGAACGTCCGCCGCGCGCGCGCCGTCGCCCTCGGCCTCGGCCGAGTCGGCCGCGCGGCCGCGCGAGGCGCCCCGCGCGAAGCCGGTCGCGATGACCGTCACCCTCACCTCGTCGCCGACGCTCGGGTCTACGATGAGCCCGGGCTTCTGGAAGAACTCGCGGTCGGCGCTCTCGGTGATGAGGTCGATGATCTCCTGGTACTCGGTGAGGGAGAAGTCCTCGCCCCCGGTCACGTTGATGAGTATGTTCCGCGCCCCCTCGATGCGGGCGTCCTCGAGGAGGGGGTTGTTGATGGCCTTCGTGGCGGCCTCGACGGCCCGGTTGTCGCCGCTCGCGACGCCGATGCCCATGATGGCGTCGCCCTGGCCCTGCATCACGGTGCAGACGTCGGCGAAGTCGATGTTGATCTCGCCGGGGACGGTGATGAGGTCGGAGATGGCCTGGACGCCCTGGCGGAGCACGTCATCGGCGAGCATGAAGGCCTGCTTGATCGGGGTCCTCTTCTCGACCACCTTGAGGAGGTGCTGGTTCGGGATGACGATGAGGGTGTCGACGGCCTGGCGGAGCTTCTCGATGCCCTCCTCGGCGAGGCGGGCCTTGGCCCGGCCCTCGAACTCGAAGGGCTTGGTCACCACGCCCACGGTGAGGGCGCCGGAATCGCGGGCTATCTGCGCGATGACGGGGGCCGAGCCGGTGCCCGTGCCGCCGCCCATGCCCGCGGTGACGAAGACCATGTCGGCGCCGCGGAGGGCCTGGGCGATGGCCTCTCGGTCCTCGAGGGCCGCCTTCTCGCCGATCTCGGGCTTCCCGCCGGCCCCAAGGCCGTGGGTCACCTTGGCCCCGAGGCCGATCCTCGTCTCCGCCTTGGAGAGGTTGAGGGCCTGGATGTCGGTGTTCGCGACGATGAACTGGATGTTCCGCAGGCCCGCCGCGATCATCCTGTTGACCGCGTTCGAGCCGCCGCCGCCGGCGCCTATCACCTTGATGACGGTGGGACCGACCCTAGTATCCTCGATCACTTCGATGTTCATATACCCCTCCCAGCCTTTTTCATGCGAATCCAGCGGGCCCCCCAGGCCCGGTCAATGTACTTTCAGAAGAAGCCCTTCCTGATCCAGTCGGCGATCCTGCCGAGGGTCCCCGATCCCTCGGATTGCCTGGCCTTGGCCGGCCGCTCCGCGGCGCGCTGCCCCCGGGACTCCGGCGGCTGAGACTCCTCCGCGCCGAGCATGACGAGGCCGACCGCCGTCGCGTAGAGCGGGCTGCGGTACTCCTCGACCAGGCCGCCGAGCGTGATCGGGTTGCCGACGCGCACGGGCATTCGGAACATCTCCTGCGCAAGCTCGGGCACGCCCTGCATGAGGGCGCCGCCCCCGGTGAGCACGACGCCTCCCTTGATGCGGTTCCAGTAGCCCATCTTGTCCACCCGCTCCTGGACCATGCCGAAGACCTCCTCCATGCGCGGCTGGACGATGGAGGCGAGGCGGCGCCGCGGCGTCTCCGCGGGCGCCCTCCCCCCCACGCCGGGCACGATGACGGTCTCGTCGCCGTCCACGGACTCGAGCCAAGCCGAGGCCGACTCGCGCTTCAGGCGCTCGGCGGCGTCCATCGGGACGCTCAGCATGATCGAGAGGTCGTTGGTCACCTGGGCGCCCCCCACGGGGAGGACGCTCGAGAAGAAGGGAGCGCCCTCGGAGTAGACCAGCACGTCGGTGGTGCCGCCGCCCAGGTCCACGAGGAGGCAACCGAGGTCCCGCTCGTCCGAGGTGAGGGTGGCGCGCGCCGCGGCCAGGCTCTGGAGCATGAGCTTGTCCACCTTGAAGCCCGCGCGGTTCACGCACTTGACGAGGTTCTGGGCAGTCGTCACCGAGCCCGTGATGATGTGAACCTCCGCCTCGAGGCGCACGCCGATCATGTCCAGGGGATTGCGGATGCCCTTCTGGTCGTCGACGATGAAGGACTGCGGGATCACGTGGAGGACCTCGCGGTCCATCGGGATCACGATGGCGCGGGCGGCCTCGATGACCCGGTCCACGTCCTCGCGCGTGATCTCGCGGCCGCGGCCGGTCACGGCGACCACGCCGCGCGAGTTGATGCCCTCGACGCTGGCGCCCGCCGCGCCGCAGTAGACCTCCCGGACCTCGCGACCCGACATGAGCTCTGCCGCCTCGACCGCGGCCGCGACTGAGGCGAGGGTCGACTCGATGTTCACCACGACCCCCCGGCGCATGCCGGTGGACGGCGCGACGCCGACGCCGATGATCTCGAGGACCCCGTTCTCGTTGTACTCGCCGACCACGGCGCGGGTGTTCGTCGTGCCTATATCGAGGCCGACTATCAGTTCGTCACTCAGGGCGTCCCTCCTTGCCTCGGTACACTACGGTGCCGGTGCGGAAATCTATCTCGCTGACCGACGCCGCGATGCCTCTCGTCCCGAGGACGTCGAGGACCAGCAGTATTGATCGGAGCGTCGGCGCGTCCAGGGACGCGTTCGCGCGCACCGGTATTCGCTCGTTGAGCGGGTAGATCAGGAGCTCCGGGGCGGCCGACGCCGCGCCCTGCGCCGCGCCGTAGGGCGCGACGATCCTGATCTCGGAGATCGAGGCGAGGATGGCGGGCTCTTCCTCGCCGATCCGGCCGAGGGTGGCCAGGAGGGAGGAGACCGAGCTCGGCAGCCTGGTCCCGAAGCGGAAGCCCTCGAAGCGCAGGCCTGAGAGCACGGGCATGGCGGAGGACTCCGCCGCCGAGGCGAAGGCGTAGGCCACGCCCTCCGCGTCGACGCAGGCCGCCCTCGCCCTGCCGTTCGCCGACACGAGGACGGAGGCCACGGGCCGGCGTTCGGTCACGGCGATGCGGAGGCAGTTCGGGAAGACCTTCTCGGCCTTGGCCGAGGCGACGCGCGGCTCGGCCATCACGGCGGCGGCCACCCGGCCCGCGTCGAGGGCGAAGTAGTATTCCTTTTCGTGGATCAGGGCGGCGGCCAGGACCTCGTCGCGGGTCAACGACGCGTTGCCCGACACCTCGTAGCGGGTCACGCGTAGGGCCGGGGGCAGGAGGAGCAGGGCGGCGGCTACCGCGGCGAGGACGGCCATCGCGACCAGGAGGGCGACGAGGACGCGCTCGATACCGCGCTGCTGGCCCTGGGCCCGCCGGGCGTAATCAGACATCGACGGCCTCCCCGCGGGAGAAGGACGGGACCCGGGCGGGCCGCGCCCCGTCCTTGCTGAGGTTGTAGAGGACGCCGCAGGAGACAGCCGTCGACAGGAGCGAGGAACCGCCCGCCGAGAAGAAGGGCAGGGCCATGCCCGTCGCGGGCAGGGCGCCGGCTACCACGGCGGCGTTCACCAGGGTCTCGAGGCAGAGGAGGAAGGCCATGCCCATGCCGAGGTAGGAGCGGAAGCCGCGCTCCTCGGCGAAGGCGATCCTGAAGGCGCGCCAGGCGAGGAAGCCGAAGAGGCCCAGCACGGCGAGGGCTCCGAGGAAGCCCGTCTCCTCGGTCCAGGCCGCGAAGACGAAGTCCGACTGGACCTCGGGTATCGAGCCGCGCTTGAGGCTCCCCAGGCCGAGGCCCTTCCCAAAGAAGCCGCCCGAGCGGATGGCCTTGATCGAGCCGAGGACCTGGTAGCCCTGGCCGTGGGGCTCGTAGGCGGGGAAGAGGAAGGCGAGTATGCGCCGTAGGCGGAAGTCCGAGGTGAGGACCGAGAGGGCCGCGAGCGGCGCCGCGGCCGCGCCGAGGCCGAGGAAGAACGAGGGCGGGGCCTCGGCCACCCAGAACACGACGATGGCGCAGAGCCCCGTGATCACGGCCGTGGAGAAATCGTTCTGGGCGTACACGAGGATGCAGCCGAGCCCGGCGAGGAGGAATGGCGGGATGAGCACGCCGGCGCTCAAGGCTATCCGATCGCGCTTCTTGTCGAGGATGTGGGCGAGGTAGAGGATGCAGGCGGGCTTCCAGAGCTCCGAGGGCTGGAAGGT
>DBTW01000019.1:0-8873 GCA_002307245.1 Spirochaetaceae bacterium UBA1306 | reverse complement strand
GCTGATCCAGCGCGTCGCGCCGTTGCGGTTCTCGCCTAGTCCCGGGACGAAGGGCAGGAGGAGCGAGGCGAGGGCGACGAGGGTGATGACGCCCGTCTTGGCGCGGATCGCGTCGAGGTCGATCGAGGCGCAGGCCCAGAAGGCGAGGAGGGCGGGCGCGAGGAACATGGCCTGCCGCAGGGCGAAATAGCCCGAGTCCTTCCCGAGGGAGATGGCGTACTCGGAGGAGGCCGACCAGAGCGCGGCTACGCCCACTCCCGCCAGGAGCGCGATCGCGGCGAGCATGCCGCGGTCCCCTTGCCTCTCCGAGCTGGCCCGCTCGGCGTCGAATCCCAGCCTCATCGCATCCTACTGTATCTTCAGGGTCGAGAGGGCCAGGATGGCGAAGATGCCGCCGAGTATCCAGAAGCGGATCACCACCTTGGTCTCCTTCCAACCCTTGAGCTCGAAATGGTGATGGATGGGCGCCATCCGGAAGAGGCGCTTGCCTTTAGTGACCTTGAAGTAGCCGACCTGCAGGACGTCGGAGAGGATCTCCATCATGAACACGCCGCCTATGAGGAGCAGGAGCAGCTCCTTCTTCACGATGAGGGACAGGACGCCCAGGACGCCGCCGAGTGCGAGGCTGCCCACGTCGCCCATGAAGACCTCGGCGGGATGGGCGTTGAACCAGAGGAAGCCCACGCAGGCCCCGAGGAGGGCGAGGTTGAACACGGTGAGCTCGCTCGAGCCCTTGATGTAGGGAATGTTCAAGTAGGCCGACCAGTCCGTCCTGCCCGTTACGTAGGCGAGCACCGAGAAGGCGAGGAGGGCCATGATCATGAGTCCGGTGGCCAGGCCGTCGAGGCCGTCGGCGATGTTCACCGCGTTGGACCAGTACACGACGTAGATGATGGCCATGGGCATCCACGCTATGCCGAGGTCGAGGACGGGAGCCTTGAAGAAGGGCACGTAGAGCATCGTCGTCTGCGGGTTCTGAGGCAGGTATATGAGGATGGCCGCGGCCGAGGCCACGATCACCTGCCCGGCCAGCTTGGCCCAGGCCGAGATGCCGGCGGAATTATGGCGCTTGATCTTGAGCCAGTCGTCGACGAATCCGATCGCGCCGAAGCCCACGAGGGAGCCCATGGCTATCCAGACGTAGGCGTTGGACAGGTCGGCCCAGAGGAGGACGGACACGAGGACGGAGAGGATGATGAGAAGGCCGCCCATCGTGGGAGTCCCGGACTTGGCGAGATGGGACTCTGGGCCGTCGGTCCTCACCGATTGGCCGAATTTGAGCCGCCGGAGCGCCTCGATGATGGCCGGCCCGAAGAGGAAGGCCATGAGGAGGGCCGTAACCGCCGCGTAGGCGGACCTGAAGGTCAGGTACTTGAATACGTTGAGAGGCGAGAAGTATTGCACGAGGCCGCGGAACAGCGCGAGGAACATCCTTAGCCCCTCCTTTCGTCGTGAGCGTCGGCGCTCGCCGACCCCGGAATCAGAGCGTCGGCGCTCGCCGACCCCGGCATCAGGGAGTCGGCGAGACGTTCGAGGGCCATGCCCCTCGAGGCCTTCAGCAGGGCGAGATCGCCCGGCGCGATGTAGGCGCGCAGCGCGGCCTTCAGCCCGTCGAAGTCCGTCTCGAAGACCGCGAGCCCGCGGAAGCCGGCGAGCCTCGCGGCTTCGAAGGCGGGCCTAGACTCCTCGCCGAAGAAGAACAGGGCGTCAGCCGAGGACCTGCCGGCCAGTTCCCCCAAGGCCCGATGCGCGGACTCGGACTCGGCTCCCAGCTCGAGCATCGAGCCCAGGACGTAGACGCGCCGTCCCTCGCGGGAGATCGAGTCGCAGAGCTCGATGGCCGCCCGGGCGCTGTCGGGATTCGAGTTGTAACAGTCGCGGACGATCGTGTACTGGCCCTCGAGGATCTCGGAGCGTCCGAAGAGCGGCTTCACCGCCCCCAGGCCCTCCGCGACATCGTCGTCAGAGGCGCCGGCGCGCTTCGCGGCCGCGAGGGCGCCTATCGCGTCGAGGAGGTTGTGCGATCCCGGCAGGGGGAAGCGGAAGGCCCTGCCCCGCCACTCCAGCTCGTAGCCGGAGAGGCCGCGGTCGCGCAGGATGCGCAGGCCCGCGGTGCTCTTTGGGCCGAAGTCCGAGACATCGCCCCGGACCCCTTCCTTGAGGAAGGCGTTGTAATCGTCGGCCTCCCAGACGAAGCCCGCCTGGCGGCCGTCGAAGCGCGAGAAGATCCGCTTTTTTTCCTCGGCTATCGCCCTGCGCGAGCCGAGAATTCCGATATGGGCAGTCCCGACGTTGGTTATGAGGGCTATGTCGGGCTCATAGACCGTGGCGATCTCGCCCATCTCCCCCGCGCGGTTCATGCCCATCTCGAAGACGCCCACTTCATGGCCGGCTTCGATGGAGAACATCGAGAGCGGGAGCCCTATGTCGGAGTTGAGGTTGCCCGGGTTGAGGACGACGGATCGCGAACGGCCCAGGATGGCCGCGACGCATTCCTTGGTCGTGGTCTTGCCGCTCGAACCCGTGATGCCGATTCGCACCAGGCTCGCGAAGCGCCGTCTATAGGCTGCGGCGAGGGCCTGGAGAGCGGGCAATACGTCGGGCACGAATACCAGGGCGGTCCCGACCGAGGGAGCGGCCAGCGAGGCTTCGAGCGAGGCCCTGCGGTCGGAGCGGGCCAGGATGCAGGCCGCGCCCGAGCGGAGGGCCGCGGAGACGTAGGCGTGGCCGTCGGTCTTCTCACCGGGCAGAGCGGCGAAGAGGGCCCCGGCCTCGACCTTGCGCGAATCCACCACCACCGAGGAGACGGGGGCGTGTGGATCCCCCAGGATCGAGCCCCCGACCGCCTCCGCCGCCCAGGCCGCGTCGAAGAGCCGGGCGCGCGCCTCAATCATCGGAGCTCTCCGCCATGCCTGCGGCCTTGGCCGGCGCAGCGGCCCGGGGCGCCACGATGACGCGCAGGCGCCTGTCGGGCCCCGCCTTCACCAGGCCGATATCCTCGGAGAGGGAGGCGATCCGCTCCCGGCTCGAGAGGACGCGGATGCTCGCCTCGAGCTTGCGGTTCTCCTGCAGCCAGGATTCCTGCGAGGACTCGAGGCGCCGAGCCTCGGAGGCGAGGGCGTCGAAACGCCCAGCCTGCCAGGCCACGGCCAGCAGCAGGACGGGAATCGAGATAAGCAGGGCCACAATCTTCGCGCGCCTCATGCCGCGTCCCCTTTCGAGTCGCCCGCTTTCTTGCGGGCGACTCGGAGCTTCGCGCTCCTGGAGGCGGGATTCCGCGCGATCTCGTCATCGCTCGGCTCGACGGGTTTCTTGGTCACGAGCTCGAGCACGGGCGCGGCCGTCTCAACTACAGGTATCGGTAGGCCGAAGCCCGGAATCGAGGGTTGGTTAGCTCCAGGCAGCCCGCCCGAGAGCTCGCGGAATACCCTCTTTGCTATCCGATCCTCCAGGGAATGGAAGGTGATCACAGCCACGAGGCCGCCTGGCGCCAGGAGCCGGGCGGCAAGGCGGAGGCCGCGCTCAGCGCGGCCCAGCTCGTCGTTGACGGCGATGCGCAGGGCCTGGAAGGTCCGCGTCGCCGGATGGAGCCGGCCGTGCCGGTAATTAGCCGGGACCGCGTTCCACACCAGCTCGGCGAGGGCCGCGCTCGTGCGCACGCCTCCAGTGCGCCTGGCCTCGACGATCGCCTTGGCGATGCGGCGCGAGAGCCGCTCCTCGCCGTACTCGAAGATTATGCGGGCGATCTCCTCCTCGCGCTCCTCGGCGAGGAGCTCGGCGGCGCTCCTCGGCGCGCCGGGAGAGAGGCGCATGTCGAGCGCCTCGTCCTTGCCATGGCCGAAGCCCCTCCCCGACTCCGCAAAGTGGTACATCGAGATGCCCAAGTCGAACAGGATCAGCGAAGGCGCGTTGCCCGCCCCTTCGCCGATCCGGCTCGACCTTTGCCGCTCGCCCCGCGATCCGCCCTGCCCCGGGCCCGGCCCCGGACTTTCCCCAAAGTCCAGCTCCAGCTCATCCCAGTCCGCGAGGACATCGTCGAAATAGCCCGAAAGGAAGCCGAGCCTGCCCGCGTATGGGGCGAGGCGCTCGCGCGCCTTCGCCTGGATGGCGGGATCCGCGTCGATGCCGACGTAGCGGAGGCTCGGATCGCGCGCGAGGAAGGCCTCGGCATGGCCTCCCTCCCCCAGCGTGCAATCGAGCATCAGCTCGCCGTCCCGACGCGGCGCGAGGAAGGACAGAAGCTCCTCGAGCATCACGGGCGTGTGGGCAATCCCAGCCATGGCCTATCCCGACGCCCTAGAGCGTCAGGCCTCCCAGTTCTTCGGCCGCGGCCAGGAATTCCGACTCGTTGTCCTCGAGATACTTGCGGTACGCCTCGGCGTCCCATATCTCGATGTACTTCGAGATGCCCAAGATCACGCAATCCTTGGATAAACCGGCGAACTCGCGGAGACTCTGCGGCACCGCGATGCGCCCAAGCTTGTCGACCTCCACCTCCTGCGCGGGGGCGATGATCCGCCTCTGCACGAGGCGCGCGCGGGCCGCGAAGAGGCTCGTCGACTCCATGAGCTTCTTCGAGAGAGTCGCCCACTCCTCGGGCGGGAATAGCCAGAGGCAACTGTCCACTCCTTGGGTCAGGACGAATTCGTTTCCCGGGAGCTCTCCCCTGAGCTTGGCCGGAAGAGAAATTCGTCCTTTTTCGTCCAGGGTATTCCTGAACTCACCCGTAAGTAGATTCATTCCCACCAGTTCCTATGTTTTACCACTTTTTCCCACCACTCACTTTATACTACTTCGCTGTAGTGAACTGTCAACAAATCTAAATTCGAAAACACTAGACAGAACCACGATTTATCCGATTCGAGCTAGACGGTTGTATAGTTGTTTTGCGTTTCTAGGGGAAGAGGCATAAATGGGGTTAAGAAACGTAAAAAGGGCGGCAATTAAAGAAGAAACCGAAATGACGCCATCTCGCGTATTGGAAGAGCGGAGCAGAAGTGGGAAAAGGCCACTGCGGAATATGGACGATTCTGTCGCGAAGGGAAAAAAGGAAATGCCGCTTCCGGCTTTCGCAAAGCCATGAGCGAAGCTAGAATCGCTTCGCTATGACTATAGATGAGTACTACATCGTATATCCGGAAGGCGAAAGCCAGGAAATCCAGGCGCCCTTGGGAATCGACGAGCTCGTCGACCTCAATGGATCGGCCCTCGCCCTGCCCTTGCCCAGCCCACGAACCATCGCATATCGCGTAGTGAAGATCCGGCATACCGAGGAACGGGGCACGCATGCGGTTTTCCACTATGTCGAGCTCGTGCCGGCTCGAGAGCTGGCGGCCTACTGCAGATAATCGCGAGGGGAGCTTTAGTCGTCCTCGGACTGCCCGGCGGGAAAAAGGTAGAGATCGGGTATCTTATGCACGCGCTGGAGTGAAAAATCGAGGCGGGCGGTCCGCTCCGGGCTTAGGTCCATCTCGATATAATGCGACAGGGTCTCGAGGCCGGGGACTTCGACCTTGATCTCGAAGGTATATTTCCTCTCGCCCTCGCCTTCCTTGGCCGGCAAGGGCTTGGGCCAGAAAATGAAGGTCCCGCCCGTAGCCCCCGCGAGGACAAAGGGGTTTTGCCAGTTCGGATCGAGCATCTCGACCTCCGCCCCGCCCACGAGGATGCGCACGACGCCCTCGCCGAGGGGCGCGAAGGTGCGGCCGTCGAAAACCCGGCCCATCACGGTCGGGAAGTTGTAGACGGGCCCGTCGTGATCGCTCGAGGGGGCCTTCGAGACGAGGTGGTCCGAGGTGTCCCTCGGCGTATGGGAGACCTTGGCCCAGCCTTCCTGGATGAGGGAAATGACGTCGGCGCGGCGCTGGACCTTATCCAGGCCCTCTTTCTCGCTATAGGCGAGGCCGCGGCTCGATACGATGTACTCGGGCTTGACCCGGTTGAGGACATAGCAGGCGACGTCGAGCCGGCATTGGTCGCAGGTGCAGTAGCCCATGCGACGCTCCTTCTCCTCGGTCGCGAATATCTCCTCGACGACGGTTTTCACCGCGTCTTCCATGACGTTGCGTATCTCCATCATCGTCCCCCTTTATATAGTGTATCCATTTTCCAGGCTTGCGCAACGCGTCCGGCTTAGGTAAAGAGCTCCCTCGCCTCGGCCTCGAGACGGGCAGAGGGCCCCTTCGCGAATACCCGCAGCCGCCTGAGCGAGCTCGCGAAGCCGGCCACGACGGGCGGAGTGAAAACCGTCGAGCTCTCGGCGAATGGAACGGACCGCCCATCGGAGAGTACCGGGAGATCGGTCTCGAAGGATACGCCCTCGGGGACGTCGATGACGAGCTCGAGACTCCCGATCCCGGCGCGGGCAGCGAGGGATCCCTCGGTCTTCAGCCTCGAGCTCAAGTCGAGGAGCCGTGCATGGCGGGGGTCCGATCCGTCGTAGGGGATATCGAGGACGGCGCCGTAGGCATCGCCCTGGAAAACCGAGTCGGCGAGGGCGAAGGGCGGGTAGTCGATGGACCTGAGCTTGGCGTAGAAGCCGTCGTCGTCGAGGCCGTAGAGCTCATCGCTCAGCAGGACCCTCTCGCCCAAGGCGAGGAAGACGGCCTTCTTGATCATGGCCGTGGCGGCGCGGACGCCCTTGTGCCAATAGACCGAGCGATACATCAGGTACTTGGAAAAGAGCAGGCCCTCGACGCTCATGAGGCCGCGCTCCTCGATGGCCAGCCTGTCCGAGGGCCCCACGGCCACGCGCTGAAGGATGAAGTCGCTGTCCTGGAGGCCGTAGGGGACCCCGCAGAAGAAGGCGTCGCGGTTGAGGTAATCGAGCTTGTCGGGGTCGAGGACGCCCGAGAGCATCCCGCGGAAGAAGCGGAGCTCGCGAAGGCTCCCGGAGTCCATCCCGGCCTCGGGCCGGCCCTCGTCGACGATGGCCGCGGCCATGTCCGGATCGGCCCCGGCGGCGAGGACGAGGCCGCGTAGGGGTTCCGCCAGCAGCTCTCGGGCGGTGAGGGCCTCGTGCGCCTCGAGGGGAAGCTCCTTGAGCGAGTGGGCGAAGGGGAAATGGCCGAGGTCGTGGCAGAGAGCGGCGACGAGATAGGACGAGAGGCCCCGCCTCGTGCAGAAATCGAGCTGGCCCTTGGCGGCGAGTGCCCCGGCCAGGCGCTTGGCCATGTGGAAGACGCCTATGGAGTGGGCCCTTCGCGTGTGGGTGGCGCCAGGATAGACGAGGAAGGCGGGGCCGAGCTGCTTGATGCGCCCGAGCTTGGCGAAGGGGGTGGAGGAGGCGATGCGTTCGAGGCCGGGGCTCAAGAAGACGTTCCCCCAGAGGGGATCGCGTATCGGCTCGGTGAAATCGGAGGAGAGGAAGGCCGAAAGCTCCGAGGAACTCATGGCGCGAAGCCCTTCATTTGACCTGCCTCCTCATATGTGGTACATATTTACACAGAATGAATGTAAAGCAGAGCGCGAGCGCGAGGCCAGCCCCTAACCGAGGCCTCCGCTTCCTGGCCGCGGGCGTCGCGCTCGCCCTGGCACTCCTGCCGAGCCTGTATTCCTGCTCGCGCCAAAAGACCGAAGCCAAGGCCCCGGCCGCGGCGGCACAACCCGCGCGGCCCGCGCCCGTCCCATCCCAAGCTGCGGCAGCCAAGCCGCCCCTGCCCCCTGCGCCGGCCAAGGCGCCCATGGCCCCTCTAGCCGCTCCCTTGCGCGCCTTCGGCCTCAGGGCCCCGTCCTCCCCGAGGATAGCGAGCGACTTCTCGCTCGGGCCGCTGCAGTCCTTCAGGCCACCGGCCGACGGGGACGAGGCCGCAATCCTCGCGGTCGCCCGCTCCTTCATGGACGGCCTCGCCGCGGGCAAGCTCGACTCGAAGATCCTCTTGCCCGAGGCGAGGGACGCGCTAACCGTGCTGCTCGCGCCGTCGCCGAAGACGGACGATGCCGCAGGCAAGGAAGGGGCCGCGCCAGCCTATCGCCTCGGCGCGATATCGATCTCAGGCGAGGACGCGTCGCTCAAGGCGCGGCTCCCCTCGGTCTCCGGCGACGCCGCACGGCGCGATGGCCTGCTCTCGCTCAGGAAGGTCGACGGGTCATGGTACATCGAGACCCTCGCCCTCGATCCGCCCGCGACGGGAGCCCTAGTCTTCGATCCGAGCGAGGGCGGGCATTAGGCCGGCGGGGAGATGCCATGGCGACTAACTTGAAGCGCATCGAGAAGGAATTCATCCTCGGCTCGGCCCGCGATGGGAAGGTCCCCTTCCTCCTCCTGGCCGGCACGGGCGAGTGGCCCTGCCTCCTCACGGCCGTGGCCGACGAGGGCCTGACCTTCTCGCATTCCCTGCCCCTGCGGCTCCTCAGGCGCGGCCAGGTCTACGAGTTCCGCTTCGTCTACCGGGAGCAGGCGATGGCCTTCCGCGCCGCAATCCTCGAGGCGAAGGAATCCAGCCTCGTGACGGGGATGCCCGAAGCCGTGTACAAGAACCTCGGCCGCAGGTACAGCCGGCGGGCGCCGCCCGGGGAGCTCGCCGTATCCTTCTCCTTCAAGGGCGACAGGTACGCCCTCGCCTTCCCCACGACCCGCGAGTTCGAGGCCGTGTCCGAGCCCGAGCGCGACGCCGCCTTCGATCCCCGCGACATCCGCGCCCTCGTCGGCCAGTTCAACGAGCGCGCCTCCGAGTTCGCGAGCGAGCGGGCGGTCCGCATGTTCAAGGACCGGCGCCCCGAGAGCCTCGAGGAGCGGCTCATCGTCCGGACGGGCAAGATCTACTACCTACCTTCGGCGGCCGGCGGCCTCCCCGCGGTCGACCCCTACGTGAGCCCGCGCATCGTCACGCGCGACATCTTCGCCGACTTCCTCCGCGACGAGGACACGCGCG
>DBTW01000094.1 GCA_002307245.1 Spirochaetaceae bacterium UBA1306 | reverse complement strand
GGGAGCAAGCGCCAGATGGGAGTCGAACCCACGTTATCGGCTTGGAGGGCCGAAGTAATACCGTTATACGACTGGCGCGTCGTGCGCGACTAAATTAGCAGATAGGACGCTCGATCGTCAATCCGGCCAGGGGCAGTCGGAGCCGGGGTCGGGCTTTCCAAGGCACTCCGCCGCGAGTAGTATCTCTATATGATCTCAACTCGCGCCGTCAAGATCGGGAAGCTCATCATGGGAGGAGCCTGGCCCGTCTCCATCCAGACTATGTGGAAGGATCCCCTTCCCGCGCCCGGGAGCGAAGCCTTCGCGGAGGCCTTGGCGAGGATCGAGGGGCTATCCGAGCTCGGATGCTCCATCCTGCGCTTCGCCGTCCCCGATATGGAAGCCGCAGAGGCCTTGGGCGCCCTCGCCGGGCGCAGTAGCCTGCCCTTGGTAGCCGATATCCACTTCGATTGGCGTATCGCCCTGCGTTGCATGGATTTCCCCATCGCGAAAGTGCGGGTGAACCCCGGCAACATCGGGGCGCGCTGGAAAGTCGAGGAAGTGGTCGCGAAGGCCCGGGACAAAGGCACGCCCATCAGGATAGGAGTCAACTCGGGTTCCCTTCCCGATGACCTTCGCGATTCCGCAGACCGGGTCGGCGCCATAGTCGAGGCGGCCGAGCGCGAGGTCGCGGTCTTCGAGGAGCTCGGCTTCGAGGATCTCGTCGTTTCCATGAAGATATCCGAGGTCGAGGCGACGATCGAGGCAAACAGGCGCTTCGCCTCGCGCCATGACATACCCCTCCACCTGGGGGTGACCGAGGCGGGGCCCCTGATCGCCGGCGTGGTGAAGAACTCCGCCGCCCTCATACCGCTCCTGCGCGAGGGAATTGGCGCGACCATACGCGTGTCCCTGTCGGATACCATGGAAAGCGAGGTCATCGCCGGGCGCGAAATCCTGGCCGCGGCAGGGACGGGGGACAGTGGGGTCGCGATTGTCTCCTGCCCGCGCTGCGGGCGGGCATCCTTCGATTCGCATGCCTTCACGGCGAGATGGTCTAAGAGGCTCTATTCCATGAGGACGAAGGCCACGGTGGCCGTCATGGGCTGCGTCGTCAACGGCCCCGGCGAGGCCCGACACGCCGACCTTGGCATCACGGGGGCGGGGGACAAGGTGATCATCTTCCGTAGGGGCGAGATCGTGCGAACGGTTTCGCCCGAGGAAGCCGATACTGTATTCAATGAGGAGCTCGAAAAGCTCGAATGACAGCTAAACGCTTCGCTATCGCCTTCCTCTGCGCCTTGATGGCGGTTTCCGCCTGGGCCGAGGAAGGCGGCTCCGAGAAGGCGGTCCCCGTGGGGCCTCCTCAGCCAAGGGTAGTCGAGCCCCTGGGCCCGAGCCCCTTGCCGCCTCGGGCGGCCGATCCCTCCTGGCTGCTCTATAACAAGGGCGTCGAGCTCTACGGGAAAAAGCGTCTCGGCGAGTCCCTCGTGGCGCTCAAGGAAGCCGTGGAATCGCGCGCGGCGCTTTCCGAGCGAGCCGTGGTCGATATCCAGGCCGCCCTAGACGCAAAGGAGGCGGCCAAGGCGCGGGGCTCGCTTACGGCACTCATGCGGCTCCTCGAGGAGCGGTACCTCATTTCCAGCGAGCGTGAGAGGCTCCGCGACCGGGCCGGGGGCTCTCTCGTGGCGGAGCTCGGCCTGATACGCGAGACCGCGCCGCCGAGTCCCTTGCGGGGGCTCGTGGACGCGGCGCTGTTGGTCGTCGAGGAGCGGGGCCTGTCCCGCGTAGGCGATTCGCTTGCGGCCCTGATGCGCGAGGCTACGGGGCTCGGCAGCTATCCCGAGGCCGAGTATTGGATCGGGAAGGTCTACCTGGCGGAGGGCGAGGCGCGCCTGGCCGAGCTGCAGTTCGCCCGGGCCTGCGGGATGTCCTCCTCGCTCGAGCTCGAGGGGCAGCGCTTCGAGATGCTAGACGCACTGGCGCGGGTCTACAGGGCCGAGGGCAAGACGAAGGACTACGAGGACAGCCTGCGCTCCATCGCGGACGCCTCGGACCTGTTCTCGAAGCGCGACGAGTACTACCGGAACGCAATGGAAAGGACAATCGCGAACCAGGGCTTCGACAAATTCATGTCGATGTACAGGGTCGACCAGGTCTTCGCGATCGGCGCATATTCCGAGCTCGGCGCGCTCTACCTCGAGGGCGGCAGGCCGATAGCCACGATATACCTCGCGGCCGCGGCGAACGCGGCGCTCACCCGGGCCATGCTAGATATCCGGGCCGACGAGCCCGGCTACGCCTATGCGGGGCTCGCGGACCTGCTCTCCAGGATCCTTTCCGATCCAGCAAGGGCACGTTATGCGAGCGACGCAGCTCTATGGAAGAACCTGGTGCTCCTCGGGCGTGCCCTGTCCTCCACCGGCGATAGGGAGAGCGCGAGGGAGATATGGGCCATCGTATCGCGGGTCAAGGCGCCCGAGCCCTGGGGCAGGCGCGCGGACGCCCTCTTGGCGCAGGCCAGCTCGGGCGGGCACGGCTAAAAGCCCGGGATAGCCGGAGTTAGCGCTTGGAAGCCGGCTTGGCCTTGGGCGGGGAAGCTTCGGCGGCGCGGGCTTCCTCGGCGCGGACCTTCGCTACTATGCCCTTGATGAAGGGGTCCGTGATGGTATATACGCGCCGGGTCTTCTGGACCTCCGAGACCACTATGCCGTTTTCCTTCAGTATGGCCAGGTGCTGGGAGATGACCGGCTGGGGCTGCCCGAGGCAGCGCCATAGGTCAGTGACGCAGGGATCGTCCTCTTCCTCGATGAGGCAGAGGAGCTTGAGCCGTATGGGATGCCCTACGGCCTTCAGCTTGCCCGCGTATTCAGAGATCGTTTCGTCAAGGCAGGATTGATCGGGTTTCGGCATGCGCAACACAATAGCTCTCGTCGTGTTTTTTATCAATCAGCAATATATACAAATAATTGAATAGTTAGTCCGAGCCGTCTTCTCCCCGCTCCATGATAGCGCGCATTTCCCGCTCGGGGCAGGACGCGATATAGACCGCGAGCTTGGAGCGGCTATCGTCCGATAGGCGCTCGTACTCGAGGCCCAGGACCCTGTCCGCGTGCACGACTCGGCAGGACAGGTCGACGATGTCCGGGCCTATCCGCATGGAGCAGTCCTCGATGAGCTCCCCCGCAAGTAGGTCCGAGGTGAGAGAAGGCAGATCGGGGACGAAGGAGAGGCCCGTGGAGGAGATGGCCTCGAGCTTGCCGGTGATGGGCGACAGGCTCAAAGGATGGGCGAACATGAAATCGAGCTGATCCCAGGTCGAGGGAGCCATTCGGTCGGCCTCGCGGTCCTCATCGACGACGATGTAGCGCTTGAGGAGTTCCTGGAAGCGTCCCTGTTCGCGCCTATCGCCCAAGTCGTCGAATACGACTCCGTTGATGCCGAGCTCGGCGACCTTGGCGGCCTCCTCCAAGGGAAAGGAATCGCCCTTCAGGAGGACGATGACGCAATCGCCCTTGTCGCGCTCGGCCCTGATGACCTGGGCCAGGATCTTCCAATGCCTCGGGAAGTCCCGTGCGCTCATGATCACGGCGTCGGGGGCCAGCTCCTCGAGGTTGTCGATGGCTTTTACGGGATTGCGGTATCGGATGGCCTCGAAGCCCAGGGGCTTGAGGTAGAAGCGCGCGATGTCGGCGATCCGGTCGCTCTCGATGACGAGGAGGGCCTTCACTCCGTGCCCCGGTTGAATACGGTGTAGTCGACGATGTACCAGACCTCGTCCCGCCTGGCGAGCTCGTAGGTGTATTCCCGGACCATGCGCAGCTGGCCGTTCTTGAATTTCTCGAGCACCGACACGAAGCCCTTGGCCTCGGTGTATCGCGTCTCGAGGAGCTCGTAGTAATAGGGCTGGAGGATTAGGTCGGAGGCCGTGGCGCTCGTCCTCAAGTCGGCGCGGAAGCGCTCGACCATCTGCCTCCGGCCCTCGTCGGACTCGGAATCGTAGCGGCGCTTGGCGTCCTGATCTCGGCAGAGGAGCGATGATAGGTCGAGATAGAGGAAATACTCGTTCCAAAGGCTCTTCTGGAGGGCCACTATCGTCCGCCTGACTACTTCGTCGGGAGGCAGGGCCTGAGCCTTGAGGGTCTCGCCCGTGACGGCGCTGATGGCCTCCGAGGCCGGCGGCAGGCCGGGGGAGGGCCGTACGGACAAGAGGAGGGTATTGGAGCTCAAGGGGGAGACTGCATGAGAGGAGGCGAGCTCGGGGAAGAAGCTCGCCTTGATCGAGAAGCTTCCCGGCTCGGCTATGCGCACGTAGCGGCCCAAGTCTTCCCTGAAGGAGTACTCCTCGCCCGGCTTGATGGCAAGCTCGCGGTAGAATACCGGTTCGGACTTGCCCATGGCGATCTTGTATGCGTCGGAGAGATCGAGGACCCGATTGGACGGCGTACGGGCCTCGAAGGCGAGGCTGTAGACGCGGTCGTCAGCCAGCTTGAAGCGGTAAGTCCCCTCGCTCTCGTTCGAGATAGTGATCATCACGGGGATCTCGCTCTCGGGGAAATAGATCCTCTTGTCGAAGAAGCGGATCGAGAGCTTGACATCCGCCTGAGCGCCGATCGAGACGAATACGAAGGCCGCGGCGAGGGCCGCTCGGAGGAATCTGCGGATCACGATTTTGATGCTCCTTCGATCTGGAACAAGAACGCCATGTCGGAATATACTCGCCGACAGCGCTTCGCTTAATTGTCGGAATGTTACGATGAATACATTACGCCCGCAAGAGGTTCTGGCGCGTCTGCGCAAACACTCGCCCCTCATCGAGCTCCTATCGCGGCTCGAGGCGGGACCGTACCCGATCGACGTGGGCGAGGCCGAGGGGCCTATCGCGGCCATCATGGCCGCCGAGGCCTCGAGGACGTCGAAAGGCCCCCTGCTCGTCGTCGTGCCGAGCGACCAGGAGGCCGAGGCCCTGCAGGGCGACCTCTCGTTGATGGACGTAAACGCGACCATCCTGCCCTGGTGGAGGACGGCCGCCTACCGCCCGGTCTCGCCGCGCGCGAGGGTGTTCGGGGAGAGGGCTGCCTGCCTTTCGCGCCTGTGCGGCGGCATCCATGGCGTCGAGGCCGCGGGCGCCCCCCTGGTCATCGTGGCGAGCCAAAGGGCCTTCGTCACGCCCCTGCCGCCACGCGAGGCTTTCGAGCCCCTTTCCCTGCCCATAGAGCGCGGCGGCTCCATCGATCCGACCAGCGTCGGCGAGCGCCTCGCATCCTACGGCTACCTGCGCGTGCCGAGGGTCTCCCTGCCCGGCGAGTTCGCCCTCAGGGGAGAGGTCCTCGACCTCTTCATGCCGGGCGACGAAGAGGCCCTCCGCATAGTCTTCGACTACGATAAGGTCGACAAGATAGCGTCCTTCGACCCGACCCTGCAGTCGAGCTCGGGCTCCCTCGAACGGGCCATCATCAGGCCCATGAAGGAACTCGTCTGGAACGAGGAGAGGATCGCCGCCCTCGCCGCGGCCCTGCCTGGCCTTCCCGGGATCCAGGGAAGGGAATCGGCCTTCCTCGAGGAGCTCGCGGAGAAGGGCGAGGCCAAGGGAGAAGAGCTCTTCTACCACCTGGCCTTTACTCGGCCGGGCTCGGTACTGGATTACCTCGGCCCGGAGGCGACCCTCATCCTCGTCGACCACGAGCGGCTCGAGGCGCAGGAAGAGGCCGCCCGCAAGGAATACGCGGGCCTGTATCGGCGGGCCCTCCAGGAAGGGCCAGTCCCGCCCCCCGACCGGATGCTGCATTCCTTCGCCGCCCTGGAATCTCAGGCCCTCGCGCAGCGGGCGGCCGACGGAGGCATGAGGGTCGCGCGCAGCTTCGCCCTCAAGGACTCGGCCGCGACGCGGGATCCCGGCGATAGGCAGGGCGGGCTCGGCCGAGGCAGGATCGCGATGGGCGTCGAGCAGCCCCGCTCCTTCTTCGGAAACATCCAGTACTTCAAGGACGAGCTCTCCACGCTGATGAAGGCCGGCTATTCGGCCATCGTCTTCGCCGAGTCCGATATCCAGGCCGAGCGGCTCGGCGCCCTGCTCAAGGGCTTCCCGGTCCAGATAGAGACGGCGGCCTTGTCCGCCGGCTTCGTGGTGCCGGCGCTCAAGCTGCTCGTGGTCCAGGAAAACGAGATCTTCGGCCGGCGCAAGCGCCTGCCCAAGTCCCTGAAGACGGCCAGGTCGGCCGCGATCGACACCTTCGTCGAGCTTTCGCCCGGCGATTACGTGGTCCATGTCAATTACGGCATAGGCCGCTTCGCGGCGATCGAGCGGATGAAGGTCCTAGGCCTCGAGCGCGATTACATCAAGGTCGAGTACGCCGAGAGCGAGGTCGTGTTCGTGCCGATCGAGCAGGCCAACCTGGTCCAGCGCTATATCGGCAACGAGGGAGAGGAGCCGAGGCTCGACAGACTGGGGTCCAAGTCCTGGGAGTCGCGCAAGGCCAAGGTCAAGGCTTCCGTCGAGCAGCTGGCCGAGCGCCTTATCCGGATCTACGCGAGGCGCAAGGCCGCGCGGGGCTTCGCCTTCCCTCCGGACAACGACTGGCAGCTCGCCTTCGAGGCCGCCTTCCCCTACGACGAGACGGTGGACCAGGCTCGCTGCATCGACGAGGTGAAGGCCGACATGGAGAGCGACAAGCCCATGGATCGGCTGATCTGCGGCGACGTGGGCTACGGAAAGACCGAGATCGCCATGCGCGCCATCTTCAAGGCCGCCTCGTCGGGCAAGCAGGTCGCCTTCCTCGCGCCGACGACCATCCTCGCCGAGCAGCACTTCGAGAACTTCCGCGAACGTGTGGGGGACTACCCGGTCCGCATATCCATGCTGTCGCGCCTCGTCGAGAAGAGGGAGCAGCGGAAGGTCCTGGCCGGCCTCAAGGAGGGTCAGGTCGACGTGGTGATCGGCACCCACCGCCTCCTGCAGAAAGACGTCGGCTTTCGGAACCTGGGACTGGTCATCATCGACGAGGAGCAGCGCTTCGGCGTCAGCCACAAAGAGAAGCTTAAGAAGCTCCGGACC
>DBTW01000222.1 GCA_002307245.1 Spirochaetaceae bacterium UBA1306 | reverse complement strand
TGTCCCAGGTTTCCTGGGCCAGGAAGGGCAGGGCGATGACGGGAAAGGGCATGCCCGCCGCCCAACAAGCTTCGAGGAAGCAGGATTGGCTCTTGCCGGCGGCCGCTAGGGCGAGGAGGCCGCGCCGGCCGGCCGGGAAGGGACCTGAGCGGGAGAGGGCCGCGAGCTCGGCCACGATCCGCGAATAGTCGCGCTCGTAGCTGAAGACCGAGATCCAGAAGCGGCCCTCGGCATCGGGGGGCGGCGGCGCGGAGGCGAAGGCCCCTGCCTCGCCCAGGGCGGAGAGGAGGGCGCGGCGGCTGGCGGACGGATCGCGCAGCGCGGCCTCCTGGGAGGCGGCGAAGGCGCGGTCGACGATGAGGCCGCCCGTGCCCGCCGAGAAGCCCGGCAGGAACATGGCCTTCCTCACCCGGGAAGAGCGCGTGAGCGAGGGCATGCGGTGAAACTCGGCCGCGTAGGGCTCGGCAGTGAGGTGCTCGAGGTCCAGGATGAGGCTCGGGCCGGCTTCCGCGCCGAAGAGCATGGCCTCGAGCCAGTCGGGGCGGCCGCAGGCGAAGCACTCGACGACGAGGGCCGGCGGCCGATCGCGGTAGGAAGCGAGGGCGGGTGAGCCGGGCGGCAGGTCCCAGCGCAGGACTTCGAAGCCGTGCACGAGCTGACGCCCGGCAGCCGGATCGATTGCCGGGTCGAGGGCGCGAAAGGACTTCAGGTCGTCGACGACAAGTCGCAGGTTGGGCGGCTCGGGCAGCTCGGAGAGGGAGCGGGCGAGCCTGTACGCGACGCCGATGTCCCCGAAGTTGTCGACGACCTTGCACAGGAGCTCGAGGGTCACGACGCTCCGTTCAGGGAATATTCGGGCTCGGCGAGGGGGGCGTCAGACTTGGCCGCATCGCCGTCCCGCCGAGGCTCGGTCTTGTACGAAACCACCCGCGTGGAGAGTTCCCCCACGGTCTCCGAGTTCCTCTTGGCCAGGTCGCGGACTCGCTCCATGGCCTCGGAGGTCTCGCGCGCGCCCTTGTCCATCTCGGACATGCCGTTGCTGATCTCGAGGCCGTAGCTCTCGACGCCAGCGAGGGCCGAGGCGGCGCTGGTGGCCCCGGTCCCAATCTCCCCCGACCGGACGCGGATCTGCCGGGCGCTCTCGGCGAGGGAGCCCATCTCCCCGTTCACGTTGGCGGACTCGGCCGCGAGGGAGCCGACGAGCTTGGCGATCTCGGCCATAGCCCCGCTGGCCTTGCGCGAGACCTGCTCGAGCGAGGCCAGGGCGGAATTCGAGCTCCGGCCCTCGAGGCTGATGAGCTCGATGCGCTTGGCGAGGGAGTCTATGGTGGCCTGGATCATCGCGGCGTTCTCGTTCGTCGACTCGGCGAGCTTGCGGATCTCCTCGGCGACGACCGCGAAGCCGCGGCCCGCCTCGCCAGCGTGGGCGGCCTCGATGGCCGCGTTCATGGACAGGATGTTGGTCTGCTCGGCGATCGCGTCGATGATCGTGACTATCTCGACGATGCGCGAGACGTCCTGGGCGTTCTCGTCGATGAGCCTGGCCGTCTCCGTGAAGCGAGAGGCCTCCTCGCCCATGCGGGCCGCGAGCTCCGCCGAGGAGCGCTCCTCGCGGCTGGCGATCCCCATGGCCGCCGAGATCGAGCGGTCGATGGCCGCGGTGGAGCGGCCGGCCCGCTCGATCGACTCGGACTGCAGCGCGAGGGACTCGCCCAGGGAGCCCACGCTCGCGTCGATGGCCGCGGCCGAGGCGGCCGAGCTCGTGAGCCCGCGCACCATGGATTCGATGCGCCCGGTGATGGAGCTTATGTTCGCCCCGATCTGCCGCATCGCCGCGCTGCTCTCCTCGGAGGCGGCGGCTATCTCGCTCCGCAGCTCGTCCGCGCTCGAGGCGATCGACTTCACTTCGTCGATGAGGCCGCCGAAGGCGCCGATCGTCCCCTGCAGGTCCGTCCCGAGCTCCGCCAACTCGTCGCGGCCGCCCGTTTCGCAGCGCGCGGAGAGGTTCCCCGACTTCCACTCACGGATCGATGACGAGAAGAGCGACATCGAGCGCCCGAAGCGCGAGATGAAGCGAAGGATGACGAGCATCGAGGCGGCTATCGCGAGCATGGACAGGGCCATTGCGACCAGCTCGACGAGGGCGGCGGCGGAGCGAGCCCGCGCCTCGGCTATGTCGCCGATCTTCGCGAAGGTGGCCTCGAGGTACTCTTCCATCATGAGCCTGAGGCTGTTCATCGAGCTCGAGAGCATGATGGCCTCGACCTCGTCTTTTTTGAGGGAGTTCAGCAGGCCGACGTCGGCGAATTTCGAGTTGAAGGCCTCGGCCTTGTCGCGGACTATATCGACCTGCGGGGCCACGAGCTCCCAGATGGCCCGAAGCGCCTCGACGGCATTCCTGCCGTCCTCGTTGGACAGGAGGTTCGTGACCCGCTTGGAGCCGTAGAAGCCCTTGATCGCCGCGTCCATGGAGGCGGCTTCGGCCGTCCAGGCCTTGTAGGCCTTCGCGAAGTCGTCGCCGGCGAGGAGCTCGTCCGTCGCGTTGCGGAAGCGCAAGAGCTCGACGCGAAGCGACAGCGAGGAAGCCTTGAGGGAATCGACGTTGCGTATGGAAGATATGGAAAGGAATAAGGCGATCGAGACGGCGGCCAGACCCATCGCGACGATTGCCAATATCGCGAACAAGCGCTTCTTGATGGTCATGCGGAGGGAACCCCCATCGAATTATGGAGACTAACCCACGCCACGACATTTGTAAAGCAAAGAAGCTCATGCGCGGCGAGCGGAATAGCCGCGCTGCGAGCCGCGCTGCGAGCCTCGCTGCGGACCGCGCCGGGGTGACGTCCTAGCCCGCGCTCTGTCCGGCCACCGTCACAGGCTCCGCCTCCTGGCCCCGAGTCTGGTACGTGGCCACGCGCGAAGAGAGCTCGCCGAGGGTCTCGGAATTCCTCTTGGCCAGGTCCCGCACCCGCTCCATTGCCTCGGAGGTCTCGCGCGCGCCCTTATCCATCTCGGACATGCCATTGCGTATCTCCTGACCGTAACTCTCCACGCCCGCGAGAGCCTGGGCTGCGCTCTTGGCCCCCGTCTCGATCTCCACCGACCGGACCCGGATCTGCCGGGCGCTCTCGGCGAGGGCGCTCATCTCCCCGGCGACGTTGGAGGATTCCGAGGCGAGGGAGCCGACGAGCTTCGAGATCTCCTCCATGGCCGAGCTGGCCTCCCGCGAGCCCTTTTCCAGCGAGGAGAGCGCGGCGTTCGAGCTCTTGCCCTCGCCGCTGATGACCTCGATGCGCTTGGCCAGCGAATCGATGGTGGCCTGGATCATCGCGGCGTTCTCGTTGGTCGACTCGGCGAGCTTGCGGATCTCCTCGGCGACGACGGCAAAGCCGCGGCCCGCGTCGCCCGCGTGGGCGGCCTCGATCGCGGCGTTCATGGAGAGGATGTTCGTCTGCTCGGCAATGGCATCGATGATCGTCACGATCTCCACGATCCGCGACACGTCCTGGGCGTTCTCGTCGATCAACCGCGCGGTCTCCGAGAAGCGCGCCGCCTCCTCGCCCATGCGCGCGGCGAGCTCCGCCGAGGAGCGCTCCTCGCGCGAGGCTATCTCGAGCGCGGCGCTGATCGAGCGGTCGATGGCCGCGGTGGACTTCCCGGAGCGCTCGACCGACTCGGCCTGGCTGGCCAGGGAGGCGCCGAGGGAGCCCACCGAGGCGTCGATGGCCGCCGCGGCGGAAGCCGAGCTCGCCAGGCTCCCGACCATCGAGTCGATGCGGCCGGCGATGGAGCCGATGTTCGCCCCGATCTGCCGCATCGCCGCGCTGCTCTCCTCGGAGGCCGCCGCGATCTCGTTCCGCAGCTCGTCCGCGTTCGAGGCTATGGTCTTCACCTCCTCGATGAGGCCGCCGAAGGCCCCGATGGTCTGCTCGAGGTCCAGGCCGAGGTCGGCCAGCTCGTCGGAGCTGCCCGCGTCGCAGCGCGCGGAGAGGTTCCCCGACTTCCATTCGCCGATGGACGCGGCGAAGAGCGACATCGAGCGCCGGAAATAGGCCATGAAGCGGGCCAGGACGAGGACGCACAGCGCCAGCGCCGACGCGGAGAGCGCGATGGCGACGCCTTGCACCATGGCCGCGATCTTCCGCGAGCGCTCGTCCGTGAGCTTGCCGATCTTGGCCAGGGTGGTCTCTATGCTGTCGTCCATCATCGTCATCAGGGAGCTCATGTTGGTCGTCAGGATGAACGACTCCATGACGCCCGACTTGATCGCCGTGAGCATGCCGCCGGAGGGGAAGGCCGAGTGCAGGGCCTGCGACTGCGCCCGTACCACGCCGACCTGCGGCATCACGATTCCCCAGAGGTTCTTCAGGGCCAACAGCGCCTTCTTCCCATCCTTGTCGCCGAGAGAGGACTGGACCTCCTTGGAGGAGTAGAAGGCCTTGATCGAGGAGTCGAGGGTCGCGCTCGAGGCCTCCCAAGCGTCGAGCGCGACGGTGAAATCGGATTGCGAGAGCAGCTCGTTTGTGGCGTTACGGAAACGCATGAGCTCGAGCCTGAGGGAGATGGTGGAGGCCTTAAGCGAGTCGACGCCCCGGATGGCGCTTATCGAGGCGAAGAGGGCGATCGAGACCGCGATCAAGCACGCGGCCACGATGGCCATCGCGGAGGACAAGCGGTTCCTAATGGTCATTTCGCGATCTCCTTCCCGATGGAATCGGGGATATCTATCCTGAACGGTATCGCCGGCAATCCGCCATGGTTGTACAGCTGCCGGTCGACGGGATTGTCGGCCCAGGCGTACAGGACCCGCCGCGGGTCCTCGATTCCGGCGAGGTCTACCTCGAGGCGGTCCGGGCGGCCGATCCTAGCCGGGACGCGAATCGGCTCGCCCTTCCCGTTCACGACGCTCACGTAGGCGCGAGCCTCCCCGTCCTCGGCGGGCGGCGAGCCCCTCGCCTCCAGTCCCGTCCCGCAGTTGAGGAAACGGAGCGTCAGGGAGTCTCCCCGGCGCTCGGCGGCGGACAGAAGCGGCCCGGGCGAGTCGAGGTCCTTCCGGCGCAAGACTGACTCGGCCGCTATGGCGAGGCGGAAGCCGATATCGCGCTTGTTCACCGGGTGGAGATCGTTCCACTCGCCGAGATCGAGGGCCGCGGCCATGCCGGTCGCGGGGATGGCCAAAGCGCGCCGCTGCACGTCCCTAAGCTGCGCCCACGAACTCGCTTCCCGGTTGTCCTCAGGCGGACCGAAAAGGGGGAGCTGCACGAACAGGAAAGGCAGGTCGCCCCGCCGGAATTTCTCGCGCCAATCCCTGATCATCGCGGGAAAGAGCCGGGCGTATTCGTCATGCCTCCCGGCGTCGGTCTCGCCTTGGTACCACAGGACGCCTCGGATCGCCAGGCGTACCAGCGGGGCGATCATCCCGTTGAAGAGCCCCATGGGCTCCCATTGGATGAACAGGTCCCGAGGACGGAGAGATACCTTCGTGCCGACTTTATACCGCCACAAGCCGCTCAGCCTAATGGGCAGACCCTCCTTCGGGTCGGCGCCGGCGAAAATGGCGAAGGGCTTACCGTAAGTGACGCCGCCTTCCCCCCCATTGCACACGACTCTGAGGGTTATCTGGTTAACGCCTGCCTTTAGCAGCCTCGACGGGATCAGGTACTTGCGCGGGGGATAGCAGTAACCGGTGCTCCCGACTGCCTCTCCGTTAATGTAGGCGGTATCGGAATCCACGATCGTGCCCATCCAGAGCTTCAGGTCCTTGCCGCTCATGCCCTCAGGCAGGTAGAAGGTTCGCCGGAGCCAGAGGGAGCCGCAGAAGCCCGACAGCTCGCCAAGGCTGTCGAAGCGGCCAGGAAGGGAGATTTCCTTCCATAAGGAATCGTCGGTCCCGGGCATGAACCAGCCTAAGGCAATCCCTAGGTCGGCGCGCGAGACCGCGTCATCCCAGCCGCGTACGGCCTCGTCGCCCTTCCGCACGGACTCGGCGAGGAAGGCGGGGTCCGCGAATCGCTCGCCCCGGGCGATTTTCTGAGGGAAGTCGCGGAGCGCGTCCTTGCTCATGAATGATTCTATTGGAGCGCCGCCGGCAGCGGCTAGTACGAGGCCAACCGGGATCGATCGGGAATCCTGCCAGTACCTCGCGAAGAACCAGCCCGTGCCGGAGAAGTCGGCCAGGCTCTCCGCCGAAGCCTTCGCCCAGCGTCCGGCCGGGACCGTCTCCCGCGGCTTCGAAAAATCCCAGGTGTAGGACATGGTGAACTGCCGTATGCAGGGGAAGGAAGGCAGGGCGAATTCATCGGGATAATCGTCCTTGAGGCGCCTCATGGACAGCTCCATGTTCGACTGGCCCGAGCAGAGCCACAGGTCCCCGAGATAGACGTCCTCGATAACCCTGCGATCGGCGCCGTCGAGCCCCGCGATGGTCATGGTGAAGGGCCCTCCGGGGGGCGCGCTCGCCATCTCCACCGCCCAATTCCCCGCCTCGTCGGCGGTCGCGCCGTAGCTCGCGCCCATGAATGACACGACCAGCTCGGCCCGCGGGCGGTAGCCGCCCCAGACGAGAAGCGGCTCCCCGTGCTGCAATATCATCCCATCCGAGAATATCGAGGGAAGTACAAGCAATCTGGTTTCCTCTATTCCATCCCTTGGCCACCCAAGGAATCGGCGATATATCTTGCCCGCGACCCCAGCGACCGGCCGTGTCACGGAGCAGCGGCATTCGGCGATGAGGCTTAGGGTCTTTGTTTCCTATTCCACTTTTTTCAAGGAGATGACAAAGCCTTCGTCCTGCGTAATCGTTAATACATTGCCTTTGATCGAGTACTGATCCGACTCGTCCTCGAGGCCCCGCCGTATCGTGTCCTTCGTCGCGGTATATCCGATCAAAATCTCGTCGTTGACTATCAGGCGATCTTTCGTAAATGTGTATTTCACCTTGTTGCCTGCCAGGGGTCCTTCCCAGGTCCCTATCAGCCTATTCGCCGACGACGCCGCGCAGGCGGCCAGCGAGAGCAGCGCCGCCAGACCGATACCGTACAAGCCAATCTTCACTTCGAACCCTCCCATCCGCCCGGGAAAGGACACAGCCTTTCCCGGGCGGATCTCAATATCCAAGCAGGACAGAACTACCGTAGATGATAGTAGTCGTACAGAGCCCGCGCGCCTTTCGCGGTCCCTCCCTCCATATACGTAGGCTGGGACGGCCAGAGGGGTATCGTCGGAAAAACCTTGCAGAATAAGGCCTTGTCGCCGAATGAGGTGAATCCCTTGGGAAACAATTCCTTCAGGTGGGCCGTATTCAGCTCGAACGAGTAAAGGCCCCATGGAGCGCTATTGGTTCCCGACACATTTTCCTCACTGTCGTCGGAGGGCAAAGAGCCCTTCACGATGGAGTATTCCTCGGTGAGGAAGGGCTGATAGCCGTTGTCCGGGTCTTCATACCACTTGATCTTGAACATGGACGGCACGAGCCCGCCCCATTCCGTGGTGAAGAGCTTGGTAAGGGAAAAGGCGCCCGGCTTGAGGAAGGCGCCCAGGTCCACCGCATAGTCGGCGGTCGAGCTGTCGGGCCATTGGGCGCCCGCAGCCGACTTGGGCAGCTTTTTGGGGAAGTAGAAGACGCCATCGCTAGCCAGGGCGGTCTTTGCCGCGGCCAGGCCGTCCCGAGCCCACTGGTGGCTCGCCTTGGCTTCGGCGCTGAAGTTGCTGGACTCTCCGTACCAGAAGGCCATGGCCGCGTTGGTCATGTCCAAGGCCTTAGTCGCGTCATCCTTCGCCTTCGTCAGGTATTTCACGTTCCTCAGTGTCAGGAAGTTGTTCTTGAAGGGCAGGATCGCGTTCACCTTCGCCGGATCCGACCATAGGGTAGCCTGCTTGTTCTTCGCAAGGCTGAAGATATGGTCCAGGATGTCGTCGAGCCCATCGTCGACTTTTATTTCGCTTGTCAGCATCGGGCGAAGATCAATCGTCCAATCATAGGCCGCGAGGAACTCGAAGGCAGCCTTGATCGCCCGCAGCTCGCCGAAGATGAACTGAACTTCCGCCTTGCCGATGTAGGTGTCGCCCGCGCCGTAGATATCCTCGAGGTTCAGGCGCTCCTTGAGCCGGTCGCTGAGGAGGACTTGCGCCCCCTCGGGCAGGCTGTCCGCCCGCGCGGCAATCGCTTCGAAGTTGGCTCCGAAGACATAGTGATTTACCTTATCCAGGAAGTCGTTGAAGCCCCCCGTGTTGGAGGCGATGAGGCCCCAGAAGATCAGATTCCGGAATTTCTCCCGGGTATTGGACGCCTGGGCGATGTCAAAATCGCCGAATGGCGTCGAGAAGCCGCTGAACCGGACGTTGATCTTCGGAAGCACGGCGTCTTCGGGGGTATAGGTCGTGCCCGAATAGGTCGTGTACCAGCAATCGGACTCGTTGCCCTCCCAGGTATCGTCGCAGATCAGGTCCTCCAGGGTAGTGGGCACGACCGAAAAGTGCAGCGATCCGCTGAGCAGGGAGCGCACGTCCGAATCGAATATCAGCCCCCCCAGCTTCGCGAAGCTGGTGTACAGGATCGCCTCGGGATCGTCCTTGTCGATCTTGTAGACTTCTTCGTAGAACGAGGCCGCGGCATCGTACTTGCCCGCGGCCAGGGACTTTCTGGCGCTGCTGACGAGTCCGCTAAAGTCCCGCTTCTCGAAGGCGGCGCTGACAGTCACGTCGCGTTCCGGCAGCGTGAAGGAGGATCCATCGCCAGCCACCGACTCTCCGTCGAGATTGAGGCTGCCTTCCGTCAGATCGTAGCCCGTGTCGGGAACATAGTAGAGCTTGACAGTCGTACCGGGTTTTGCGCAGAGCGGATCGGAGAAGACGATTCCATTCTGGATCGACTTGTCAATGGTGATGGTGTAGGTCCCCGCGGGCTTCTCCTCGAAAATGCCGGTAATGTTTAGGTTGGTCGCCGGGCAGGACAGCTGGTACCGCGGCCCGACCTTGGTCACGTAGCTTGCGTTACCGCCATTCTCGCCCTGGCGTATGAGGCCTACGTCCTGCAGCTTATAGCCGGGATCGGGATTCACGTAGACGACTACCGTAGCCCCTTCGGTGGCGCGCTGACTGCTCAGCACGAGGCTCCCATGGTCCGGAGCGGGGAATATCCGAACCGTCCGCTCGACAGTACGATCCAACTGCTCGAGCGCCGCGTTCTGGCAGGTGCAGAGCAGCAAGGCACCAGCCAGGAGGCCTAATGCAGCCCGTAATGCTTTCTTCGCCATATGCATGCCTCTCGCGACCTAGAAGCTATACGTGAAGGATATCGGCACGGAGAACACTGGATTCCCGTTGAACACGATGGAATAGGGATAGATCGTCGAGGAGGAGTTGGCCTTGTAGCGCACGCTGCCGGGGAACATCGCCATGACGCCGACCTTGATCTTTCCGCCTCCAAGGTCGAGGCCGGCCCAGGGGCCGAGGCCGAAATCGAGGAACTTGCTCGGCGCGGTCTGGTCCGGGTCAGAAGTCACGCCATTACGCCAAAGCGAATCCTCGCCATGCGATTCCATGCCGGCGTCCAGCCCGAAGCCCAGCTTCTCGGTTAACTTATAGGAAGGCAGGAGCCAGGCGTTAACGTCGTAGCCGTTCTCGACCTCGGTATCGCCGGCGCACTTGATGGAACCGCCGAAGCTGGCGTCGACGCGGGCCGTGAGTCCGGGGCCCAGGCCCGAGGGGGGAGCCCAGGAGGCGCCGATGGCAACCGCATAGGGCAGCTGTACGGTGAATTCCTTCTTGTTCTGGTTGGTGATCTCGTAGCCCGAGGCGACGCCGATCACCTTCGGGTAAACGACGATATTCGTCTTGGTCTTGTACGAGAAGGGAACCTTGGCTCCAAGGTCGATCTTCAGGCCCTCGATCCCGTCAAAGAGAAAGGCTGCCTCGATAACGTCCGCGTCGCGATTGGTATTGAGGCCGGTCACGAGCTTTTTCTCGACGTCCACTATCGCGTTAGTACTGGTCAGCTCGCCCCAGCGGAACACGTTGCGGTTGTTGCCGATGAACTGCACGCGCAGGAGACCAGCGTCCGGTATCCGGTATCCCAGGGCGATCTGCATGGCTTTATAGACATCCAAAGCGCTGACCTTGCGATCGCCGTCATAGGTGGACCAGTCCTCGTCGTAGGTCGCGGCTTCGGTGCTAACGTCTTCATTGTTGAAAAGGTTGTAAAGGGCCCGGAAGCTGTTTACCGAAGTGCCGAGGGAATTGGACCCGAAGGCGCCCTCGATGGTCAATCCGGCCCAGGGAGATTCGAGCGACTTAAGGGGCTCGAGTTTGAACCAGGCGCCCGCCGTGGCGTCGAAGCGCTGGAAGATATTGTCCTCGCCCTTCCCGCTATTGGGGAGGATCAGGGAAGCGAATTCGGATGCGCCGATCTTGCCGCGAAAATCCTCTTCCTTGAAGAGGCCGGCCTCGAGAGTGAGGATATCGAAGGGCTTAACCCAGACCTTCGCGTTGTCGCCCACTCCGGCAGTCCCGCCGCCGTAGGCCAAATCGATCTTGAAGCCGATTTTTCCGGAGGGCGCTACGCCATTGGCGGTAAAGCCGATGCTTGCGTTATCGGATGACGTGTAGGTCGATGCCGAAACGGACGAGTGGATGCCCGCATCGTCGCTCGTTATGGCAAGGGGGGTTATCACGCCCCGGCCCCAGCCGCTGAATGTTATTTGCGCCCCCGCGGCGACGCAAGAAGCCAGGAGAGCCGTCAGGGCGAGAACCCCTTTGCAAAGTTTCATGCAAGTAACCTCCAGCCATTGAATCTAGAAGAGCCCCGGAGCATCGCTCCGGGGCGTACGCGAAATCGCTCAACCTTGACGCAAGAGGGGCGCAGCCTTGCCGTGCGGCCCCTCTCGCGATTCGGGTTATTCGGTCATCTGCTCGGGCTCGTCGATCAAGCCGCGCCAGTCCATCGCCTTGAACTTAGGCCCTGTGGCCTTGTAGTCCGCGGGCGCCGTGCCGGGAGTCGCTCCCGCGACGGGTGTGGGCATGGAGTTCGCGTAGACATTGTAGTCCGTCAGGACGGGATCGACCCAAGCCTTGACGCGCTCGGCGATCGTGGGGTGACCGGGGCGTCCCCAGGTCATCCGGTAGAAGTCGAAGCGACCGATGGGATCGTCGATCGGGAAGTAGGGATAGCGCATCTTCAGGAGGTTGAGATCGGACTCCGAACCGCTTCCCGCCTCGCCATTGAAGATCTTCGTGGCGTGGTAGTTCCGGTCGGCCGTCTCGTTGCCGGTGTTGTTGCCGTGGGTACCCCAGGTCATCACGAAGGCGTTCCTCCAGATGTACTTGTAGGGATCGCCCTCGGCCTCGCCGTATAGCTTGTAGACTTCGTCGACCATCAGGTGGTTGGCAAACTCGGCCTCGGGATTATTGCGCGGAACGACATAGCCATCCTGGAGGATGATGCCGTTAGGCGCGATCAAAGAGAGGAGATAGTGCTGATCGAAGGGGATCGTGCAGAGGATGCCGTACTTGGCTCGGCCCTCTTGGCCCTTCACGTGATCGATGTCGAGACCGTAGTGGAGGTCAGCGAATTGCTGGAATCGGACCGAGAACCAGCCCGGGGTCTCGTTGCGGCCCTCGGAGAGGCTCTGAATGCCCGACCAGGCTTCGGCGGGGCTCTGCCAGCCGACGAAGGGCGTGGTGACCTGGGCCGAGTAATTCGTCGGGGTGGCGTCGTAGGCCTCGTAGTAGGGAGCCCAGCCGCGCACGGCCTTGTACCTGACCGCGTCAGCAGTTCCGCCTGGGGTGGAGGCCGTGCCCTCGTCCGTGCCTACATTGATCTTCTTCATGTACCAGGGCTTGCCGACAAGGCCTTCGTATTCCATGAGCCCGGCCTGATCCAGGGGAAGCGGATCGGCGGAAACGCCGTCGACCTTATACCCAGTGGGAGAGAGGAAACGCTCAAGGGAGGGACCGCCGGAGCCGGCGGAGCCGATGGAGACGTGCCCGATCCTGTTACCCAGGCGGCTCTCGGCGAAGGCCGCGATGCATTCCGCCGCCTTGCCGTTGCGCGAGTAGCCGGTGATGCCGACCTTGGCCGGGTTATACCACTGACCGAAACCGCCTTCCTCGATGACCGTCAGGATGACGCTCATACCCCAGGCGTAAGACATGTTGGCGGAAGGGGCATCGGCGGCAGTGGGGCTGAGCCCGAAGAGGTCGTCCACCGCGCCGGAGCCATTAGTCTCGCTGGCGAAGGTAGCGCCGCTCCACGAGGCCGTGCCGCCCGCCCAGTTGGCTCCGCTGCTCGAGAAGTACAGGGGATAGCCGCCCGTCTTGGTAGTCGGGTCGTACTTCATGCTCGCGTCCGTGCTGGCGGGCAAGGTCGTGGTGATGGTGAAGGAGAAGCTCCTCCCGCCATAAGTCACGGTGATCGCGCTGGTGGCCCCGCCGGCGGAATCGACGTGGCTGATGACCACGCCATCGGACTCCTTGATGGAGGGCATGATGCCATACTCGTAGTACTGGAGAATCTTCGATATCTCCTTGCGGCGCTGTTCCCAGTCAGCGATCGTCACGACCTTGTTGCCGTTCGCGAAATGAAACAGGTCCGGGAAGGCGTGCTGGTGCCCGAGGGCGTTCCACGAGGCGGGAGAAGGCAGGTTGTTGATGTCGAAGCGATGCCCCGTGTACGAGGCATCGGCCACGCCATAGCTGGAGTCCCCCAGACCGCTGTTCACGTCTATGGGATCAGCCTTCGCGGTATTGCCGCATCCCGCCAGGACCATTATAGCGACCGTCCCCGCGAGGGCGATTCCGGCCTTCCAAAAATGCTTTAGCATAGGATCCTCCCAAGAATTAGTGGTCGAGAGCGCCTTAAGCGTGATCGCCTCGAGGCGCTCCCGACGGATACCCCCTGTCGAGGGTTATTGAATCGCAACCTTTACCAGGTAATAGTTGACCACGGTCCTATCCTCCGAGTAGGCCCTGATCGTCAGGTATTGTCCGGCGGTCATGCCCGCATCGGCCGCGGGGCCGGTCGTACGCCAGGCGGTGGGCATGGTCCAAACGACCCACCAACCGGGATAGGCGGGATACATATCGACCATCGATGCGACGCCGTACTCGACCGTCGTGTTCGCCAACACATCGGCGAAGACGACGTCGCCTTTGGTCTGATCCAGAGTGAGACTGATCGCTCCGGCGCTGGTGTCGGCGGGCTTGGCGGTGGGCGCCGTCGTCGAGACGGTTCCGAGGCCGCTTGGCGCGACGCCTCCCACGGTCACGCCGGAGAAAGTGGGCGTGGCGTTCGAGCCGTACAGGTAGCGGACCTTGTAGTACTGGATATTGGTCTTGTCCTGAGAAGTGACTTCGATGCCGATCCAGGTATTGGAGAGCAGGTTGCTGATAGTGGCGCTCGAAGCCCAATTAGTGGGCGCGGTGGCATTATCGCTGCTGGTTCCGTACCGGACGGCAGTATCGGCTTCCGGGGTGCCGCCGATCACGGCCTGAGTCTGCTTGGAAGCGGGCTTCCACTCGAGGGCAGTGGCGGCCGCCCAGCTGGTCGCCGCGACGGGGCTCACGGAATCGCCGTTGAAGGTGATGGCGCTCATGCCGCTCGCCTTGTTGCCGTAGGCGGCCTGGAAGCGGTAGTAGGTCGTGACGCCGAGGTTCTCGGAGACCACGCGGACGCCGATATAGGTGCCCGTCGAGACCTGAGAGAGAACGGCCGACGACCAGGTGGTCGGGGCGGTCGTAGCCGAGGCGGAGGTGCCCCAGGTCACGGTCGCCATCCTCGAGGCGCCGGTGATGCCGACCGTGGTATCGAGGGGGAGCGCCAGGGTCGACTGCCAGGCGACAGTCGCGAGCGAGGCGTTCCAGGCGGTGCCGGCGACGGGGAGGGTGATGGCTTCGCTGTTGAACGTGACGGCCGTGAGGACAGCCTCGTCGTTGCCGGTCCGGATTCTGAACTTGTACCAGCCCTTCTCGCCGATCTCCGACACGACCTGGAGGGCGATGAACTCGTTGTTGGGCAGAGTGCCGAGGTTGTTGCTATCACTGAACGACAAAAGGTAGTTTCGCTCCGTGGTGGTATGCGAGTAGCTGATCGCGATACTGGGATCGGCTGCTACCGCGGTGACGACAACCGCCACGCTCGGGTCGGCCTTGTTGATACTCACGTAGCCGGATCCGTTGGTGGCCAGCTCGGCGCCCTTGGAGTACGAACCGTAATATTCGTTGCCCGGGAAGGACGAAGTACCCATGACGCCGATCCCCGCGGTGACGCCATTGATACTGACGGAGCTAAGGCCAAGACTGTCCTTCTTCTGGACGAGCTTGATCTTGTAGAAAGCGGTCTCCGCGGCCTCGGTGCTGGCGTTCGTGGACTTGAGGTACAAGTACTTGCCGTCGGTCGGGGTGATGGTCATCGAGGCCGCCGAGTCCACGAAGCTGGGCTCGGTCGTCCCGTCGGCGGTCACCGCATACTGGTAGGTCGTATCGGAGACTTCAGGGGACACTACAAGAGCGAGCGCCGTGTTAGCCTGGCTCGAACCGAACCAAACGGAGCCTTCGGAGATAGCCGTGTCATTCCACGAGGCGCCGGGCTTCCCGAGACCGGTGCCGAACTGCTGGATCGGAACACCGTTGGTCTGGGTGCCGCCGCTGGCGGACCGGCCCGCAAGAGTGATGTCCTTGATGACCGGTGTCTTCTTGATTACCGTGACGGCATAGACGTTGAAGACGTCATGACTCTCGGAGAAGACCTCGATGAACACCACATCATAGGAATCGAAGCTGAAGGTCGAGGTTTGAGCGAAGCTGGGCGTTACGCCGGGCTTCGCGCTCGCATAGTAGACTTCAGCGTTCTTGTCTGCGCAAGCAACTTCTACAGCAGCGTCCGCGAGCTGGTTGTACGCGAGATATACCTCGCCTGCGCCCGCTATGGCATCCGACCAAGTCTTTGCAGGAGTGCCCAATGTTGCGCTCACTCCAGCCACCTTGATACTTTCAAGAGATGCATTGCCGCTTAAGCTCGCCTGCTTGCATCCGGCAAACGCGACAAGGAATAGAACGGCTAGGCCGAATATCCCTATCCTTTCACATCGCTTCATCAATACCCTCCTCACTCCGACATATAGTGAGCCGCGAACCGAATCAGACAACGTCCGACATCGACTGCGGCATAACCACCAACAAAAAACAACAATATGCACAAACCCAAAAACACTAATAACACAAATAGCTCGAAGCTCTACCGAGGCCAGTCATGTGTTTTTTTGGGGGATACCCGTTTTTACTGAGGCAATTGTTAGGGCCGGTTTTCCGAACTGCCAATGGACATAATAAAGAAACAAGGTATAAATTAAAGATGATTTTATGGAGGTACGATGACTGAAGTGTTAGAGTGCAATGTCGTACCGGACATCAAGTTCATCGTTTTCCGGAAATGCACGCCGAGCTGGTATATGCCAGAAGACGTATTTCCCGCGTGGAACATCAGCTACGTGATTTCCGGCGAGGCCGAGTACATCATCGACCACAAGAAGTACACTGTCACAGCCGGCGATCTTCTCTGCAGGCCCGGTGGCTGCATACGATCGGGTAAAACCTTCCCCGATCGCCTGATGCAGTGCTTCTCGGTGGATTTCGAGCTTAAGCAAGCCCCCCACGAAGCCACGAGCATCCCCTTCCCGATATTGAGCCACATCGGCGTGAGGAAGGACATCATCCAGCTGTTCCACGAGCTCTCCTCCACCTGGGTGGACAAGCAGCCCGGCTACGCGATGAAGCTCCGGGGCCTGTTCAT
>DBTW01000195.1 GCA_002307245.1 Spirochaetaceae bacterium UBA1306 | reverse complement strand
ATCATCCTCACGGGCGACGTGCCCTCGCCGGACAAGGTGCGGACCGGCTGCTATTTCTACGACCGCTGCAACAAGCGCATGGACAAGTGCGCGAAGAGCCTGCCCAGGCTCCAGGACGCCGGGGACGGCCACCAGGTGGCCTGTTTCCTGTACCACGAGCCGGACTGAGGCTCAGCCTTCTTCCATCGGGACGCCGCAGGCCTCGGCGACGCGGGCGGCGCGGGCCCTGAGCGCCTCGATCTTGCGCGCCGCCCCGGCGTCCACGAACCAGCGCGCGCCGTCCTTGGCCTCCAGGACGATGCAGAGATAATGGCGCTTGCTGGAGAAGCCCCTCTTCCCCGGGCCTCCGATGCGTCCCCCGAGCAGCGCGGCGGCGTTCTCGGTCGCTTCCTCGGAGGAGCCCGGCACCGTCCCGCGCACGAAGGGCTCGAGCCGGACGCGGACCAGTCTGTCGAAGCCGATGACCGTCCTCTTCGCGAGGGGTAGGGTGCCTACTCGATGGATCGCCTCGCGGGCGGCCGGGTCGAAGGTCCAGCGATCCTCGTAGAGGGCGGCGAGGGCAATTAACGCTAGGATTATCCAGCCGAGAGGCCCCGGCGCGCCGCCCGAGACGGCCAAGGACGCGACGAGGATGGCGAGCACCGAAGAGACCGATAACCGGAATATCGGGGGAAGCGAGGCTACGAGGGCCCCGCCCTTGCGCTCCCGGAGCTTGAGGGGTATTTCCATGGCTCGAGGATAGTGTATTCTCGGCCCGGAGGGACAGATGGCCAACGCGCGCGTCAAGCTAGAGACCAGCATGGGAGACATCACGATCGAGCTCTTCGAGACCGAATGCCCGATCACCGCGAAGAATTTCATCGAGTACGTTAAGTCGGGATTCTACGACGGGACGATCTTCCACCGGATCATCCCCGGCTTCGTGGTCCAGGGCGGCGGAATGCTGCCGGGCCTCAAGGAGAAGGGGTCGGGCGACCCGATCAAGAACGAGTCGGCCAAGGCGCCGACGAACGCGAGGGGCACCCTTGCCATGGCCCGCACCTCCGACCCGGACAGCGCGACGAGCCAGTTCTACATCAACCTCTCCGACAACAAAGGCCTCGACTATACCGGAAAAGGCCCGGCCGGAGCCGGCTACTGCGCCTTCGCCAAGGTGGTGGAGGGCATGGACGCGGTGGACAAGATGGCCGCCGCGCCGACGGGCAGGCGGCCTCCCCACGCGGACGTGCCGCGCGAGGACATCGTCCTCACGAAGGCGTCGCTGCTGTAGCCTCGGCCTCGCGCGGGCGCGCCGCCGTCCGGCGGCGCCCCGTGAAGGCGGGGATCTCCAAGCCGGCCAGCTCGAGCATGCGCTTGAAGGCCGACGACTCTTTCTTGAGCTCCCGCGAACCGCGCGTGATCTTGCAGAGCGACAGCCCGAGGTCCTTCGCGATCTCTCGCTGGGGCGTGCCCTGGGCGATCTGCTTGACCAAGGCCCAGCGCTTAGCGATCTCGTCCGCCTCGGATGGCGTAAAGAGGCTATAGAGGAATTCCTCGACGAGATCCGGCTCGGCCTTGGATAGGGCGAGGGACATTTCGGTGAGGTTCGAAGAAATCATCTCTTTGTCATTGGCCATAGAAACAAATATAACCTAGTTCCGCGTTCAATGCGAGTGTTTTCAATATGCAAAATCACATTTCATAAAACAAAACATATGTATGTATGAATATACAAAAGGTATAGTTCATTCCATCACCAGATATTATGTCGACATCAGTTCTTGAACTTGCGTGATGCAAGTATAGCACGACCCTCGAAGGAGCCGCTTGGCGAGAAGAGATCGCCGAGGAAGGCCGGCACCGCGCGCGCGGCCTCGTTCGAAACGAGGATGACGCCATCGCCCGCCGCCTTCATGCCGAGGTGGAAGGAGAAGTTGACGTCCTCGGCCACCACGCTGCCCGTGGCTCCGGGCTTGCGCCACATGGTGTGCCCGGCGTGGAAGGCGAAGCGGAAGGTCAGGGGCGTCTCGAGCTTGAAGACCTCGTAGCCGATGAGGGCCCGGTCGAGGAGGAGGCGGAAGGCCGCCAACACGGGGTTTATGCCCGCGTCTTGGCGCGGGAAGAGCATGAGGCAGCCCGAGCTCTCCTTGATCCAGACTATGCCGCCGCATTCCTTGGACCAGGACTCGAGGAAGACCGAGAAGTCCTCGCGCAGCTTGTCGAGGCGCTTCTCGCCGATGCGTTCCAGAAGGCCCTTCTGGTTGCCGATGGCCGCGTAGCAGAAGCGGACGGGGATATCGGTCCCCTCCTCCAGCCCAGCCCAGCCCGGGAAGTCGTCGTGTTCGCCTTCGGCCGTTTCGTCGCAGGCCTCGGCGAGGCTGGCGTAGCCGAGGGCCGCGCCCAGGCGCCCCGGCCCGAAGCCCGCTTTGAACAAGGCCGGGCCGACGAAGTCGCAGGCGCCCTCGAAGAACCAGGAGGCGGGATCGTCCGATTCGCCGGCCCGGTCGATGACGCCCCAGGCGCAGCCCTCGATCTCCTCCAGCTTCGCGGCCAACTCGAGGACGCGCTTGGCGCCGAGGGCGAGGTCGAAATAGACGAAGGCGTCGCAGGCTTTCTTCTTGCAGGCGCGGGCGAAGGCCGCGTCAGCCATGAGCTCGGCCTCGACGGGCGCGGCCTCGGTCCCGGACAGCTGCTTCAGGGCGAAGGCCGAGAGTTTCTTGTCCTCGGGGTCGGGGCAGCAGACGACGATCCTCACGCCATCCCCGCTTCCACCGAGTAGACTAAGGCGCGGCCGCCAACCTCGGCGTTGGGCCTGAAACGGTCGAGAATGACACGGTCCAGGGTGCCGGCCACGGCCGGCGTGATGGATAGGGCCTCGGGCGGGGTCCATCGGGACTCGGCCTCGATGGCCTCGCGGCAGGTCTCCTGCTTGAGCATCTCGCCTATGTCGGCGAGATAGCGGATCGGCCCCGTATGCACGGCCGCCCGGACTCGCAGGGGCTCCCCTATCCGGTTGGAGGCGCGGTTGTAGATGTAGAGCTCGTGGAGCAGGGACATGCCCGCGAGGACGGAGCTCGTGGTGGAATGTCCGTACAGGAAGGCCGCGAGGGCCCCATCGCCTTCTAGGCTCCAGATGCGGCCGGAGCGGCGCTCGACGGCGCGGGCGAGGAGGCCCCGGAGGTCGTCGTAGAGGCCGCGGGCGAGCTCCTCGCCATGGACCTTGACCAGGCGGGAGTTCTTGACGATGTCGATGCGCAGCAGGGAGAAGCGGAGCTCCTCGCCGGCGACGACCCGGCCCCAATTCTGCGTGCGCTTGATGCGGGGATCCTCCATGAAGCGGCCGGTCTCGGCGTCCCATAGGTAGCCCTCCGACGCCACGCATTTGCAGATCTCCCGCAGGCCCGAGACCCTGTAGGCGCGGCCCATGAAACCCTCGCGGTCGAGGCGGGCCAAACGCTCGACCAGGTGGAGGAAGCGGTCCTCGGCCACTACGTCGTCGACGATCCGGAGGGCGGCCGTCTGGCCTTGCATGGGAATGTTGGGGGGGAAGCCCGTGCGCGCGCGGAGGTCGTAATCCTCGATCACGTCCTGCGCGATCCGCTCGAGCATGTCGGCGTTGAGCGATTCGTAGAGGCTTTTCTTCAGCATTTGCGCCAGGGCGCTGCGTACTTTCATATATGGCTTCCCCGTAAAGGCCTGCGCTTTTTTACCTTGCCTACTTTAAGGCATGAGCCCTTGCGAGTAAAGACGGTTCCGTGCCCTCCCCATCTTGCCTAAGTGACCCGAGATAACTAGTATCCGTGCATGGAGAAGTACTTCTTCACTTACGAGGACATCCACAAGACATCCAAGGACCTCGCCGACCGCGTCCGAGCCTCGGGCTTCGATCCCGACGTAATCGTGGCGATCGGCTCGGGCGGATTCATCCCGGCGCGCATCATGCGAACCTTCCTCAAGAAGCCGATCCTGGCCGTAGGCATCGCCTATTACGACGCCGACGACAAGCCCTGCGAGCTGCCGCGCAAGGTGCAGTGGGTCGAGGAGGCCGAAAAAAAGCTCTCGGGCAAGCGCATACTCCTCGTCGACGAGGTCGACGACTCGCGGACGACAATCGAGTACTGCGTGCGCGAGCTCCTGAGGCACCACCCCGCGGAGATAGCGGTCACCGTCCTGCACAATAAGCTGAAGGCGAAGAAGGGGGCCATCCCGGCCGAGGTGAAGCGCTACTTCGCCGGCCGCGACATCGAGGACCGCTGGGTCTGCTATCCCTGGGACGCCCTGGACATCGACGAGCACCTGGCGAGCGCCGGGCTTGCGCTAGTAGGCAAGAAGTAGGGCCTCAGCTGTCCGCGTCGAAGCGGATGAGGATCTCCACCCGCCGGTTGGCGGCCCTGCCCTCTGGCGTGTCGTTCGGCCTGGCCGGCTTGGCGTCGCCGAAGCCCGTCGCGGAGACGCGCTCCTTGGGCAGGTCGAGGAGCTCGAGGGCCTCGGCCACCGACACGGCGCGCGCGGCGGACAGCATCAGGTTGGACCCGAAGGGATCGTCGCGCGCCATGAGGCTGTTGTCGGAATGGCCCTCGACCGCTATCGGGTTGGGCAGGGAGCGCAGGAGCTCGGCCACCTTGGAGAGGGTGTCGATCGAGCCTTCCTCCAAGGTCGCCGAGCCGACCTTGAAGAAGGTGTCCCCCGCGAGGGCCAGCACGATGCCCCGCGCCTCGGTGCTCACGCTGATGGAACCGGTCCTGATGCTGGTGGAAAGGGTCGAGCGCGCCTTCTCGAGGAAGGGATCCTTCTTGGAGCTGACCTTGGGCGAGAGGCCCTTGCCCGGGCCCGGCGTGAGTATCGCGTCGGTCGGGGAGAGGGAATGGCCGCCCTCTCCCTCCATGGCCTGGACGCCCGAGACGGAGCTGAAGGCGGCGGACAGGGATTCGGCGAGGGCGTTGAATTTGACCGTGTCTACCTTGGACTGCGCGTAGAGGACCACGAAGAGGGTCATGAGCAGGGTGATCATGTCGGAGTAGGTGAGCATGTACCGTTCTGCGTTCTCGTGCTCCTCCGGCTCCGGCATCTTCTTGTGGGGCTTCGAGGGTCCCTTCTGCGCCATTCGCTATTCCTCGTTGAAGGATTCTAGGGCGCTACGGTCCTTCTCGGACACGAAGGCCGCGAGCTTGTCGCCGACCAGCTTGGGGCTCTCGCCCTGCTGTATGGCGAGGACGCCCGCAATGATCATCTCCTTCGCGTTCTTCTCCTTGGCCAGGACGACTTTGATCTTGCCGCCTAGCGGGAGGCATATCGAGTTGGCCAGGAGGATGCCGATGAGGGTGGCGATGAAGGCGACCGCTATGGAGCCTCCGAGCTTGTCCGGCTCGGAGAGGTTGTTCAAAACGATCGTGAGGCCGAGTACCGTGCCGATGATGCCCATCGTCGGCGAATAGCCGCCGGCGGCGGTGAAGATCTCGGCCTGGTGCTTGCGGTGCTTCTCGAAGATGGCGACATCGTTCTCAAGGAGCTCCCGGAGGGCCTCCGAGTCGGTGCCGTCGATGACGTAGCGAAGTCCCTTCTTGAGCAGGGGATCCTCGTTGGCGTCGATGGACTGCATGTCCTCCTCGAGGGACAGGAGGCCGTCGCGTCTGGACTTCTCGGCCAGGGCCACGAAGCGCAGGGCGAGGTCCTTCTCCTTGGTCGGCGGGTTCTTCAAGGCGAGGCCCACGAGCTTCGGGATGGAGAGGACGTCCTCCATGTCGAACTGGAGGAAAAGGGCGCCGAAGGTGCCGCCGAAGATGATGATCATCGGCGATGGGAGGAGGAGGTTGGCGGGATTTCCGCCTTCGATTATGTACGCGATCATGAGGCAGCCGACGCCCATGAACAATCCGATCAACGTTGAGATGTTCATTGCTATCCTGATCGGCAGCTTCCCGTCCCGACATTAGGGTTTCTTGTTCCTCCAACGCCTCCTGCCGCGCCGAGCGGCCCTTGAAGCCCGGCGCCGCGGATCGCCATACTGAAACACATGCCTTTATTCGGGCGCCTCGACGCCTCGCTCCGCAAACTGACCGGGGAGTCCGACGGGCACCGCATCGCGGGCCTTCGCTTCTTCTATTTCGACGGGCTGTTCGCGAGCCTCTCCGACAACCTCGTAGCCGGATTCCTCGAGCTCTTCCTCCTCTCCTACGGTGTCTCCAACGGCATCATCGGTCTTAATACCTCCATAGCCAATCTCTGCGCCGCTTTCTCGATAATCCCCGGCGCCCTATTCATCTCGAAGGTGAGTTCGCGCAAGCGCCTGGTAGTCATCACCGGCGGCGTCATCGGGCGCTTCGGCCTCCTCGCCATCTCGGCGGTGCCCTTCCTCGCCGGCGATTCCGCCACGGCCGTGGTTTGCCTCGTCTGCCTCAACGCGATCCGGACCACGATGAACAACTTCAACAACCCAGCTTGGACCTCGATGGTCGCCGACCTCGTGCCCCCGCTCTCCCGGGCGCGCTATTTCGGCAAGCGCAACATCGCGGTCATCGCGGCCTCGATCATCGCCGCGCCCATAGCCGGCGCCGTGATCAAGTCGCTCTCCGGCGTCGTCGGCCTGCCCCAGCTCGGCTACCAGGCCATCTTCCTCCTCTCCTTCGCGGTGGGCCTCCTGAGCACGGCGAGCTTCTCGAGCATCCCGAATCAGGCGGTTTCCGAGGCCTCCGCCCCCAGGCCCCAGGGCTTTCCCCTCCGCGCCCTCCTTAAGGACAGGCATTTCGCCGGCTTCGTCCTTTCGGCCCTCGTCTGGAACATCGCGCTACAAATCTCCGCACCCTTCTTCAACGTTTACCTCGTGAGCGGCCTCGGCGCGAACGCGGCCGCCGTCGGATTCCTCACAGCGGTCAGCTCCTTCACGACCCTCTTCGGTCAGCTGGCCTTCGGGCGCATAACCGACAAGCGGGGCGACGTCTTCGTGCTCGTCGCCACAGGCCTGGTCATCCCGCTCCTGCCCCTGTCCTGGATCCTCGTGGACGCCTGGCCGCAGATCATCGCGATCAACGTGGCCTCGGGCCTGGTCTGGGCCGGCTACAATCTCGCCAACTTCAATATCCTGCTCAAGATCACCCCCGATGACCATCGGCCCGAGGCCACGGCCATCTACCAGACCGTCGTGGCGGCGAGCGCCGTGGTCGGCCCGATCATCGGAGGCGCCATCGCCGACTCCTTCGGCTACAAGGCCGTCTTCGGCCTTAGCGGGGCCCTGCGCTACGTGGGTATCGCCCTTTTCGTCGCCCTGGTGATCGGGCCCGGCGTCTTCCGCGGCCGCAATGCCCGTCCTTGACTCAGGGGCCATCAGCGGCGACGATTGGCGCATGGACGAAGGATACGAGCCGCTCAATCCCGAGGACGCCCTCCTCCTCGCCGCCGACGCCGCCAGGGTCATGCTGGAGAGCGGGGGCGAGACCTACCGCGCCGAGGAGGTGGCGGTCGCGGTCGCGACGGCCTTCGGCGGCGCCGAGGCCGAGTGCTACGCCACCCCCACGGGCGTCACGATCTCCTTCGCCGGCATCGACGGCCGGATCCACTCGATCGTGCGGCGCATCAAGCGCCGCTCCATGCACCTCGAGCGCGTGGCCCTCGTCGATGCCCTCGCCCGCGAGGTGGTCGCGGGCGATAAGGGCTTCGACGCGGCCGAGGCCGAGCTCGGCCGCGTCGAGGGCCTGCGCGGCCGCGGCATCCTGGCCTCCTCGGCCGCCGCGGCGATAGGCGCCGGCTCCTTCACGCTGCTCTTCGGCGGGGCCTGGAACGACGCCCTCGCCGCGGCCGCGGTCGGGGCCATCGTCTCCAGGTTCCCGCCCCTCATGGCGGGAAGGCAGTTGCCGGACTTCTTCTCGAATCTCGTGGCGGGAGCCGCGGCCACCTTCCTCTGCCTGGCCGCGGGCGGGGTCGGCATGGTATCGAAGGTCGACGCCGCGATCATAGGCGTACTCATGCTCCTCGTGCCCGGCATCGCCGTCACCAACGCGATACGCGACACCATCGCCGGGGACCTCGTGGCCGGGGTCGCGCGGGGGGCGGATGCCCTGATGGCCGCGGCGGCCATCTCGATAGGGGCCGGCGGCGCCTACCAGCTGTGGCGCCTAGTCTCGGGATGGGCCCTCGCATGATGGGGCCCCTCGAGCCGCTTTGGGCGGGAATCGCCACGGGGGGCTTCGCCGCCCTGTTCAACCTCCGCGGCCGGGACCTGCCCCTGGTCGCGGCGGGCGGCGCCCTGGGCTGGGCCATCGCCGCCCCGCTGCAGGACGCGGGAGCCTCGCAAGCCTCGGCCTATCTCGTCGCCTCGATCGCGATCGGGATCTGGGCCGAGCTCGTCGCGGCGGTCAGGCGGCGGCCGGCCTCGGTCTATATCGCCTGCGGCATCATCCCCCTCGTGCCGGGAGGCGGCATGTACTACACGATGCTGGAATACGTCCGGGGCAACAACTGGAACGGCCTCGCCACGGGCTCGGGCACCCTCCTGGCGGCCGGCGCGATCGCCGTGGGCCTGGCGATCTCGAGCGCCGTGTCGAGGCTCCTGTCCCTGCGCGCGGTCGCGCGCAGGCTATCGTCCCCGCGAAGGGTCACTTCGCCGGGGCGAAGGCCTCGAAGTCCACGTCCTGGGCGCCGATGAGCACGTCGGACGAGCCGAGGGCGACCCAGGCTACGCTTCCCTTGAGGAGGTACTTGTCCACGGCCGCGCGGACCTGCTCGGGCGTCACCGCCTTGATCCGGTCCACGTCGAGGAGGTAGCTGCGGTAGTCGCCCGTCGCGACGACCGAGGCCGCTATGCTGCCCGCGATCGCGGCGTTGGTCGCCTGGCTCTCGTAGAGCTCGTTCACGTACTGGGCCTTCGTGGACTCGAGGACCTCGGCCAGGGGCGCGAAGCCGTCCTTCGAGGACTCGGGATCGATGGCCACCGCCCTGCCCGCGGCTAGGATGGACACGGCCTCGTCGACGTAGGCCTTGGCCTTGCCGGGGATCTTGGTCTTGTAGAGGGTGATCGAGCCGTAGTTCGCGACGCTGCCGCGGATGTAGGCGTTCGGCGTGTAGACGGCGCCGTACTTGTCGCGGACGACGTTGAACAGCAGGTCCGAGAGGGTCTTCATGCCGATGCCGAAGGCCATGTAGTCGGGGTCGGAAGGGGAGGGAGCGGCGAAGTCGCCGCGGAGGTAGCCCATGCCGCGCGACTGCGGGAACTCGACCTTGTCCAGGCTGCCCTTCCCCTCGCGCTTGATCGGCGGGACCGGTGGAAGCGGGGCGGCGCCGGAGGCCGGCAGCTTGCCCAAGGTCGCCTCGAGGCCTTCGCGCAGGGCTTTCGCGTCGAAGTCGCCCACGGCCACGACGAAGAGGGCGTCGGCCTTGGCCCTCGACGCGTACCAGGCCTTCGCGTCCTCCAGCTTGGCGGCGGCGAGCGAGGCTTCCGAGCCGTCGGGCGAGGCCGCGTAGGGATGGCCGGCGAAGAGGATGGCGTTCATCTCGAGGGCCGTCTTGTTCCAGGGGTTCTGCTCCTTGGCCTGCAGCGCGAGCTTGGCGTTCGAGAGCTCCTGGTCGAAGTCGTCCTGCTTGAATGCGGGCGCGACGATCGTGTCGGCCCACAGGGGGAAGAGCTTGGCGAAGTACTTGTCGAGGGTCGTGAGGCTGTAGCTCGAGTAGTCGAAGTTCGAGGAGCTGCCGAGGCTCGAGCTCGTCTCGTCAAGGAGATCCTGGATCCGCTCGTAGCCGTACTTCGCCGAGCCGCGGGCCATCGTGCGCAGGGCGAGGGCCTCTATGCCGGCCTTGCCCGCGCTCGCCGCCGCCGAGCCCCCCCGCACGACGAGGGAGATGTGCTGGACCCTGTTGGCGGAGTTCTTCTTGACGATGACCGGCAGGCCGTTGGAGAGGGTGAAGGTCGTGAAGGAGGAGAGGTTCTCCTTCGCGAAGGACGAGAGTCCCTGCGACGAGAAGGCGATGCCCTTGGCGGCGAGGGGGAATTCCGCGGCCGCGCCGGCGGCGCCGCCGGTGGCGCCCAAGGTCGCGCAGGACGAGAGGACGGCGGTCGCCATGAGGGCGGTCGCCGCCTTCCTGGCGGCGAGGAGGATCGAAGGGAGCTTTCGCGGGACGCGCTCGTGTATCATCGTAGTNNCGAGGGAGATGTGCTGGACCCTGTTCGCCGAGTTCTTCTTCACGATCACGGGCAGTCCGTTGGAGAGCGTGAAGGTCGTGAAGCTGGGCAGGTTCTCCTTCGCGAAGGCCGAGAGGGACTGCGACGCGAAGGCCTCGTCCCGGGCCGCGAGCGGGAAGCCCTTGCCCGCGCCCGCCGTGGCGCAGGAGGCCATGGCCGCCAGAAAGGCCGCCCCGGCCAGGAGGGTTAGGACCCTCGCCGCGATTCCGCGCGTCCTCGCGCTCGCTCGTTTCATTTCAGGCCTCCTCATTTCGTCTGCCACCAGAAGGCGTTGTCCGCCCCGACCTCGGCGTATCCGAGGGCTTTCTCGCGATCGGCCGCCGCGGGATCGGCCCCATAGTCCTCGGCCTTCATCCTGACCAAGGACGCCGAGGGGGCATCGGCCAGGTAGCGCCCGATCAGGTCGGATATGTCGGCCCAGGACACCTTGTGGCAATTGTCCTCGTAGCCGAAGAAGTAGTCGGTCGTCGCGACCGACCACCAGAAGGTGAGGCTCCCGGTCACGAAGGACCTGGCGACCTCTTCCGAGAGGAGGTTCTGGTCGATGAGCTTGGCCTTGGCCTTGTCGAGCTCGTCCGCGCCGAAGTAGGCGGCGGGGTCCTTGGCGATCAGCGCGAACTCCTCCTTGAGGAGTCTCCTCAGGGCCTCGGCGCGGTCGAGGATGTTCCCATCCTTGGCCGCGTCCTTGGCGGCGAGGAGGGCCGCGAACTGGTAGTTGCCCCCGTCGCGGGCCGTGGGGTAGTTGAAGGAGATGTACTCGGGGTCGTAGAGGCCCGGCCCCGCCTTCATGAGGTCGGCCTTGAACCTGCCGACTGGCGAGGAGAGCAGGAAGAGGAAGACGTCCGAGGTATAGGTGTCCTTGGTCTGCCTGAGGACATCCGGGCCTCTCCATCGGAACTGGGCCTGGGCCACGCCCTTGTAGTAGTCCTCGTCGGGATAGGCGAGGGCGACGCCCTCGGGCAGGGGGCCCTGGGGCTCGGCGCCGATGGCCGGCGCGTCTCCGCCCCGCCAATCGCCGAAGAACTTCTCCGCGATCGCGAAGGCCTTGGCCGGGTCGACGTCGCCCCCGATGAGGAGGGCCGTGTTGCGCGGGATGTAGTAGGCGGCGCGCATGGCCTCGAGCTGGGCAATCGTGGCGCCCTTGACGTTCTCCTCGGGGCCGTCGACGTTCTTGCGCCAGGGCGCCTTCGTGAAGATGCGCGACTCCAGGGCGTTCTCCGCGATCTGGTCGGGGTCGGTATGGTAGCCGCGGATCTCGTTGATGACGACTTCCTTCTCCCGCTCGAGCTTGGCGGCGTCGAAGACGGGTTTCTTGACCGCCCAGGACCAGAACTCGACGCCCTCGGCCAGCTTTTCGGAGGGAAGGCTGATGTAGTAGTTGATGGACTCCGAGCCCGTGCCGCCGTTCCAGTTCGCGACCCCGAGCCTGTTGAGCGCCGCCATGAAGGACGCCTGGGTCGGGTATTTCTCGTTGCCGTCGAAGAGCATATGCTCGTAGAGGTGGAAGAGACCCGCGTTCGCGGGCGACTGAGCGCTCGCGCCGCCGCGGAAGGCGACGCAGACCGTGGCCAGGGGCACGGCGTGGTTCTCCACGACGATGACCTCGAGCCCGTTCGCCAATGTCCTGTGGGGCGGGACCGCGCGGCCTACGGCCTTGGGCGCGGACCAGGCGGGAAGGACGAGAGCGGCCGCGAGCATGGCCGCGATCAGGCTTTTCCTCATATTTCCTCCGGATCGGGAAGCTGCGGCGAGTATAGCCCCCGCCCGCGGCCGGCTCCTAGTGGTGGGGCGGGCGGCCGCCCCGGGGATCAACGCCGGCCCGAGAGCAGGCGGAGGAAGCCGCCCTTGTCGATGAAGTTGGACTCCGCCGAGAGCGCGCCCCCGCGGTAGTAGCGGACGTAGGGCACCTGGTCGTTGCCCAGGACCGTTTCCTTGAAGCGCATGAAGGGCTCGAAGAAGTCCTCGAGGTTGTACTCGACCCAGAGGACCTCGAGGCCGGGTTCGCTCGGGAGCTCGGCGAGGTAGGAGCGCATCCAGGCCCATTGGGGGCACCAGCTCTGCGTGAGCACGATGGCGACGCCCTCGGCGGCCCGCAGCAGCTCCGGGGCGAATTCGCCCGCGCCGACGGCCGCCAGGCACTCGTCGCGCGTCAGCCTACGCATCGCGCCTAGCCTTCGCAGCCGGCCGGGGCCGCCCCGCGCCCGCCGGAGAGGGCCTTGGCGATCGCCTCGCCGAGAGCCTTGTCGCTGATGGGTTTGACGAGGTAGGCGACGGGATCGGTGCCTTGGGCCCGGTCCTGGCTCCCCTTGCTGGGATATGCGGTCAGGTAGATCACGGGGGTATCGCAGACGAGCTTCACTCGCTTGGCGGCGTCGACCCCGTCGATGAAGCTGCGCAGCTTGATGTCCATGAGGATGAGGTCGGGCTTGCCCCGCATCACGGCGGCGAGCACTTCGTCCCCGGAGTCGACGATGGCCGGTACTTTGTGGCCCATGGCCTCGAGGCTCTCCTGGATCTGCATGGCGACGATCGGTTCGTCCTCGACTATCAATACGTTGGCCATGGCGATTGCCCTCCGGCCGCGTACTATATACCATGGCAGGGCCGACGGCTAGCTTCAGCCAGGGCCGGAGGGTTGGTAGGAGGGCTCATGAGGGTATCCGCGCCCGGATCGGGCGCCTCGGGCAAGGCTGCGCGCGAGGCCGCCTTCTCCGGAGGCGGCGCCATCGCCTCCAAGGCCTGGGCGCTCTTTATCCGCCACCGCGGGGCCGGTCTCTGCCTGGCGATCCTCGTCTACGTGGCCGTCGTGCTGGCAGCCGGCGACGCCCTCGCGGTATCGAGCAACTATCTCGTCATCCTCCCCGTCGCGGTCGCGGCCTTCGGCTTCGGCGCGGCGGGCGGCCTGATCGCCGGGGCCCTCGGCCTCCCCGCCAACCTCCTGCTCTTCTTCGCGCTCGGCCACCCGGAATTCTCGCCCGCCAGCAAGGTCATGGCCGAGCTCTCGGGCATCGTCGTGGGTTTCCTCTTCGGCCGTTTCGCCGATTACTTCAAGGACGTGGAGCGGGAGATGCGGAAGCGCATGGCCACGGAAGAAGCCCTCCGGGCCGCCCTCGCCGAGAAGGAGCTCCTCCTCCGCGAGCTGCACCATCGGGTCAAGAACAACTTAAGCGTCATCAAGGGCCTCGTCCAGCTCCAGCGCAACCGCTCGCGCGACCCCGCCTTCCTCGCCGCGGCCGACGAGCTCACGGGGCGGATTTTCGCCCTCTCCCTCGTGTACGACCAACTCAGCCGCGACCAGGTCCTCTCGATGGTGGAGCCCTCCGAGTATCTGTCCGCCCTGGTCGGGAACATCGAGGGGGCCCTGGGACTCGACGATTCAAGCATCGGCCTCGAGCTCGACTCGGGCGACCTGGCCATCCAGACGGAAGCGGCGGCCTCCCTCGGGCTCATCGTCAACGAGGTGCTCACGAACGCCCTCAAGCACGCCTCGCCATCGCGCGACGGCAAGCCCTCTATCCGCCTCTCCTTCCGCCTGCGGGACGGCCGCTACGAGCTGGTCGTCACTGACGACGGACCCGGTCCCGTGCTCGCCGATTCCGGCTTCGGGCTCGGCCTCAAGCTGGTGCGCGCCCTCGCTCGGAACCTGGGGGGGGTGGCCTCGCTCGATCCCGTCCCCGGCGAGGACGGACCGATCGGCGCCCGCTTCGCCCTGAGCTTCCCCGCCTCGCCGATGGAGTATCACTGAAGCGGGCGCGCGTCCCGGCGGCCGCGCGCCCGAGGGGGCTTAAGCCTCGCCCATGTAGGGATAGCGCCAATCGGTCGGCGGCTCCAGGTTCTCCTTCACCGACCTCGGGCTTGTCCACCTGAGGAGATTGAGCAGGCTGCCGGCCTTGTCGTTCGTGCCGGAGGCCCGCGCGCCGCCGAAGGGCTGGCGCCCGACCACGGCCCCCGTGGGCTTGTCGTTCACGTAGAAGTTGCCCGCGGCGTCGACCAGGGCCTCCGAGGCGCGGACGATGGCCCCGCGGTCGCGGGCTATCACCGAGCCCGTGAGCCCGTAGGGCGAGCTGGAGTCGACGAGGCGGTAGGCCGCCTCCATGTCGCGGTCGTCGTAGGTATAGGCCGTGAGCACGGGGCCGAAGAGCTCGGTCTCCATGGTCTCGTAATGCGGGTCGAGGGCCTCGATCAGGGTCGGCTCGATGAAGAAGCCCTTTGACTTGTCGCCCTTGCCGCCGGCCAGCAGCTTGGCCTTGGGCGAGGACTTCGCTCGCTCGACGTAGGACATGATCGAGTCGAAGGAGGCCTCGTCAATCACGGCGCCTAGGAAGTTGCGGAAATCCGTCACCGGGCCCATCGGCAGGCCCTTGGCCGCCTCGGCCAGCTTACCGAGGAAGCCCGGTCCCCAGGAGGCCGGCACGTAGATTCGCGAGGCAGCGGAGCACTTCTGGCCCTGGTACTCGTAGGCGCCGCGGATGGCCGCGACCAAGGCCGCCTCGGGGTCGGCCGAGGGGTCGACGAAGATGAAATTCTTGCCGCCCGTCTCGCCCACGATGCGCGGGTAGGTCTTGTACTTCTCGAGGTTGGCGGCGATGCCCTTCCATAGGCCGCGGAAGACCGCCGTGGAGCCGGTGAAGTGGAGCCCGGCCAGCTCGGGCCGCTCGAGGACCAGGCCCGAGATCGCCGAGCCCGAGCCGGGGAGGAAATTGATGACCCCGGGCGGAAGCCCGGCCTCCTCGTAGAGCTTCATGAGGAACCAGTTCGAGAGCACCGAGGTGGAGGAGGGCTTCCAGACGACGACGTTGCCCATCATCGCCGGCGCGCTCGCGAGGTTGGCCGCTATGGCCGTGAAGTTGAAGGGCGATACCGCGTACACGAAGCCTTCCAGGGGGCGGTAGCTCGAGCGGTTCCATTCGTTGCGCAGGCTCGCCGGCTGGATCTCGTAGATCTTCTCCATGAAGGCGGGGTTGACCCGGAAGTAATCGATGGCCTCGCAGGCGGCGTCGATCTCGGCCTGCTGCGCCGTCTTGGACTGGTTCAGCATCGTCGAGGCCACGAGGAGGGGCCGGTACTTGCCGGCCGCGAGCTCGGCGACCCTGCGGAATATGGCCGCCCGCTCCTCCCAGGGCGTTCGCGCCCAATCCTTGCGCGCCTTCAGCGCCGCCTCTACCGCCGCGGCGGCCTCGGCGGCCCCCGCCATGTGGAAGACGCCGAGTTTGGTGGCCTTGTCGTCCGGCCTGATGATGGGCGAGGTCTTGCCCGTCCGCACTTCCTTCCCGCCGATGACCAGCGGGACCTCGAATCCGCCCTTGCCGAGACGCTCGAGCTCAGCCTTGAGACTGGCTTTATCGGCGCCGCCCGGGGCATAGGGATAGATCGGCTCATTATCGGGAGGGGGCATTCTCAGTAGTGCGTCGTTCATGGCTTCTCCTTGGCCGAGTCTGAAATACTTCAGATATATCAGAATCAGTCTTTGTACTATCCCAAAAAAAAAGGAATAGCGCAAGAGAGGCCCTCCCTACGCATATAGCCGTTTCCTCGCTTGACCGCGCTCTGTCCTGGTTCCTAACCTGCTTACATGCGAAATACGAGCTCAGCGATACGCGAGCTTTCCGGGACGAGGGATCTCGAGACGGCGGCCGGCCTAGCCGCGGTCGCGCATCGGCGCCTATGCGAGGGGCTGCCCTTTCTCCCCGAGCGTTCCGCAGCCGATTTCCTGCCTCGCCTCGCTTGGATGGCGCGCGAGGGGATCGTCCTTGGCCTTTTCGAGGGAGAGTCCCTCTTGGCCTATTCGGGCGCCTTCATCGTCGAGGACTTCCGCCACGAGGGACCGGCTTCCTTCTGCCCCGATTGGTGCCGGGCCGCGGCGCCGGGAGCGAAGACCTTTGACGCGTACCGGCTCCTGTATCGGGACCTCGCGCCCTGGGCACGGGAGAAGGGCGCCCTGATCCACGCCGGCTGCTCGTACTCGACCGACCTCGAGGCGATCGAGGCCCTCTCGCTCTGCGGCTTCGGTCGGATAGTGATGGAGGCGGCCAGGCCCGCCGCCGAGCTCGCGCTGGCCCTGGCTGCGGCCTCGGCCGAAGCCGAGGGGACGGGCCGTCGCGGCGCTCGGCCTCGCCTGCGCCGCGCCGCGACGGCCGATGCCGAGTCTCTCGCGCGGCTGGACTCAAGCCTAGCCGCCCACCTCGCCGCCTCGCCGGTCCTGATGCCCCGCACCCGCGGCCGCGATGCCGTCGAATGGGCGGAATGGCTCGGGCGAGAGGGAACCGCGGCCTTCGTCGCCGAGGAAGAGGGGCGCCTCCTCGGTTTCCTCAAGGCCGAGGCGCCGCAATACGACGTCAGTTTTTCGGTCCATGGCGACGATACCCTGGCGATTGACGGCTTCTTCGTCGAGCCCGCCCGGCGCCGAGAGGGCCTGGGCCTCGCCCTGCTCGGGGCGATGGCCGCGCAGGCGCTAGGCTCCGGCCTGGGCCTGATGTCGGTCGATTGCGAGACCACGAACCTCGAGGCCCTCGCTTTCTGGAGCCGCTTCTTCCGTCCCTTCGCCTGGGGCTTCGAGCGCCGCACTTGCGATTGAGGCGATTGAAGCGCTAAGGTGGGGCGCATGCCCCTAGCCGATCCGACGCCCCTTCCCGAAGCCGCCCCGGCCGTCATCGTCGGAGGCGGCCCGGCCGGCCTCTTCCTGGCGGCCAGGCTCGCCGCCCTGAACGCGACTGCCGGGCTCCCCGCGCCGATCCTCCTCGAGAAAGGCCCGCGCCCGGGCCGCAAGCTCCTCGCCTCGGGCTCGGGGCGATGCAACATCAGCCACGCTGGAAAGCCCGAGGATTTCCTCGACCGCTACGGCGGCAAGGGCCGCTTCCTCAAGAAGGCCCTTTACGGCTTCACCAACGCCGAGCTCGCGGCCTGGCTTGCCCAGCGCGGCCTGTCCCTCGAGGCCGAGGAGGGCGGCAAGCTTTTCCCAGCCTCGCGCCGCGCCCTCGACGTGCTCGAGCTCCTCCTCGCGGAATGCGCGAGCCAGGGCGTCGTCCCGCGCCTCGGCGCACGCGTCGCCTCAGTCGAGCGGATGTCCGGCGGCTTCGAGCTGCGCGCTGAAGTCGCCGGGGAGGGGGCCACGATTCTTCGCGCACCCCTCGTCGCGATAGCGACCGGGGGCACGAGCTACCCGGCCACCGGCAGCGCGGGCGAAGGCTATGCCTTGGCCGAATCCCTCGGACATCGGATAGCGCCGCCGCGCCCGGCCCTCGCCCCCGTCATCGCCCGGGGCTTCGCCCTTGGCTCCCTGGCCGGCGTCTCCTTCTCGGGCCTGCCTTTCGCGATCCGCCGCGGGGGCAGGATAGCCGCTCGCGCCTCGGGCGACGTCCTCATCACCCACGTCGGGCTCTCGGGCCCCGGCATCCTCGACGCCTCGCGGGGCATCGAGGCGGGCGACCTCCTCGAGCTGGACTTCTCGCTCATCGGGCCCGAGGCCTTCCGCGCCGCCTTCATGGCCTGCGCTTCGGGCTCTCCCCGCGGCCTCGTAAGGAACGCCTTGTCCGAGGCGGGTCTGCCCCGGCGCATGGCCGAGCTCTTCTGCTCCATTGCCGGCCTCGGGGCTGAGGCCGCTTGCGCCGACCTGGGCCGGGCCCCGCGCGAAGGGCTGCTGCGCCTGGCGACGGCCTGCCCCGTCGAAGTGGATCGCCTGGGCGGCTTCGACGAGGCCATGGCCACGGCCGGGGGCGTCGAGCTATCGGAAGTGAGCCCCTCGACGATGGAATCGCGCATCGCGCCCGGCCTCTACTTCGCCGGCGAGGTCCTCGACTACGACGGTGACACCGGGGGCTTCAACCTCCAAGCCGCCTTCTCGACGGCCGACTTGGCCGCGCGGTCGATCTCGCGGGCCATGGCGGGCTTGGCCTCGACGGGCTAGGCCTCGGCCGTCAGCCCTAGCGTAGGTCCCTGCGCCAGTGTTCCAGCAGGATCGCGATATGCTCTTTCCTCGAAAGATCGGGGCGCTTCAGCTTTTCCATGAAGATCTGCCGCTCGGCCGCTTCTTTGTCGCCGCCGGAGAGCTTGACGAGGGTCTTGTATTCGACCGCGGACCGAAAGAAGGGCAGCTTGCGCAGGCCTGACCAGATCAGGACGCCGAGGCCGAGCGCCGCCAGGCAATACAGGCTCAAGGCCCCGATCATCTCCCACAGGAATACCTCGATCATCAGGATTGCGATCGCCGCCGCCCCGAGAGTCTTCCAGGGAATCTTCGACCAGCGCCCCATCCTCGAGGACTCGGATTTCGCCGCCTCCCCTTTGCAGAAATGCGCGCCGAATGTCGTGCGCTCGCCGCAGATCGGGCATGCGTACTCTATCGGTTTGAAGGGCCGCTCTCTTTCCATGCTCTACCCCCGATTCGCCCATTCTATCCTAAAGACCTCGGATGGGCGCGAGGGGGGACGGCTCGTCTCTTTCCGAGGCTTCGTGCTATCCTAGTTCGACATCAGCCCTTGCGTGAAGGATGGAATATGAAGAAGCTTTGTATCATCGCCCTCTGCGCTGCCCTCGTCGCTCCCCTAGCGGCTCAGGCGGCCAAGGCTCCCGACGCCGCCAAGGTTCCCGCAGCCCAGACTCCCTCTGCCGATAATAAGGCCGACGTCAGTTACTCCCTCGGCATGTTGCTCGGCGCGAACATCAAGTCCACCGGCCTGGATCTCGATCCTGCCGCCTTCCTCGAGGGCATCAAAGCCATCGTCAACGGCGCAAGCCCCAAGTTCTCCGAGGCCGACGCACAGGCCGCCCTCCAGACTGCCCTCAAGGCCGCCCAGGGCAAGAAGAGCGCCGACAACCTCGCCGCCGGCAAGGCCTTCCTGGCGAGCAACCTCAAGAAAGCCGGCGTCAAGGCTACCGCCTCGGGCCTCCAGTACGAAGTGCTGACCCTGGGCAAGGGCCAGAAGCCCGCGGCCAGCGACACCGTCACCGTGAATTACGAGGGCAAGCTCATCGGGGGCAAGGTCTTCGACAGCTCCATAGCCCGGAACGAGCCCGCCACCTTCCCGCTCAGCGGCGTGATCCCCGGCTGGAGCGAGGCCGTCCAGCTCATGCCGGTCGGCAGCAAGTTCCGCTTCGCCGTCCCCTCCGAGCTGGCCTACGGCGACCAGGGCGCGGGAGACGTCATCGAGCCGAACAGCGTCCTCGTCTTCGAGATCGAGCTCCTGGCCATCGAGCCCCCCGCCCCGGCCGAGGGCGACGCGGCTGCCCCCGCCGATGCGGCCCCCGCGCCCGCGCCCGCGGACGGAGCCAAGAAGTAATTCGGGATCGGGCGAGAGGAGGCACCTTCCATAAGGTTCCTCCTCCCGCGCCCTCCTCTTCCAACGCGGGGCCGGGCCTTCAGACAGACCCTAACGGGGCGCCGAGAAAGGTTAATCGAGTCTTTTCGAGTAGGTATGCGAGGTCTTCGTCCGCTCGAAGCCGAGCCGCTCGTAGAAGCGATGCGCCCCTTCCCGAACCACGTTCGTCCTTAACCTGATTAGCTTAAGCCCCCTCGACGCGGCCCAGGCTTCGGCCTCGGCCATGATGAGCCTGCCTATCCCGCGGTCCCTGCATCCCTCGTCGACGACGAAACCGGACAGCTCGGCGCAGGTCTCGAGGTAGAAGTACGGGGTCGCCTCCACGCTTGTCCAGCCGACGACCTCCCCGCCCAGCTCGGCGACGATGACCGCCATGTCGTCGCGGGCGAAGTACTTCTGGATCCTGCGGCGTACGTCCCCTTCTTCGCATGGATAGCCGAGCTGCCCCGCCAGCCGCGCCAGGGCGCCGCAGTCGCCGAGCCGCGCTCGGCGGACGATCGGCCCCGCGGCGGCCGGAACGCCCTCGACGCGCGTTATGCGAACCCCGTTTCGGGCCAGCAGGGCTGCGGCCACGCCATCGCCCAGGACCTTACGCCCCGAGAACGAGCCGTCGTAGACCTCGCCCACGCCGCAGGAGGGGCTATTCGCCGCGAGGAAGGCCTCCGTCGCCCCCGCGGCGCGCGCGAGGGCGAGTGTGGCCTCGGCCCCCGCCACGAAGGCCTCCGTGCTGTCGCGGCCCTCGCGGTCGATCACGCGGGCTCTTCCCTCGAGGACCTCGGCTCCGCCGCCGCCGCGTATCTCCGACGGCGGGCGCGGCAGCCCGAGACCGCCCGCGAGCTCGGGGCAGACGGGCAATAGGCCGCCCTCGGCGAAGCGGCGAACGAGCTCGGGATCGGTCCTGCACGCCGCGTTGTACCTGCACGCGACGCCAACCAGACAGGCGCTGACTAGTTCCATGCCTCAAGTATAAGCCCGCACGGATCGCGGAGCTAGCCGAGCGCTCAGGTCATCGGCTCACAAAATTGGCACTTAGCGCTTTCCCGCTATCGCGTTGCCTGTGTCATCGATCGCGACAAATATGCCGTTTCCATAGGTCGAGGATCTCCAGGTTCCATTGACGGGAAGAGTACAGGCAGTCCAGCTCTTCCCATCGGTCGAGCTTGCCGCGCTCGCGGTGCTGTAGGCGACCGCGAGGAAGATGCCATCGCCATAGCTTACGGAATACCATTGCTGGGAGCTCGGGAGTGTGGAGGCAGTCCAGGTCTGGCCATCGGTCGAGATCGCGGCCACGTCGCTGCCGAGCGTGACGGCGACAAATATCCCATTGCCGTAGGTTACGGAATACCAGCTTTGCGAGCTCGGAAGTGTGGCGGCAGTCCAATAGATTCCATCGGTCGAGTAGGCGGCCGCATTGCTGCCAGTGGCAATCGCGACAAAAACATTGTCGCTGGCAGCCGCTGCATACCAGTTCTGAGAGCTGGGGAGGCTGGATGCGAGCCAGGTGCTCCCGTCGCTCGAATAGGCGGCAGTCGTACCTGTTGCATAGCCTATCGCGACGAAACGACCGTTCCCATATGCAACCGAACTATAGCCACTGGTGCTTGTGGTGGGTAGAGAGTATGTAGTCCAGGTGTTGCCTCCGTCCGTGGATCTCGCCGCGTCGGGGCTGTAGAGGTTGGCTAAGACGAAAGCGCCGCCGCCGTAGCTCGATGAGTACCAGCAGTTCGAAAACGAAAAGCTCGGGATGGTTTTTTGGGCAGTCCAATTGACCCCATCGCTCGATATCGCTGCAGTGGTTCCATTCCCGACTGCAACAAAATGGCCGTTGCCGTAGGTCACTGAATAATAATAGTCTTGGCCGGAGGGAAGTAGGCTTGCGGTCCAACTTAGGTTTTTCGGCGTGCTGCTTCCGCTTCCGCTCGCGTTCCCGCTCGGATTGATTTTCTCCGCGTTGGACGAGAAGTCGCTGCATGCCGAGAATAAGGCTGCCGCAACCACGGCTATGGCGACGAGCGAGATAATTTTATGCTTTATCATTTCGCGGCCTCCGTAAGCAGGTACTTGGCGCCCAGGCTAAAGTTCATCGTCCCCTTGGTCGTCGCGGAGGTGAAAAGCGCTCGGTAGCTGGGCGTAAAGCGGGCGATGATCGGGCCCACTGGATATTCAAACGCCAAAGAAGGCTCGAATAAGAAGCCCGCTACGCTCCGGGTGCTATCGCTTGCGCTGTTCTTGTCGATGGTCGCTCCGATGCCGAGCTCGAGGCCCATGCCGAGCGTGAGGGGCTTTAGGATGGCGGGTAGCGTGGCGAGCGCGGGGAGCGCGCATGGCGCGAAGCGCAGGCCCGCGCCGATGGCCGGGTAGATGTCGCTTTCGCCATGGCTTGCATCGCTCGTGTAGCCATACAGGAGCTTGGCGCCGGCATACGGGCTGAAGATCCCGATGCTGGGCTTGAGGTCGGCATCGAAGCGCAGGTCGATACTGATCCCGGCCGCGTCGGAATGCAGGATTGTCCCGAGATCGGCCGCCGCCGACATCTGGCCGATATGGCCGAGGATGCCCGGTAGGGCTTGGGCCGAGGCCGTGAGAAGGGAGGCCGCAGCTAGTATCGCCGCGGCCACGAGTCGTTTCATGAGAGATCCTCCGTTGTAGATGACTTAGCAAAAAACGGCGCGCCTGTTCGTGGCGCGCACGCATTACCAATGAACGACCTCGCAGCGAGGCTATGAGGTATGAATCCCTCTTCCGGATCAAACGTTATATCTGCCAGGCTCAGAAAATACGCTTCATTCCTTCGCGCGTTTTTTCTTCACGTCTTCGGCCTTCCTCGAGACGCGGTTCCAGACCGCCGCGAGCCCCATCGCCTTGGTGGCGAGGTTGAGCGTCGCGCGGGCTTCCTCGCGCATCTTGAGCGTGCCGTCGTAGACCACCTCGTCGGCCAGTCCGGGGCTGGACTCGTACTTGGCGCGGCGTTCGCGGATGGGATCCAGGAAGGCGTTGAGCGCCTTGGCGAGCTTTTCCTTCACCTCGACGTCGCCGACCTTGCCCAGGCGGTAGCGGCCCTTCAAGTCCTCGATCTCGGCTTTGTCCGGGTTGAAGGCGTCGTGGTAGATGAACACGGGATTGCCTTCGACCGTGCCGGGGATATCCGCCGAGACGCGCTTGGGGTCGGTGTACATGCCCATGACCTTCTTGGTCACGGTCTTCTCGTCGTCGGAGAGGTAGATCGCGTTGCCGATACTCTTGGACATCTTAGCCTGGCCGTCGGTGCCGACGAGCGAGCCCTGCTCCGCGACGAGGACCTCGGGGATGGGGAAGGTCTCGCCGTAGAGGAAGTTGAAGCGCCGCGCGATCTCGCGGGTGACCTCGACGTGAGCCTCGTTGTCCTTGCCCACCGGCACGAGGTGGGAGCGGGGCAGGAGGATGTCGGCGGCCTGGAGGACGGGATAGCCGAGGAGGCCGAAGGGCATTTCCTCGATGCCGGCACCCTGGGCCATCTCCTTTAAGGACGGCACGCGGGAGAGCCGGGGCACGGTGATGAGGTTGTCGAAGAGTATCGCGAGCTCGCAGACCTCCGGGACGGCGGACTGGAGGTAGATTACGCTCTTGGCCGGGTCGATGCCGCAGGCGAGGTAGTCGAGGGCCGCGCTGCGCACGTTGTCGGCGAGGGCCTCGATATGCTCTTTCTCTGGCTTGGTGGTGAGGGTATGCAGGTCGGCGATGATGAAGAAGCACTCGTACTCGTCCTGCAGCCTGACGCGATTACGAAGGCTTCCCACGTAGTGGCCGATATGCAGCTTGCCGGTGGGCCTATCGCCCGTGAGTATGCGTTTGCGTTCCATGATGGTCTCCAAGATAGTTCTTGCGGGGCGCTGGAAGGGCCAGCCCTGACAGGGCGGGCCATGGCTTCCGATCGTTCGGCGGCACCGTCTCTCGAGGCTCCCGGGCCTCGGACGCCCTTATCGGGCGGACGAAACCGCCGGGCGCCAGGACCAGCGCTCTCTTGGACGGGGGGAATAACCGGGGTTTTTCCTACTCATGATCGGTGCCGCGATTCTATCGGAGATCCGCGATCTCGCGCAATCGGTCGGCGGGGCGATGTCCTCCCCGCCCGATCCCGGGCCCAAAGGCAGGGATCCCGAGGAAATCGCGGTTCCCCCAAGGTATATTCCGTGTGACGATCCGATGACCGATAGACCGCATTCGTAGTAGGAGCGATCATGAAGCGAAACATGTTGCTCGTCCCCGCGTTGTTCCTCGCGGCCGCCATTCTCTCCTGCTCGGGCGGCGGGAACGACCCCGCGTCCGATGGAAATTCGACTGGAGGCTCCGGTTCGACCGTCAACCAGGCCAATTACGACCCGGCCGCCCTGACGGACGCGCAGGTGTCCGCCGCCGCAGCCCTCGACGTGTATTTCCAGCACGCGTCCGTGGGAGGCAACGTATGCGCCGGGATCGACGCCCTCGCCCTGGCCTCCCCGCGTTACGCCAGCGGCCGCGCCTCGTGGGCCTCGGATTATTCGGGCGATTCCTGGTCGCCGGGCTACGACGCGAGCTGGTACGATTCGCACGACGGCCTAGGGGACGATCAGCGGGGCAACCCAGGCGCGGCCCTGAAGGTCTCCTATTTCTTCGAGTCCATGTCGGGGAGCCTGGCCGACAAGGTCGACGTGGCGATGTTCAAGTTCTGCTTCATCGACAGCCCCGGGGGCGATTATTTCCCCGGGACCGCGGCGGAGCTCTTCGCCTCGGCGAAGTCGACTATGGAAGCTCTGGAGGCGGCCCATCCCGGGGTCGATTTCGTCTGGTGGACCATGCCCATCGAGACGGCGCAGGCCGGGGCCAAGGCCGAGCGACAGCTCTACAACGACGCGGTCCGCGCCTACTGCCTGGCGAACAGGGAATGGCTGCTCGATATCGCGGCCCTCGAGAGCCACGACGACTCAGGCCAGGCCATTGTCGACTCATCGGGCCGCGAGCTTCTCTACGACGGCTACGCGGCCGCGCTCGACGATAGCCACTTGAATTCCATGGGCGAGCTGAAGCTGGCCAAGGCCTATTGGAAGCTGCTCGCCCTGATAGCGGACTCGCAATAGTACGCGATTGTGCTCCCGCTCGCCATAGTCGATAATTGCCCCTGCCGGATTGATCCAAGCTAGGCGCGCGGGAGGCAGACAAATGGAAAGAGTCGATAAGGCACGGACGGATCGCGAATACGCCTCGGAGTTCTTCAACGAAACCTGGGCCTTCCTCGACATGAAGGAGAGGACCAAAGCCCAGATCGAGATGATGATCCACTGCGGCCATGCGGCCTTCTACCATCTGGGGAGGGCCGAGGGCGTCGGCGCCAAGGACCGGGCGAAGGGCTACTGGCAGCTCTCCCGCGTCTACGCCGCCGCGGGGCAGGGCGGCGTCGCCCGCAGCTACGCCTTCAGGTGCCAGGACGAGGCCCAGGCCGAGGCGGATCCCTTCCTCCTGACCCTGGCCTGCGAATCCCTCGGCCGCGCGGCGGCCGTGCTCGGCGACGGGGCCGAGCGGGACCGACAGGCCGCCCTTGGCGCGGGCTTCGCGGCGAAAATCCTCGATCCCGACGTGCGGGCCTTCTGTGAGGAGAGTCTCGCTGCCGTGCCCCATACTATGGGCCCCGGGCCGAGCCTGCCAGTTTTTTAGGCTGCTGTCGTCTCGGGGGCGACGTCAACAAGGATGTATTTATTATCTTGACTGACCGTCAGTACAGTCGCTATAGTACCCGTACTGACGGTCAGTTTATTTATTGATAGGAGGCAGGAGTGCTTGAACCAGGCGGTATGGCTCGATCGACGGCGGACTCGATTCTCGACGCCGCAATCGACCTGTTCATCGAATCGGGCTTCGAGACGGTTTCGATGGACGCGATAGCCCTGAGGACGGGTGTGGCGAAGGGGACGCTCTACTACCATTTCAAGTCCAAGGAGGGCATCGTCGAGGCCATCGTCGAACGCTTCGCCGCGGGAGCCGAGGCGGCCCTCGGGGTCATCGTCGGCGATCCGGCGCTGAACCCGCTCGAAAAGATGAAGGCGCTCATCGACAAGCAGACCGAGCTCTACGGCGCCTCGTTCAGCAAGCTCCACAAGATGAAGTACATCGACATCCACCTCCGGACCCAGCGGGCGATGGTGGATCGCCTCTCGCCGTTCCACGCGAGAATCGTCGAGGAGGGGATCGCGGCGGGCATCTGGAAGACCGGTTACCCGCTCGAGTTTTGCCGCATAACCATGGCGGCCAGCTCGATTCTTTTCGATCCCGGATGCTATGGCCCTGCGAGCGAGAGGCTCGTGACGGCCATGATCGAATTGACGGCCCGGGGCCTCGGCGTTAAGCCGGAGGCGCTCGAATGGGCCTACTCGGCGCTCAGGCGCTGAGCTCGAACTGCGTCGCCCGGCTCCGCGGGAAGAGTCCCGCGTCCGGGGGCGCGAAGGAGCAAGACATGAATCGGAACGCGGAGGCGCTGGCCAACGAGAAGGTCGGCGCGCTCATCCTGAAGTTCTCCATCCCCTCCATCGCGGGGATGCTCGTGAACGGCCTGTACAATGTGATGGACCGGATCTTCGTCGGGCGCGGGGTCGGGCCCCAGGCCCTCGCCGGAGTCGCCATCGTCTTCCCCCTCATGCTCCTCGTCATGGCGGTGGGCATGCTCGTGGGCATGGGCGCCTCGTCGCTCATCGCGCTGAAGCTCGGCGCGGGCAGGCGGGAGGAGGCCGAGGCCGCGGTGGGCACCGCCTTCTCGATGGCCCTGGGCCTCTCGACGCTCTTCACCCTCTCCGTCGGGCTCTTCATGCGGCCGATCCTCGAGTTCTTCGGGGGCTCGGGCGAGATCCTGGCCTACGCGATGCGCTTCACCTCGTTCTACCTGCCGGGCATGTTCCTGCAGATCCTGGCTTTCAGCCTCAATAACATGATCCGAGGGCAGGGCGAGCCGGTGACGGCCCTCCTCACGATGGTCTTGAGCGCGGCGGTCAACTGCGTCCTCAATCCCTTGTTCATCTTCGGCTTCCATATGGGGATCGCGGGCTCGGCCCTGGCCACCGACATCGCGCAACTCGTATCCTGCGCCTGGCTCCTCTCGGTCTACCTCACGACGAAGAAGGGCTTGAGGCTCAGGCCGGCGATCATGAGGCCGAGGGCCCGGGTGGCGCGGGATATCCTCTCGATAGGCATGGTGCCGGCCTTCGTCCAGGTGGCGAACGTGGCCACCCTCATCCTGGC
>DBTW01000029.1:10256-10363 GCA_002307245.1 Spirochaetaceae bacterium UBA1306 | reverse complement strand
CGTGATCGTGGGGATGAAGTCCGCGCAGACTGGCGACACGATCGGCAGCGAGGGCTGGCCCCTGACCCTGGAGAAGATGCATTTCCCCGAGCCCGTGATCTCGGTGG
>DBTW01000029.1:1336-10145 GCA_002307245.1 Spirochaetaceae bacterium UBA1306 | reverse complement strand
TCCTGCGCATGCACGCCAACAAGTCCGAGCCGATGGACGAGGTCCAGGCCGGCGACATCGCCGTGATCGTGGGCATGAAGCTCGCGCAGACGGGCGACACGATCGGCAGCGAGGGCTGGCCCCTGACCCTGGAGAAGATGCATTTCCCCGAGCCCGTGATCTCGGTGGCGATCGAGCCCAAGACCCTCTCCGACCGCGAGAAGCTGAAGGAGACCCTCGAGATCCTCTCCAAGGAGGACCCGACCTTCACGACGAAGGAGAACGAGGAGACGGGGCAGATGATCATCTCCGGGATGGGCGAGCTCCACCTCGAGGTCCTGGTCGCGCGCATCACGCGCGAGTTCAAGGTCGCCGCGAAGCAGGGCAACCCCCAGGTCACCTATCGCGAGTCCATTACCAAGTCCGTGACCCATACCGAGCGCTACCGCAAGCAGGTGGCGGGCAAGGAGGCGGCCGCCGGCCTCACGATCGAGGTCGCCCCCCTGGTTCGCGGCTCTGGCAACCGCTACTCGAAGCGGCTCCGGGCGCCCGGCGTCCCGGAGGAGATCTTCGATTCGATCGAGCGCGGCTTCCAGTCGGCCTTCGGCTCCGGCATCCAGTTCGGCTACCCGGCCGTGGACGTGGGCGTCACCTTGGTCGGCATCGAGTACGACGAGCTCACCGCCTCGAGCTTCGCCTTCGAGGCCTGCGCCAACATGGCCTTCGACGCCGCCTGTCGCGAGGCCGGGCCCGTGATGCTCGAGCCCGTGATGAAGGTCGACATCTCCTGCCCGAAGGAATTCCTCGGCGAGGCGATGAGCCTCGTGTCGCAGCGCGGCGGGATCATCCACGGCTCGGACTCCAAGCCCTCCGGCGAGCTCATCCACGCCGAGGCGCCGATGGTGGCGATGTTCGGCTTCACGACGAGCCTGCGCTCGGTGTCCCAGGGCCGCGCGAGCTTCAGCATGGAGTTCTCGCACTTCGAGCAGAAGCGCGGCTGATCGGGCGGCGAATAGCGCCGATCAGCCCCGCGGGGCCCGGCCGACGCCGGTCATCATCAGGCCCAGCTCCTCGACCGTGGCCTCGCCGCGGGCTACGACCCCGACGATCCGGCCCTCGTACATCACCGCGATGCGGTCGGACAGGGCCCGCAGCTCGTCGAGGTCCTCGGAGACGAGGAGGATGCCCACGCCCGCCTCGCGCCGCTCGAGCAGGCGGGCGTGGATATAGCCCGTCGAGCCTATGTCCACGCCGCGCGTGGGCTGGGCGGCCACGAGGATCCGCGGGCGCCGCGAGAGCTCGCGGGCCATGATGAGCTTCTGGATGTTCCCTCCGGAGAGGTTCTTGATCGGCGTGTCGAGGCTCGGAGTCTTGACCGCGAAGTCCCGGGCGAGGGCCGAGGCGTATTCGCGCATCGCGCCGAAGTTCAGGAAGGGGCCGCGGCGGAAGCGCGGCATCCGTTGGTCGTGCAGGAAGACATTCTCCTGTACGCTGAACTCGCGGATCGCGCCGTCGCGCATGCGCTCCTCGGGAATGAAGGCGAGCCCGGCCTCGAGGCGCTCATTTAGGCCCGCAGCGGTCAGGTCCAGGTCGCCGACCATAACCTTGCCCGAGGCGGCCTTGCGCATGCCGGCGAGGCACTCGGCCAGCTCGCGCTGCCCGTTGCCCGACACGCCGGCCAGCCCGAGGATCTCCCCGGAGCGCAGGGAGAGGTCGATGCCCCGGAGGGCCTCGTCGCCCCGGTCGCCCATCGCGCGCAAGGCCTCGATCCGGAGGAGCTCGGCCCCCGCCTGGACGGGCCTCGCCTCGACCTCGCGCAGCTCGCGGCCGACCATCATCTTGACCAGGGAATCGCGCGTAGCGTCGCCGATGGGCATCGCCCCGACCACCGCGCCGTCGCGGAGCACGGTCACGCGGTCGCTGATGCCCATCACCTCGCCGAGCTTATGCGAGATAAAGACGAGGGAATGGCCCTCCCCCACCATGCGCCTAAGGGTGGAGAAAAGGCCCTCGACCTCCTGCGGCGTGAGCACAGCGGTGGGCTCGTCGAGGATTATGAGGCCGGCGCCGCGGTATAGGGCCTTGAGGATCTCGACGCGCTGCTGCTCGCCGACGGAGAGCTGCCAGACGCGGGCGCGGGGCTCGACCTTGAGCCCGTATTCCTCGGCGAGGCGCCCGATCCGCTCCTCGACCCGCTTCAGGTCGAGGAGGGGCCCGCGCGAGGACTTCTGCCCCAGGGCTACGTTCTCGGCCACGGTGAGGCTGGGCACCAGCATGAAGTGCTGGTGGATCATGCCGATGCCGGCCTTGATGGCGTCGGCCGGCGAGCGGAAGGCGGCGGGGCGTCCGTCCACGACGATCTGCCCCGAGTCGGGCTGGTACATGCCGTAGAGCTGGCGCATCAGCGTGCTCTTGCCCGCTCCGTTCTCGCCGAGCAGGGCGTGGACCTCCCCGGGGCGGACGTCGAAGCAGACGCCGGAGTTGGCGCGCACTCCCGGGAAGCACTTCACGATGCCGCGCATCTCGACCGACGTGCCCGGCCGCGAAGCGCGCGAAGAAGAGGGGACAATGGGAGGGATATCGAGGCTCTCAGCAATTCCCATGTCCGGACTCCTTCGCGTCCTTCGCGCTTCTCTTATCCTTAGGGCTGGACCTTGATCGTACCCTTGGTGATGGCCTTGATGGCGTCGTCGCCGGCCTTCTTGACGTCGGCTGCGAGCTTGTAGGCGGGGTTGTAGGCGACCTTGAGGCCTCCGTTCCCCAGGGTCAGGGTGTAGGCGATCCCGCCGAGGGTGCCGGCCTTGCGCTTCGCGAGGATGTCGCTCAGCATGCCGGTCCAATCGTAGACCTGGCTGGCGACGACGAGAGCGGGGGCGAGGGCGGCCTGGTCGGCCTGGGTGCCGAACCAGAGAACCCCGGCCTTCTCCTTCGCGGCGCCGATGGAGCCGACGACGGACTGCGAGGAGCCGGTGAGCATGTCCGCGCCGTTCGCGATGTGGGTCTTGGCCGCGGCGGTCATGAGGGCGACGTCGGAGAAGGAGCCGGTCCAGGTCTTGGAGACGGCGATGGACTTGTCCACCGCGGCTAGGCCCTGGGCGAAGCCGTCGATATAGGTCTTGGCGTCGCCGACCTCGATGGGGCCGGTCACGCCGACCTTCTTGGACTTCGTGAGCTTGGCGGCGAGGACGCCGTTGACGTAGCCGCCCTGCTCGGCCGCGGCCGTGTAGGCGTAGACGTTGGGCAGGCCGTAGGTGTCGACGTCGGTGCCCCAGGCGAAGGTGACCTTGGGGAAGTCCGGCGCGATCTCCTGGACGGAGGAGCCGAACTGGGAGCCGTGGGCTATGACGATGTCGAAGCCCTGGCTCGCGTAGTCGCGGATGGCGGCGGCGGCGTCGGGCACGTTCCACATGTTGTCGGTGTACTTCAGCTGGATCGCGGACTCCCCGCCGGCGGACTTCTGCACCGCGAGGAGGGCCTGCCACATCGACTGGCTGAAGGCCATGTCGGTCGTGGCGCTCGGCATGATGACCGCGATCTTCAGGGGAGCCGCCCCCGCGGCGACGAGGGTCGATGCGAGGATCAGTGCGGCCAGGGCTCTCTTAACATTCATACGCGCTCCTTAACGACGGCGATACATAAAACGCAGGCCGCCAACGGCGCCCCGCATAATCGACTCTCAATTCTCCCCCCGCTCGAAGGGCTTACCCAAGGCGGCGGGCTGGCGGTCTCGGCTCGAAGTCAGCGTTAGCGCGACTATCGTGAGCAGGTAGGGCAGCATGACGGCCACGCTGGAGGGGATGTCCACGCCGAGGACCTGGAGCCAGAGCTGCGTCGAGTTCACGACGCTGAAGAGCAAGGCCCCGCCGAGGACGCCGACGGGGTTCCAGCCGCCGAAGTAGACGAGGGCGACCGCGATGAAGCCCTGCCCCGCCGTAAGGTTGTCCTGGAATAGGTTGAGCTGGGCTATCGACAGCCCGGCCCCCGCGACGCCGGCCAGGACCGCCCCCAGGCAGACGCTGAAGTAGCGCACGCGGTCCACGTTGATGCCCAGGGAGTCGGCCGCCGCGGGGTTCTGGCCCACGGCCTTGATGTCGAGGCCGAGGGTCGTCCTCTCGAGGACCCACCACGAGAGGGGCACGAGGAGAAAGGCGGCGTAGACGAGGACGTTATTGCGGAAGAGCACCGGGCCCAGGAAGGGGATGCCGGACAGGAGCGGCAGCTCGATCGGCCGAAAGCCCTGGACGGTCTTCACGGTCCCGACGAGGACCTTAAAGAGGAGGCTCGAGAGGCCGAGCCCCAGCATGTAGAGGCCTATCCCGCTCACGCCCTGCTCGGCCTTGAGCGTGACGCTGACCAGCGAAATGAGCAGGCCCATCGCGAGCCCGACAAGGACCGCGGCGAGGAGGCCGAGCCAGGGGCTGCCCGTGACGACGACGACGTAGAAGGAGGCGAAGGCCGAGAGGAGCATGATGCCGTCGACCCCTAGGTTGTACACGCCGGAGCGCTGCGCGAAGGTCTCGCCCAGGGCCGCGAAGAGGAAGGGCATGGCGAGCCCCATCATCGTCGAGAAGATGCCGACGAGCACGTCGGGGGAGAGGCCGCTCACGATTCGCCCCCGATCGGGTCGGGGCAGGAACCGTCCCGCGCCTCGGCGCCGCGGGCGGCCCGATCCGCGCGCAGGGCTGTCGCGGTGTCGCGGTGAGCCATCCAGCGCCGCGCCCAGATCGTCGCGCTCGAGACGAAGAGCACGATGAGGCCGAGGATGGCCGTGATGAGGGAGGAGGGCACCTGGACCGCGCGCTGCATCTTGTCGGCGCCCACGAGGAGGCCGCCGAAGAAGACCGAGGCCGGGATGAGCCCTATCGGGTGAAGGGCGCCCAGGAGGGCGGCGACGATACCGGTGAAGCCGTAGTTGCTCGTGAGGCCCGGCATGAGCCGGTGCTGGACGCCGATGACCTCGATGACGCCAGCCAGGCCGGCGAGGCCGCCGGCGAGGGTGAGGGACAGGGCCTCGTAGAAAGGCACGTTGATGCCCGAGTAGCGCGCGGCCTTGGGATTGAGGCCCACGGCGCGGATATTAAAGCCGATCGCCGTCTTCCATAGGAAGGCATAGCAGAGGATGGCGACGGCGACGGCGATGATGACGCCCGAGTGCAGGAGGGTCTGGGGCACCAGGCGCGGCAGCCAGGACTGCCGCGGCAGCTGGGCGGATTGGTGCAGGAAGGTCCCGCGCGCCACGCCCTCGGCGTCCATCAGCGGGCCCTGCAGAAGGAGGTTCATAAGCTGGAGGGCGATGGCGTTCAGCATGATCGTGGAGAGGATCTCGTTGACCTTGAGCCTGGCCTTGAGGATGCCGGGGATGAAGCCCCAGAAGGCGCCGGCGAGGAAGCCGGCGAGGCAGGTGGCGGGGATGATCGCCCAGGCGGGGGCCTGGGGGAAGGCCAGGGGAAGGGCGGCCCCGGCGAGGGCCCCGAGGATGATCTGCCCCTCGCCGCCGATGTTGATGACGTTCGCGCGGAAGGCAATGCAGATGCCCGAGCCGACGAGGAGGAGGGGCGTCGCCTTGACGAGGCATTGCGTGAGGCCGAAGGTGGAGCCGACGGCGCCCTGGACTAGGGCCGCGTACGCCGCGATGGGATCGGCCTTGAGGAGGAGGAGCATGACGGCGCCGAAGGCCAGGGCCGCGACGACTCCGGCGAGGGGCAGGACGAGGTTGGCCATGACCTTGCCCACATCGAGCCTCGGCCCGATGAAGGGCCTTTCGCGAAGCGCTGTCCTCTTGTCCGGCACTCGTCCTCCCGGGGCCTCGAATCGGCGTCCCTATGCTGTGGCAGCGCGGCATCCGATGTCAAGGACGCGGGAGGCGGGGGAGCGCCTACGCGGACGTAGGCTCCGCGCCTTGACGATACGCCGTATAGGGCTACAATGGCCATTCGCGCCGATCGCATGCTCGATCGCGCCCGGAGGCTCATCGCATCATGCGCAGGCATCAGTTCCCCATCGCCGTCCTGGTTTCCGCCATGGCCCTGCTCGCCCTCGCGCCGGCGTCGCCCGAGGCCCTCACCGCCGCCCTCGCCGCCGAGAGGGGCGAGGTCCTCGTCTCGCGCGTCGCCTACGAAGGGAACAAACGGACCAAGGCCTCGGCCCTCGACGAGCTGACCGGCCTCAAGGCAGGCATGAGACTTTCGGAGATCGACCCCGAGGCGCTGCGCCTGAGGATCCTCGACTCCGGGATCTTCAGCTCCGCCTCCCTCTCGGCCGATATCTTAGGCGGCGACGCCGTCGTGACCGTGACCGTCGAGGAGAAGTGGACCCTCATCCCAATCCCATCGGCTTCATTCGGGAGCGGAGGCTGGTCTGCGGGCCTCGCCGTACTCGACTACAATTTCCTGGGGTTCCGCAAGTCCATCGTCGCCAGCGGCTCCTATTCCAACCTTGGGCCCAGCGCGACCCTCGCCTACTCCGACCCCCGCTTCCTGGGCTCGAAGGCCTCGCTCGGCGCCTTCGTATCCACCGCCCGGGAATCCAAGGAAGCCTGCTACATGGACGGCGCGAGCTACGCGGACTACGTCGAGCTCACGGCCGACGGCGGGCTCTCGTTCTGCTACCCCTCCGAAGCCAAGCTCGGGGCCGAGCTCGACCTGACCCTGCGCTATTCGGGAGTATCCGCCAAGGCCGCGGCCTCGTACGGCCTGCGCGAGGACTGCCTCTCCCTCATTCCCGCCCTCTCCGTCAATTACAACGGCCGTAGCACCGTCGGCTACCGCAAGGCCGGCCCCGTCGCGAGCGTGACCTATACGCAGGGCATCGGCCTCGGGGGCGCGGACTCGTACGAGCTGGCGAGCGCGAGCGCCCAGATGGACTTCGGGATCTTTCTGGGCGGCTTCCTCGAGGCCGGCTTCGCCGGGCGCTGGGGCACGCGGCCCTTCCAGGCCCAGGGCTCCCTCTCGGGCTGCGGGTACAGGACCCTGCCGCAGGGAGAATCGTTCTCCTCCGGGGATATCGCCGCCTACGCGAACCTGGCGATACCTTTCTGGAAGCCCGGCTGGGGCGCGATGGAGATCGGACCATTCTACGAGGGAGGGGTGTACGCCACGGGCTTGTACGGGAAGCGGATCGAGGCCTTCCACGGGCCCGGGCTCGGATTCAGGCTCTATCTCCGCGATATCGCCCTGCCGGCCATCGAGATATTCGGGGCCTACAACGTCCCCGCCGCGAACCCGGTCTTCGGGCTGAATATCGGGCTGTCGATGTAGGCCGGGGAAGAGCCGGAGCTAGAAGCTGGAGAGGACGTAGACGCCGAGCAGGGTCTCGAGCGTGAACAGCTCGTCGCCGTAGCTTCCCTCGCGCGCCTGCTTCTCGAGCTCGCCGACGTACCAGAAGAAGAGGCCGAACTTGGGGTCGATGCGGAAGCAGTAGGCGACGAAGTCGTCGGCCTTGCTCTGGTGGCCGAAGAGGAGGCTGGCCAGGGAATTGGCGAGGGCGACGAAGCGCTTGAAGGCCACGGGCACGGCCCCGTCTCGGAATTCACGCTCGAAGGCGCCCAGGTCCTCGAGGAGCCGGGCCTTGGGCTTCTCCTCGGACTTCTCGACCCAGGTCTTGTTGACGAGAAGCTCGACGTTCTCGCGGAACGCTTTCAGGAGGCGGTCCATCTTGGCCAGGCGATCGGCCGCTGAGCCCGTGACGTACTGCTGGAACTCGCCGGAATTGCCCAAAACGTCGGCGATTTGCACGGCGAAGCGGGACTTGCGGGCCTCATCCGCCGCCACAAGGCGGGGAAGAGCCTCGAAGGCGACCTTCTCTGCCTCGGTCGCGAGGCGATCGTCTATCGTCGATTCCCGGGAACTCATGGCCTACCTTGCCAAAAAGCCGCCCCTTGGTCAATACCCCGAACTGCGGCAGAGGCCCCCGCCCCGGACTGCGGGGGATTGCGCCGCTACCTCCGGGGATATATCCTCGCCCATAACGTGAACGATATAAAGTTTCTCGAGGCAAGGGATTACGACTTCGGCTTCGTACCGCGGGAATTCCTCGAAGCGGGCGAAGACGAATACAGGATCAGGGATGAGCAGCTGAAGCTCGTCCTCGGTCGTGATCCTTCATCCTACCGGGCCCTCGCCGGCGACGAGATCGCCGCCCTGGCCGTGAACGGCAACCGCTGCCGGGACTGGAGCCTCATCCGCGTATCCGACCCCTTCGTGCCGGACCTCGTGCGCGATTGCGAGTTCGGCGGCCTCGTCCGGCTCGGCACGATCAGGCGCGCGGTCGCGGAGCACCACGACCTATTGTCCCCCATCGGCATCACGGGCTCCCGGATCCTCGCCTGCGATATCGGCGACGATTGCGCCATCCACGGCTGCTCCTATATCGCGCACTACCTGATCGGCGACGGCTGCATCCTCCTCGCGAACGACGAGATCCACGTCTCCAACCACTCGAAGTTCGGCAACGGCATAGTGATGGAAGGCGAGAGCGAGGAGCTGCGCGTCGAGCTCGACCTGATGAACGAGGCCGGCGGCCGCTCGGTGCCGCCCTTCCGCGACATGCTGGCCGCCGACGCCTACCTCTGGGCCCGGCGCCGCGGCGACCCGGGCCTCCTGGGCGCCTTCCGCGCGATGACCGACTCCATGTACGACCGCAGGCGGGGCAGGTACGGCACGATAGGCCGGGCCTCCGTGCTGAAGTACAACCGCATCGTCAAGGACGTCGCGATCGGCGAGTCGGCCTACATCAAGGGCGCCAACAAGCTCAAGAACCTCACGATCCTCTCGAGCGAGCGGCAGCGGACGCAGATCGGCGAGGGCGTCGAGCTGGTCAACGGCATCGTGGG
>DBTW01000029.1:0-1001 GCA_002307245.1 Spirochaetaceae bacterium UBA1306 | reverse complement strand
AAGTACGGCGCCCGCCTCATCCACTCCGTGCTTGGCGACAACTCCACCGTCTCCTGCTGCGAGATGCTCAACAACCTGATCTTCCCCGCGCACGAGCAGCACCACAACACAAGCTTCCTCATCGCGGCCCTCGTCCGCGGCCAATCTAACATGGCCGCGGGCGCGACCCTCGGCTCGAACCACAACTCCCGCGCGCCCGACGGCGAGATCGAGGCCGGCCGCGGCTTCTGGCCCGGCCTCTCGACCTCGGTGAAGCACTCCTCGCGCTTCGCCTCCTTCTGCCTCCTGTCCAAGGCCGACTACCGCTTCGAGCTGGACATAGCCCTGCCCTTCTGCCTCGTCGACGACGACCGATCGGCCGACCGGCTCGTCCTCGTGCCCGCCTACTGGTGGACCCACAACCTCTACGCCCTCATGCGCAACGAAGGCAAGCTCCACGCCCGCGACAAGCGCGCCGACAGGCTCCAGGCCCTCGAGTTCTCGCCCTTCGCCCCCGACACGGCCGAGGAGATGATCGCCGCCATCGGCCTCCTAGAGGAGTGGATGCGCGGCCCCCAGGCGGCGCGGGCGGATCGGGCCGACCCGGCCGAGATCGAGGCGCCCAGGCGGCTCGTGGAGAATTCCGATCGCCCCGTCGTCGTGAGGCGCCCGCGCCGCGCGGTCGAGGCCTACCGCGAGATGCTGCTCTGGTACGCGGCCGGGACCCTGCTCGCGGCCCTCGGCGAGGCCGAGGGCGAGGCCCTGCGCGGGACCCTCGCCCGCCTATGGGCCCCCGCCGCCCGCGAGGCCCAATGGGAGAACCTGGGCGGCCAGCTCGTACCCATGCCCAAGCTCGAGGCGGTCCTCGACGCTGCCCGGGCGGGCGGGATGCGCGACTGGAACGGCATGCACGCCGAGTACGCGAGGCTCTCGGCCGAGTACCCCGCCGACAAGGCCCGGCACGCCTGGGCCGTCCTCCTCTGGCTCCGCGCCCAGGCCGGGGGGCCGGCCGCCGCCGAGCC
>DBTW01000220.1:11668-26834 GCA_002307245.1 Spirochaetaceae bacterium UBA1306 | reverse complement strand
CTGCGCTCGACCAATTTCGCCTTCAACCAGCTGGAGGCCGCCGTCGACGTCTGTCACCGGCAGGCCAAGAAGCTCTACGTCACGGTGAATACCGTCTTCGAGCAGCGCGAGGCCGACCGCATGTGGCAGCTCCTCCAGTACCTCGATCGGGTGGGGCCCGACGGCATCATCGTGCAGGACTTAGGGGTAGCCAAGATGGCCGCCGAGCACTTCCCCAAGCTGGCCCTGCACGCGAGCACGCAGATGAACGTCGCCTCGGCTAAGGGGGTCAACTTCCTCTCGCGCCTTGGCTTCAAGCGCGCCGTGGTCGCGCGGGAGCTCAGCCTGGAGGAGATCCGTGCCATAGCCCAGTCGACCAACCTCGAGCTGGAGGTCTTCGTGCACGGGGCCCTCTGCGTGAGCGAGTCGGGCCTGTGCATGTTCTCGAGCTACCTCGGGGGCAAGAGCGCCAACCGCGGCGCCTGTGCCCAGGCCTGCCGCCGCCTCTACTCCACCGACGCCCAGTCGGGCTATTGGTTCTCGCCCGACGACCTGCAGCTTATCGGCTACGTGCCCGAGCTCATGGAAGCGGGGGTCGCCTCCTTCAAGATCGAGGGGCGGATGAAGAGCGCCGAGTACGTCGGCCAGGTCGTCGCCGCCTATCGGCACATGATCGACAACTGGAAGCTGGGCCGCGAGAAGGCCCAGGCCAAGGCCGAGGCGATGCTCCAGTCCGACTTCGCGAGGCGGAAGACCCGCTTCTTCATCGCGGGCAAGCTCGACCCCGAGTACATTAGGCCCGAGCAGGCGGGCGGCACGGGCATCTCCCTCGGCAAGATCCGCGACATCCGCGTGGTGAACGAGCTGCGCTACATCCTCATGGATTCCTACGACGGCCTGGCCGAGGGCGATTCCTTGCGCTTCCACCGGCCGGACGACTCGGGCCGCTTCACGGCCAAGGTCCGCGAGGTGCGGGAGACGCCCGGCGGCATGCTCGTCCGCGTCGACGAGGAGATCGATGTACGCCAAAGCGACCAGGCCTACCTCGTGCAGACCAAGTCCATGGCGCGGCGCTACGCGCCCGTCCTGCCCCGCGACATCGCGCGCTACCGCAAGTTCCCCAGTCACGACGCCGCGCCCGAGCCCTCGGCCAAGGCCAAGCCGGGCAAGGCCGAGCTCGCGGCCCTCCCTCCCGGCTTCTACGCCCTCGTGGGCCGGACGGGCGACCTCCACATCCTCAACGCGGCCAGGCCGGCCAAGGCCATGCTCCTCTTCAACAAGGCCAACGCCGAGGCCATGCGCAAGGAGGAGGTCAGCCTGCCCTTCAAGCGCGAGAGCCTCGCCCTCTGGCTCGATCCCTGGTTCCCCGAGGGCGACGCCGAATGGCTCGTCCCGGAGCTCGAGTATTGGGCGAGCCGGGGCCAGCGGGTCTTCGTCGCGAACAATCCCGGGCATCTCGGGATACTCCGCGGCCTCGCCTCCAGCCTCGCCGCGAGCGCCGCCGCCGGCGCGGCGGCCTACCAGGGCTCCAGGCCCAGGTCGCATAGGCGGGACGAGCCCTTCACGATCGTGGCGGGCCCCTACCTCTACGCCTTCAACCGATGGGCCGCCGCCTTCCTCCAGGACGAGGGCGCGCGTTTCCTCGTCCCGCCCCTCGAGATCTCCAAGCAGAATTTCCAGAAGGTGGCCGAGGCCGCGCCGCCGCTCTCCTGGATGCCCATCGTGTTCTCCTACCCGGCCCTCTTCCGCATCAGGGCCGAGCTCGCCTCGGCCTACGACTTCACGGGCTTCACGGATCGCGACGGCTCGGCCTACGAGCTCTCCCGCCTCGGCGAGGGCTCCGTGGTCACGCCGATGAAGCCCTTCTCCATCGTCGACCGGGTGCCCTTCCTCCAGAAGGAGGGCTTAAATAAGTTCATCCTCGATTTCTCGAGCGTGAAGCTCACGAAGCCCCTCTACAAGCAGGTCATGCGCGCGGCCGAGGAGGGCAAGATCCTGCCCGAGACGGGCCGCTTCAATTGGAAGGACGGCTTCTGGCAGGCCGAGGAGCAGGGGACATGAAGCCCATCAGCTGCCTTATGCTGGATATGGGCGGGGTTCTCACCCAGGAGCACCGCCTCGACAAGGTCGACGCGATGGTCCGGGTCCTCTGCCCCGGCCTGCCGCGCGAGGTTTTCCTGAAAGCCTACTATGGCGAGCGCGACGACTATGACCGCGGGACTATCGACGGCGGCGAGTACTGGCGCCGCGTCGCGGCTTCCCTGGGGGCGCCCTGGCGCGAAGCGGCCTTGCCCGAGCTCATGCAGCTTGACGTCGAGAGCTGGTTCAATATGCGAAAGGGCATGCTCGCCTTCCTCGAGGAGGTCCGAGGCCGCGTCGGTCGCCTCGTCCTCCTGTCCAACATCAACGAAGGCTGCGTCCGTTACGTTCGCGAGGGCGACGGGCGCGAATGGGCATCCCTCTTCGACGAGCTCGTACTCTCCTGCGAGCATCGGCTCCTCAAGCCCCAGCGCGAGATTTACGAACTCGCCCTGGACCGGGCCGGCGCTCGGGCTTCGGAAACCCTCTTCGTCGACGACAACCAGCCCAACGTCGAGGGCGCCCTGGCCGCCGGCCTCTCGAGTTTTCGATTCGTGGACGAAGCCGACTTCTTCGCGCGGATGAGCAGCGAATTCTCATTGACCGCCGTTTCAATAGGTGCTTAAATCGATCCGGACTGAAACCTTAGTTTCGATAGATGAAATCGTCTATTCCCGGAGATATATGAGCGAATCGGCGGGCAAGGCACTCGATCTTCTGTTTTACATGGCTCGGACCGGCCTTCCCGTGACTCTGGCGCGGCTTTCGCGCGATACGGGCATGAACAAGGCTACCGCCTTGCGCTACCTTGCCGTCCTGGAGTCGAGGGGCGTGGCCGAGCGCTCCAGCTTGGGCTGGTCCCTTGGCCTGGCCCTCTTCGAGCTGGGCTCCCACGTGCCTGTGCGCTCCATCGTCGTCGAACGCGTGCGGCCCTTCCTCGAGCGCCTGGCTCGGGAGACGGGGGAGAGCGCCAACCTAGCCTGCCTCGCCGGCTCGAGCGCGATCTACCTCGACCGCGCGGAGGCCGATCGCTCCTTGCGCATGCGCTCCGTGCCCGGCGACCGTTTGCCCCTGTACTGCACGGGCGTCGGTAAGGCTATACTCTCGCTCCTGCCCGAGGCCCGCGCCCGCGCCATCCTCGGCTCCGGCCCGCTGCCCAAGATCAACGAGCGCACCCTCACCGATCCCGAGGACGTGCTGCGCGAGATAGCCCTGGCCAAGCGCAATGGCTATGGCCTGGACAGCGAGGAATACGAGGTAGGCCTCACCTGCATGGCCAAGCCCCTCCGCCTGCCCGGCTCGGACTTCGCGGGAGCCATCAGCGTATCGGGACCCACGGCGCGGATGCGCGATCCCCAGGCCAAGGACCGCTTCGTCGAATGCCTCGCCCGGGCGGCCGCCGAGGCGCAGACCGCCCTCGAGGCCGCCGCGAGCGTCGACGCGGTGGAAGCCCCGCAGCCCGCGACCCCGACCTCCCCCGCGGCGAGTCGCTAGGGGAGCTTGTGCTTCTTCGTGACCTCGGCCTCGGCCGCCAGCCAATCGGCGACTTCGTCGCCCGCTAGGCCCTTCGCGCGCCTCTCGTCGAATATCCTCTGCGCCGCCGCCCTGATCTCCGCTTCGAGCTCATCGCGTGACGGCGCCTTGGCTTTGGATTTCTCTTTCGCTTCTTTCTTTTCGGCCATGCGGGCCTCCCTTGATAAAGTGTGTGCCTTTTCGGTATCGAATGAATAGCAGGGCCAGCGCGGCCGCGCAGGCTTCGATCGCCGCGGAGGCCAGCATCGAGGCGCGCATCCTCCCGAGCCTCGCCTCCTGCCTTTCCAGGGCCAGGAGGGCCTCGTTGTTGCTCCGCAGGACGTAGTCGCGGAATTCCGAGGAGATATAGCCGGCCCGATTCTCGTAGAGGATGACCTTGGTCGCGCCGAGGGCCGCGCCCGAGTCGAGGTCCTTCCCCAGGTCCGCGGCCAGGGAGGCTATCTCGGAGCTCAGGGCCGAGAGCTCCGGGGGCATGTTCCTCGCGAAGGCCGCCTCGACGAGCTTCCTCGAGTTCCCGATCTTGCTCAGCGTGAAGCGCAGCTCGCTCGCTGCCGTGGCCTGGGCCTCGCCCCGGGCGAGCTCGAGCTCGGAGGCGAGCTCGGGGAAGAGGGGCAACATGCCCGTCATCGCGCCATATTGGCCCACCTTGGCGACGGGCAGCCCGCGGTCGACCGCGCCGAGCTCGGCGAAGGACCAAGCGGCGAATGCGGCGGCGGCGGCGAAGAGGGCGGCCGCGCCCCAGGCCGCCGCGCCGATGAGCCGATCGCGCGCGGCGCTACTCAATCTTACCGGGCCTCCCGCCCACCTTGTCCGGAGCCCAAAGCCCGGCCCCCTCGGCATCGAGGATGGCCTGCAGCTTCGCCGCCGCCGCGTCGAGGACGGGCGGGATGTCCCTCCCGCCTAAGACTATGTCCGAGAAAGCCAGCATGAATATCTTGTTGTACTCGTCGCTCCGCTCGCCGAGGCCTACGGGCAGGAGGGTCGGCAGGGCGCGGGCGGAGCCGCTCTGCTCGCGCACCGCCCGGGCCAATTCCTTGAGGGCGGGCGGATCGTCCGCCTCGGCGGCCGAGGCGACGACGGGGAAGAAGCCCGTCTCGCGGAGGGTCCTGTCCTGGATCGCAGGCTCGGTCAGGTAGCCGATGAGAGCCGCGGGGCCCTCCGGGGCCTTCACGGCCTTGGGTATTCCGAGGCCCGAGACGACTGCGGTGTAGCCGAGGCCTTTGGGTCCGATCGGGGCCGGCGCGGCGACGAAATCCTCGGGCCGGGCCTCGAAGGCCTTCAAGAGCCTCGCGCTGTGGTCCCAGGCTATCAAGACCTGCTCGGTCAGGAGGGGCTCGGCCATGGTGGAGTAATTGAGGGAATCGGGCTGGGCGACCCGCCAGAGGCGTTTCATGTAGGACCACATGGCGACTGCGTCCGCGCCGCGGAATTTCGCCAGCGCGCTCCCCGTGAAGGAGGGATAGAGGTAGCCTTGCAGGAAGCGGTGCATGAGGCCCTTCTCGCCCGCGGGGAAGCCGAGCCCGAATTTGCCCGTCCCCTTCAAGATGGCCACCGACCAGTCGAAGAGCTGCTCGTAGCTCAGGGCCTCGATCCGGGCTCCGGGCGGCAGGTATTTGAGCGCCTTCTTGTTGACGGCGAGGAGATAGGTCGCCTGCATCCAAGGAATGTAATACAGGGACTTGCCGTCGAGCCTGCCCAGGTCGACGAGGCTGCCCGCGAAGCTCTTGCCTGAGAAGCCCGCGAGGACATCGTCTAGGGGACGCAGGCGGCCGTCCTCGTAGAGCTTCACGAAATCCCCGTGGAGGGCGCCGAGGAGGATCGGGGTCCCGGGCCTGTCCCGCAGAACGGCGTCGACCTGGCGGTAGACGTAGGCGCTGTCGTTGGGCCGGAAGTCCACCTCGCCTTGGTAGTCCTTCAGGATGGCCGAGCGCATCTTCTGGGCTTCCTCCACGGGGTTTAGCTGGGTGGAGAGGAACAGCAGGGCCGCGCCTCGCCCCTTTGTCGCGGGGGTGGCTCCCTTCGTCGCCGCAGCGCCCTTCTCCGCGCCGCGCTGACAGGCGCACAGAAGGCATGAACCCAGGGCGAGCGCGTAAAGGAGGGCTTCGGCGCGATGTCGCTGCATTGAAAAATCCTCCCTATCGACCGCTTGCGGGCAACGCGAGAAGCCGTGCCGCGTAGGCTTAAGTATGTTCATCCGAGGCCGTCATTCAAGCGTGTTATGCGGCGGCGAGGCTTTTCGCTCCCCTCTGAATTTGACTTCCGTCCGAGCCGTCATAGACTTGTATCAAAGGCCATCGTCCCCGAGCGCACGCGCTTGCATGAAGAAAGACAGACTGCGGAAAGCTGCGGAGGTATTGCGATGAGGGCGATGTTCCCCCCCCTTCGCCCGCGATTCACGCGAATCACCCACCGGATCCTCGTCGTGTTCGCCCTGGTCGTTGGCCTTTGCATCAGCGCCTCCGGCTTCCTCGTGGTCCAGGTCAGCCAGGGCATCCTCACGCGGAAGATAGCCGAGGGCGACTTGAGCCTGGCCCGGCGCTTGGCCCAGGTCGTCGATTTGGCCATCGGCGCGGCCGATCCCGCCCTCGCGATCCTCGCCCAGCGCATTGGGGAGGAATTCCCGGACAAGGTCAAGCTCAAGTCGGCGCTCGAGCAGGCGCAGGCGGAGCTGCCCGAACTGATGGGCGCCTACGTCGCCGACTCGGACGGCCGGCTCCTGGCCTGTATGGGCCCGGTCCCCTCCGGCGATCTCATGCAGCTATGGCCGTTCCAGGTCGCCCTCGCGGGGCAGCGGCTCCTGTCGGAGGTCTATGTCGACGCGGAAACGCGGATGCCCCTGCGCTCGGTCGCCCTGCCGATCTCGCGCGGGGGCCGGGTCCTCGGCGTCCTCTCCGCGAGCCTCGGCTTCGGCAAGGTCTCCCTGCCCGCCTCCGGCTCGGTCGGGACGGGCGCCGACATCCTCGTGGCGAGCGGCAACGGCCGCGTCGTGGCCCATACGAGACTGGGCGAGCTGCGGGACCTCGACGTGAGCGGCCTGCCCGTCGTGGAGGCGGCGCTCGCCGGGCAGGAGGGCTCGCTGTCCGGCTATCCGGACGAATTCGGTCGGGAGGTCCTCGGCAGCTACGCTCCCATCAAGGACTTGGGCTGGGGCGTCGTGATCCAGCGCCCCTTGTCCCAGCTATCGGGCGAGGTCCGGGCCCTGCGCCTGGCGGTGTTCTATGGCATCGCCGCTTCCGTGCTCTTCGCCATCGGCGTCGGCTACCTCATGGCCAGGCGCCTCGGTCGCCCGATCAGGGAGCTGGCCGTCGCCGCCGTGAAGATCGGCGAGGGCGACCTCTCGGCCACCGTCGAGGTCGTCTCGGCGGACGAGATAGGGGCCCTGGCCGCCTCGTTCAACCGCATGGTCTCCTCGCTGGCGAAGTCGCGCGAGGAGCTGACCCGATGGAACGAGGAGCTCGAGGGCATCGTCGACGAGCGGACCGCCGAGCTCGAGGAGAAGGGACGCGAGCTCGCCCGGTCCAACGAGGGCCTGCAGGAGCTCAGCCGGCTCAAGTCGGAATTCCTCGCCAACATGAGCCACGAGATCAGGACGCCCATGAACGCCGTGATCGGCTTCGCTGACCTGGCCCTCAAGGCCGGCCTCGACCCCCGGCAGCGGGATTACGTCTCGAAGATCCACGATGCCGGCATTTCCCTGCTCGGCGTGGTCAACGACATTCTCGACTTCTCCAAGATCGAGGCCGGTAAGCTCAAGATGGACAGCCTCGACTTCTCGATCGACGCGGTGATCGAGTCCGTGATCTCCATCGCCGGCCAGGGCGCCTATGCGAAGGGTATCGAGCCCCTTCTCGGCGTCGACCCGGCCGTGCCGCGCGAGCTCCGCGGCGATCCGCAGCGGCTCCGGCAGATCCTCGTCAACCTCATGGGGAACGCGGTCAAGTTCACGGACTCGGGCGAGATCGAGCTGAAGGTCACGCTCGCCGAGAGGGTGGGCGAGAAGGCCAAGCTGCTCTTCTCCGTGCGGGACACGGGCATAGGCATGAACGAGGAGCAGGTCTCGAGGCTCTTCCAGCCCTTCTCGCAAGCCGACGGCTCGACCACGCGGAAGTACGGGGGAACGGGGCTCGGCCTATCCATCTGCGCGAGGCTGGTGGAGATGATGAGCGGGCAGATCTGGGCCCGGAGCGCCGTCGGCGAGGGCAGCGCCTTCACCTTCACGGCTTGGTTCGGCCTCGCGGAGAATGCGACCCTCGAACGATCCGCCTTCCCGCCGAGCCTCGTGGGCATGCGCGTCCTCGTGGCCGACGACAATGGCCTCGCGCGCGAGTCCCTGCGCGTCCTCCTCGAGTCCCTGCGCTTCCGCCCCGAGACCGTCGCCTCGGGCGAGGAGGCGGTGGAGGCCGCTCGGCGCTCGGCGCCGCTGGATCCCTTCGGCCTCGCCTTGATCGACTGGAGGATGGGGGGCATCGACGGCATCGAGGCTACGCGGAGGATCTTGGCCGAGGCCCCGGAAGGCCGGGCCCCGCGCATCTTCGTCATGAGCGCCTCCGGCGGGGGCGAGGGCGAGCGGGAGCTGTCCCTCGCGGCCGGGGCCGCGGGCTTCTTCGTGAAGCCCGTGACCGGCTCCTCCCTCTTCGACATGATCGTCGGGGCCTTCGCGCCCGAGTTCCTCCGCGGGGGGCGCGCGGGGCCGCCGGATGCCCGCGGCCCCCGCGGGCTCGAGGGAGCCCGCGTCCTCCTCGCGGAGGACAACGAGATGAACCGGCAGATCGCCGTCGAGCTCCTGCGGAGCGCCGGGGCCGTGACCACGGCCGTCGTCACGGGGCGGGAGGCGGTGGACGCACTGGCCGCCGAAGGGGAGGACTTCGACCTGGTCCTCATGGACATCCAGATGCCCGAGATGGACGGCTACGAAGCCACGCGCGTCATCAAGGCCCAGGAGCGCTTCTCGAGTCTGCCCGTCATCGCGATGACGGCCCATGCCTTGGCGGACGCGCAGGTCATGGCCAAGGAAGCGGGCATGATCGACTACATCATCAAGCCCATCGACCCGGAGGCGATGTTCGATACGCTCCGCCGCCACTTCATGCCGGCCGCGGGCGCCGCGGCCTCCACCGGGCCCGCGGCCCGGATTGCTGAAGGGGTGGATGGGCCGTCGATCCCGCTCATGGCCGGGATCGACGTCGAGGACGGGCTCAAGCGCGTCGTAGGCAACCGGAAGCTCTACCTGGATCTGCTCGAGCGATACGTCGAGGGCCAGGGCAAGGCTGCCGATCGGCTGCGCGAGGCCCTCGCGTCCGGCGACCGCCCCCTCGCCGAGCGCCTCGCCCATACTCTCAAGGGCGTTTCCGGCAATATCGGCGCAGTCGCCATCCAAAATACCGCGGCCGAGCTGGAAGCCGCCATCGTCGGGGGGCTTCCCCTCTCTTCGTTCGAGGGGATGCTCGAGGGCCTGTCGAGGGCCCTGGACGAGGCCCTCGGAGGCATCGCGCCCGTGGTCGCGGCGGCCAAGGATCGGTCCGAGAAGGGCTTGCCCGCGGCCTCGCTCTCGACCGTCCTCGAGACGCTCACGTGCCTAGCCGAGGAGAGCGACGGTGAAGCCGTCGACTACCTGGCCTCCGTGCGGGCCGAACTGGCCGCGGCCTGTCCCCGCGAGGATTTCGAACGGCTCGAGGCTTCGATCAGGGCCTATGACTTCCCTGTTGCCCTGGCGGTCTTGGGCCGGCTGACCGCAGACGCGCTCGCCGCGGGCGATCGCGCGGGAGGTAAACATGTCTGAGCGGAGGAAGGTCGTCCTCGTAGTGGACGACCAGCCCGATGGCATCGCGATCATCGAGGAAATCCTGAAGCGCGATTATCAGGTCAAGGCGGTGACAAATGGGGATGCGGCGCTCAAGCTGGCCCGCTCCGATCCCCCGCCCGACCTCATCCTCCTCGATATCATGATGCCCGGCATGGACGGCTTCGAAGTCTGCCGGAACCTCAAGCAGGACTCCGCGGGAGCCGAGATCCCGGTGATCTTCCTTACCGCAAAGTCCATGGCCGAGGACGAGATGCTGGGCCTGGAGCTCGGCGCCGCGGACTACATCAAGAAGCCGGTCGACCCGAGCATCGTGCGTTCGCGCGTGGCCTTCCATTTGGCCTCGAAGGACAAGGCCCTGCGCTCCTCCGAGCTCCGATACCGGCGCCTCTTCGAGACGGCCGAGGCGGGCATGATGATAGTGGACAAGGAGACCGGCGCGATAATAGACGCCAACCCTGCCATGGCCTCCGTCCTCGGCCTCTCGCAGGAATCCTTCCTGGGCAAGCGGGTCCGCGAGCTGGAGGGGTTCTCGAGCCTGCTCCCGTCGCGGGACGAGGCTCCGTCTTCCGCGCCGGGCTGCTCACGTGGGTCGCCTCGCCTCCTCGAGCGGGCCGACGGGCGGCGCTGCTACGTGGAGATCGCGCGCAGCTCCTATCGGGTCGAGCACCGCGAGGTCGAACAGTTCAACGTGAGGGAGGTGACCGAGCTGGTGGAGGCCGAGCGGCAGCGGGACGAGCTGGCCTCGAGGCTATCCCACTACCTCTCGACGAGCCCCACCGTCACCTATTCGCTGGAGGCCGGCAAGGGCCCCGCCAGGATCAAGTGGATCAGCGAGAACATCCGGGGCCTCCTCGGCTACACGAGCGAGGAAGCACTCGCCCCCGATTGGTGGCTGCGCAACGTGTACGCCGCCGATCGGCAGGGGGCCCTGGGTCTGGCCGCCGATCTCGCCAGGCGGGATGGCGGGTATCGGGAGTACCGTTTCCATCGTAAGGACCGGAGCCTCGCCTGGCTGCGCGACGAGATGCGCTTCGTCCGCGGCGGCGGGCAGGATTCCGAGATCGTGGGGACCTTCACCGACATCAGCGCGCAAAAGGCGGTCGAGGCGGAGATCCGCCTCAAGGGCGCGGCCCTCGACGCGGCGGCCAACGCAGTCGTGATCACCGATCTTGGAGGCGTCATCCGCTGGGCGAACCCGGCCTTCGCCGCCTTAACCGGCTATCCCTCCGCCGAGGCCATAGGCCGGATGCCGAAGGAGCTCATCAAGTCGGGCCTGCAGGACACGGCCTTCTACCTTTCGATGTGGAACGACATCCGCTCGGGCAAGGTCTGGAGCGGCAAGCTCGTCAACAAGCGCAAGTCGGGCGAGCTCTATACCGAGGAGATGACCATCACCCCCGTCTTCGACGAAGGGCGGGCGATCGTCAACTACGTGGCGATCAAATCGGACGTCACCGAGCGGGAGAGCTCGCGCGAGCTCCTCGAGTCCTCGCTGCGCGAGAAGGAGACGCTCCTCCAGGAGATCCACCATCGCGTGAAGAATAACATGCAGGTGATGATCAGCCTGCTCAGCCTCTCCGCCCAGGAGCTGGCCGACAAGGACCTGCGCGCCAAGCTCGACGTGATCACCCAGCGCATCCATTCGATGGCCCTGATACAGGAGCAGTTCTACGACGCCGCGGACATGGCCCATATAGATTTCAGCGGCTACCTCCGTAGGCTCGCGGAGATCCTCGGCTCCAAGTTCCCCGGCCCCGAGATCGCCCTCGCGTGCGAGGGCCGCGCGGCCATCTTGAGCCTCGAACAGGCCATCCCGGCCGGCCTCGTCGTGTCCGAGCTCCTCGCGAACGCGCTGGAACATGCCTATCCCGATGGGGCCAGGGGCTGGGTCGCGCTGCGCCAAAGCCTAGGCCCCGACGGGAGCCTCGAGCTCGAAGTGTCCGACGCAGGTCTCGGCCTGCCCCCGGGCCTCGACCCGGGTAGCGCGCGGACGGTCGGCATGATCCTGATGCGGATCCTGGCCGAGCAGTTGGAGGGCAGCCTATCCTTCCGTTCCGAGGGGGGAACCACGGCGACGCTGCGCTTCAAGGTCGAGGGCTGGTCGACGGCCGTTGCGCCTTCGACAGCCTGTTAGTGGAGCTTCAGGGCGCGCTCCGCCAGCTGCACGATGAGGCCGAAGACGAGGCCCGAGACGATCGAGGCTAGGAGCTCGGTCCTCGTGTCGGCCTCCTCCTCGATCCTCCCGAAGCGGGAGACGATCTCGACGAGCACGATCGTGATCGCGATGAAGAGGGCGACGGTGGCGCTGAAGTAGAGGCGGCCCAGGCCCTGGACGTAGCGGTAGATCTTGTCGGTGGCGAGGAATATCCCCGAGGAGAGGAGTCCCCGCCAGAAGGAGAGGCCGTATTGACGTCGCCTAACGCCTTTTTTGAAGAGGGGCAGGGCCGCCGCGGCGCCGACGAGGGCGATCGTGCCGATGGAGATCCCGGACACCGCGTTCTCCTGGAGCACCGTGTCGGTCTCCGAGAGGCCGGCCTCGGCCTTCGCGATGAAGGCGTCGAAGGGATGGAAGGCGAGCTGGACGAAGGCGAGGACCCCGACCGCGAGGGCGGTCGCGGCCACGATCCAGCCCAGGGCGCGGAGGTAGGAGACGAGCCTGTAGGATTTCGGTCGGATTATTCTTGTAGTGCCGAGGGGGTATTTGTATCGCATGACGGCTCCCTGGAATATAAGGACGGACTCCCGCCCCGCATCTCGCCGCTGGGCCGTCCTTGCTTTCCCGGGATTTTGCCCCCGTTCCGCCGCGATCGGCAAGGGGGGCTTAAGCCGGGTCCTTCCTGAAGGCCCGCACGAGGGTTACCTGATTTCCCCGCTCGTTGAAGAGGACCTTGTCGAAGGCGCTCATCGTGATGAATAGGCCACGGCCGTGCTCCAGCAGCTCCTCGCTGGGCTCCGGGGCCGCGGAGCCAGGCTCGCCGACGAAGCGGCGATGGTCGAAGCCCGGGCCCTCGTCGCTCACGCGGAAGGTGGCGCGCGAGGCCGAGATCGAGTACTCCACGACGACCTTGCGCGAGCGGAAGCGGGGATCGAGTCGCCGCGCGGCGAGGAGCTCGAAGTAGCGGCCCTCGCCCATGCTCCGGCTCTTCTCGTCGAAGCTGAGCTCGAGGTTGCCGTGCTCGACGGCGTTCACGACCACCTCGCGGAGGCAGCTCGCGAGGAAGCGGGCCTCATCGGCGTCCGCGTACCTCGACAGGTGGGCGGCGGCCCGGCGGCAGGCCCGGTCGGCCGCCGCGAGGCTGCTCTCGATGTCGAAGCGCTCCCGGCCCTCGACGAAGCAATCGGTGAGCGGGTCACGCTCCTCGGGGACGACGCGGAGGAGTATCTCCTTGCGCTCGAGAGCGTCGATGCGCTCGAGCCTGAGGGTGCAGGGCTTGGGCTCGGCGAGGGGGCCCTTGATCCGCAGCGATATCTCGCCAGGCCCGACCTTGTCGGCGAGGGCCCGGGCCGCCGCCCGGAGGAACTCGGCGGGCAGGCTGCCCTCGCGCTTGTCCGCGTACAGGGCGTCGTAGAGGCGCAGGCCCGCCGAGTCCTCGCGGTCGAGGCCGAAGAGCTCGGCCGCGGCGCGGTTGCCCTCGATGAAGGCCAGGTTCTCGGTGAGGAGGGCCACGGGGTCGGAGCTGCCCTCGAAGAGGCTGCGATATCGGCGCTCGCTGGCCTCGAGGCGGGCCCCGGTCTCCGTGAGCACGCGGATCCGCTCCTCGAGGGTATGGTTCAGACCCGAAAGGCGGTCGTGGAGGAAGCCCAGGCGGTTGGCCAGGATGAAGGCCGTGCCCATCGTGAACAGGAAGAAGCCGTACTTCGTGAGCACGAGGTCCCACTGGAGGGCCACGGCGTCGACGATGTCGAAGACGGCGGTCGCGAAGAGGATGCTGCCGCCTATGACGAGGTTGCCCACCGGAGTGCGGAGGAGGGCCTTGCCGTAGATGCGCAGGAGGGGCCGTCCGTCCTCGTTGCCGCGCTCTCGCTTCCACCTCCGGCGCCCGTCGGCGATGAAGCGCCCGATGATGTCGATGCCGAAGTAATAGAAGGCCATGACGAGGCCGGATACCTGCCAGACGCGGAGGAGATCGTGGGTGAAGGGCGTGGGCATGATGAGCTCGCCGAGACCGACGAGGGCGCAGAAGCCGCCGTACCAATAGGTGACCTTGCGTATCCTGTCGTCGTTGAGGGTCTCGAGGAAGGCCCCGACGAGGGGGAGGATGAGGGCCAGGGTGAATAGCTCTATCCTGAATATGGCGTCGCTGTCCTTGAGAACGAGGCTGATCGAGTAGGTCCGCATGAGGAGGTAGAGGCCGAGGTCCACGGAGAAGAGGCCGTAGAAGAGGTTGTGCCGGTCCTGCGTGCGGACGAGGAACATGAACAGGTGGTAGAGCCCTATGAAGATATAGAGACCGATGAGGATCATCGCGCCCGTCTCCGATTGATCCCGTTCGATGGCACGGTACTCGCCGACGTAAAAGGGCTTCGCCTGGTTGAGGCCGGCGGGCGGAAAGGTCGGATCGGCCAGCGCCTTGATCGCGAGGACATTGGCCCCCTCGCGGAAGATGCGGCCGTCGACGGGGAAGCGAACGTAACGGTAGCTGCGATGCGCGCCGATCCGCCCCGCCTTGAGGGGGTGCATCTCGGATTGGACGAGGGACCCGTTGAGGTATATCTCCCAGTTGTCGCCGAGGCCGGCGAGGTAGATGCCGGGGATCAGACTCGACCGCGCCGCCCCTTCTCTCGGTGACGGGGTTGCGCCCTTGGCGTCGGCCGCGCCCATCAGGCGCGCCGCTTCCACGGAGAGCTCGAATGGCATCAGGTAGGTGAACTCCATGGTCGGATAGGTTTTCAACGAGAAATGCGGGCGCTTGGGCGAGCCCTCGAGGTCCAGGGCGCCGATCCGCATGTTACGCCCGGCCGGGCCGGCCGGCGGTAGCGTTTTCCAGCCAGCGGCGCCCGCAGCGGGGATCGTAGCTATGGTCCCCGCGTCGAAGCCCGCCCGTACGTAGAGCGGAGAGGCATCGAGGCTGACGTAGAGCGGATCGGCCGTCCGGGCTGGGGCGGCTTGGGCCAGGGTTGGGGCGAGAAGCGCGAGGGTCAAGGCGATGGCGAAGGCGGAAGCGGCGCGAAGCGATCGGTTTTGTCTTGAAATCCCTTTTTGTCTCATGGAACCCTAGTATAGAGGCGCCAGGCGGCCGCGGCAATGCTTTTTCGCCTGTCGCTTTCGACTCGGGACCTTCGCGATAAACGCCTAGCCGGACGATGTATTATCGCCGAGGCGACGCGGTCGCTACAGCGCCGTCTGCGACCCGATCTCCACCACTCGGTCCGGGGGCAGGCGGAAGAAATGCGTCGGGCTCACGGCGTTGTTGAACATGAAGGCGAACAGCTCCTTGCGCCACCTCGCCATGCCTCCCTTCTTTCCGAGGACGATCGCTTCCCGGCCCACGAAGAAGGTCGTCTTCATGCGGTCGTTGTCGAAGCCAGGTATCGACGAGACGAGGGACAGGGCCTTGGGCACGTCCGGCGTCTCGCTGAAGCCGAAGCGCAGGGACAGGTACCAGATGCCGCCGAAGGGGCCCGCGACCGAGGCCCGCTCCGCGTCGTCGACCCGCGGCTCGTCGACGGTCAGCACCGACAGGACGATCGTGAGCTCGTGGAGGACCTTGTTGTGCTTGAGGTTGTGCAGGAGGGCCTTGGGTACGCCCTTGGGGTCGGCGGTCAGGTAGA
>DBTW01000220.1:5440-11238 GCA_002307245.1 Spirochaetaceae bacterium UBA1306 | reverse complement strand
CCGGACAGGACCTTGGTGGCGCTCGAGGCGAAGAGCAGGCAGTCCAGGCACAGGAAGACGAGGCCGACGGGCGCGAGGATCCAGATCGGGACCCGGGCCGCCTTGCGGGCGAGCACTATCATGAGGCAGCTCGTCATGAGCATGGTCGCCGAGACCGCTATGCCATAGGCGCTGGAGAGGGCGTCGGAGGACTTGAACCCGAGGACGAGGCCCACGGAGCCGAGGAGGAGGAGCCAGTTCACGATGGGGACGTAGACCTGGCCGATCGTCTCGTCGGAGGTATGCCGCACCTGGACCCGCGGCCAGAAGCCCAGCTGCACGCTCTGCCTCGCCAAGGAGAAGGCGCCCGAGATGACCGCCTGCGAGGCGATGATCGTCGCGGCCGTCGCGAGGATGACGAGGGGGTAGAGCGCCCAGTCCGGCGCGAGGCGGAAGAAGAGGTTGTCCACCCGCTCGGGGTGGGCGAGGAGGAAGGCGCCCTGCCCCGCGTAGTTGAGGATCAGCGCCGGGTAGACGAGCCGGAACCAGCCGCGGCGTATGGGCGCTCGCCCGAAGTGGCCCATGTCGGCGTAGAGCACCTCGGCGCCGGTGATCGCCAAGATGACCGAGCCGAGTATGCCGAAGACGCGCGCGCCCGAGTGCGCGGCGAAGCGGATGGCCTCGAGGGGATTGAGGGCCGCTATGATCCCCGGCTCGGCCACGATCGCCGGGATGCCAAGGATGCCCATGACCGCGAACCATACGGCTATCACTGGGCCGAAGATACTCCCGATCTTGGTCGTGCCCCGCGATTGGAACGGGAACAGGGCGACGAGGACGAGCAGGGAGAGGGGCAGGATATAGGGCGCGAAATCCGGCGAGATCAGCTCGAGTCCCTCGATGGCCGAGAGCACCGAGACGGCCGGCGTGATCATCCCATCGCTGTAGATGAGCGCGGCGCCGAGGATCCCCAGGCCGGCGATGAAGGCCGCGCGCTTCGCGCTTCCCTTGGGGAGCTGCCTGGAGACGAGGCTGACGAGGGCGAGAATGCCGCCCTCGCCCTTGTTGTCCGCGCGCAGGACTATGACGAGGTACTTGACGCAGACCACGAGGGTCAGGACCCACAGGAGGAGGGAGACCACGCCGACCACGTTGTCGCGCTCGATCGCGATGCCGTGCGCCGGGTTGAAGCACTCTCGGAGGGAATATATGGGCGAGGTGCCGATGTCGCCGAAGACTATGCCTATGGCGCCTATCGCGAGGGCTAGCCTATGGCGGGACCCTTCCTTGCTGTTCATGCGCCACTGTAGATCGGGGGAGTAGTCTTGATCAACCACGCGCAAGCCTTGGTCTCGCGGGCCCCGCGGCCGTTGACAAGCCCGAGGGGAGCGTTAAAAATATATGGATGCGAAAGATAACCGTCGTCTTCGCCGCTGCCGCCATCGTCGCCGCCAGCATGGCCCTATGGGCTTCCCCCTCCGAAGGCGAGGCCCGCAAGAGGATCATCGAGTTGGCCCAGTCGTTCAAGGGCGTGCCCTATGTCTATGGCGCGGAATCGCCAGAGGCTTTCGATTGCTCAGGCTTCGTCCAATACGTCTACCGTCACGCCGCCGATATCGATATCCCCAGGAATTCCAAGGCTCAGTACGCCGCCGGCACCCCCATCGAAAAGACCGAGGCCAAGCCGGGGGATATCTTCCTCTTCGACACGGTGGGAGGCGGCTCGGTCAGCCATGTGGCGATCTTTCTCGGGGACAATAGCATCATCCACGCCATATCCGAAGGGCCCACTACGGGCGTAGTGCTGACGCCGACCAACGATAGGTATTTCTCCAAACGCTATCTCGCGGCGCGTTACTTCATCATATCGCCCTCGGGCGCGGATAAGGCCGTTGTCGATAAATTTGCCGCGGATAAGGCAGCCGTGGATAAGGCAGCGGCGAGCAAGGCGGCGGCAGACAAAGCAGCGGCAGACAAAGCAGCGGCGGACAAAGCAGCGGCGGACAAGGCGGCGGCGGACAAGGTCGCCGCCAGCAAGGCTCCTGTCGTGGAAGTTCCCCTCGCTCAAATAGGATTCACCGTCTCCAGGCCCGGCGACGTTTTCTTGGATCCGATCAAGGCCGCGACCGGCACGGCCATCGCCTTCACGATCAACAATGGTACCGGGAAGGATCAGGTATTCCATATTTTCTTCTATAAAGCCGACAAGGACTTCTCCAAGACCAAGATCCTCCGCGAGGCTAGGGCCAAGATCAAGGCGGGCGAGGCCCAGGAGATCGAAGCCTACACCTTCACCGATCCGGGGCGCTATCGCATCAACGTCAAGACCGCGGACAATACGCAGATGATGCAGCGGACCTGGGACGTCGTCGAGGTCGCAGTTCGTACCAATTCTTAATTGACGGAACCGGATTGCGATGGTACAAAGGATGTACCGTGTACGTACACGAGCCAATACGTGTACGCTAACGCTTAATATGGAAACCGAACGGATAACCGTCAAGGAAATTGCCCGTCTCGCCGGCGTTTCCATAGGGACAGTCGACCGGGTCCTTCACGATCGGGGTGGGGTCTCTCCGGAAACCAAGGAAAGGATCGACGAAATCGTCGTTTCCCTGGGCTACGAGCCTGACATTCTCGCCAGGCACCTCTCCCTCAAAAAGACCTATACGTTTCGCGCGGTCCTCCCTCGGGCGGACCAGGACTCGGGCTATTGGTCCCTCTGCCTGGCCGGGCTTCGCCGCGCGGAGCGCGAGCTCCTGGCTCCCTATCGCGCCCGGCTGCGGGTCGACGAGTTCGACCGGCACGACCGGGCCGCCTATGCCCGTCTGCTGGAGAGCATCGTCGCCGATCCCTGCGACGGCCTCGTCTTCGCGCCGGCGCTGCCGGAGGAGCTTATGCGCGCCCTCGAGCGGCTCGGCTCCTCCGGAGACGCCCCCTCCTATGCTTTCTTCGATAGCGAGGTCGAGGGCGCCGCGCCCGTAGCCTCCATCGCCCAGGACCCCCTGCGGGGCGGCCGCCTGGCGGGGCGCCTCATGTCCCTCCTCGCCGCGCCCGCCGGGCGTCTCGTCGCGCTCAGCGCCCACGCCGGGGATCGGCACATCGCGCAGCGCATCGACGCCTTCAAGTCCTGGTTCGCCGAGGCTGAGGGGCCGAGGCGCGAAGTCGAGTCCCGCGAGTGTCGGGACCTCGAGAGCCCCGAGGAGCGGGATCGCTTCCTCTCTGGCCTCTTCGAGGGTCGGACCGACATCGCGGGCGTCCTCGTCGCGAATTCCTCGGGCCACCTGGTCGGGGACTGGCTCGCCTCCCGCGGCCTCAAGGCGGGCTGCGCGATCGTCTCCTGGGATCTGGTGCCGGCTAACGCGCGCGCCCTCAGGGAGGGCCGGGTCGACTGCGTCCTCTCGCAACGCCCCGCCGAGCAGGCGCGGGAGGCGCTGCTAAGGCTCTTCATGACCGCGCTGGGCGGGACCGGGGCCGGGGAAGCGGCGGCGGACATTCCGCTCGACGTGTATTTCAGGGAGAACGCCCCCGCCGGCATGGAAGTCGGCGAAGGCTTAGCCTTTCAATAAAGGAGTTGACGATGAGCATAGCTGAGAATCGATCCGGCGGCGCGGCCGAGCTGATCGAGGCCGGAAAGGCCATTCTCGGGATCGAGTTCGGATCGACCCGGATCAAGGGCGCGCTGATCGCGCCCGACGGCAAGACTATCGCCTCGGGCTCCTACGGCTGGGAAAACCAGCTCAAGGACGGGATCTGGACCTACGATCTCGATGATATCTGGAAGGGCCTCGCGGGCTGCTACGGCTCGCTGGCGGCCGACGTGAAGTCGAGGTACTCGGTCGAGCTCAAGCGCCTCGCCGGCTTGGGCTTCTCGGGCATGATGCACGGCTACGTGGCCTGCGACGCCGCCGGGAAGCTCCTCGTCCCCTTTCGGACCTGGCGGAACAACATCACGGCCAAGGCCTGCGCCGCGCTCACGCCGGAGTTCGATTTCGCGATCCCCCAGAGGTGGACCATCGCCCACCTCTACCAGTCCATCCTCGACGGCCAGAAGCACGTCGCGGAGATCGCCTATCTGACCACGCTCGCGGGCTTCGTGCACTGGAAACTGACCGGCGAGAAGGTGGTCGGCATCGGCGAGGCTTCGGGCATCTTCCCGATCGATTCGGAGAAGCTGGATTACGACGCCTCGCTCGTGCGTAAGTTCGACTCCCTCGTCGCGGGCAAGAAGCTCGGCTGGAAGCTCCTGGACATCCTGCCCAAGGTGCTCCCCGCGGGCGCCTCGGCCGGGAAGCTGACCGAGGCGGGCGCCAAGCTCCTCGATCCCTCGGGCAAGCTCCAGGCGGGCATCCCCCTCTGCCCGCCCGAGGGCGACGCCGGCACCGGCATGGTGGCCACGAACAGCGTGCGGTCCCGGTCGGGCAACGTGTCGGCGGGCACCTCGGTCTTCGCCATGATCGTCCTCGAGAAGAAGCTCAAGCGAGTCCACGAGGAGATCGACATGGTCACCACCCCGGACGGCAAGCCCGTGGCCATGGCCCACGCGAACAACGGCTCCTCGGACTTCGACGCATGGATCAGCCTCTTCGGGCAGGCCGCCGCGGCCCTAGGCGCGAAGGCGAGCCCCGACGAGCTGTACTCCAGGCTCACGCCCCTGGCGCTCAAGGGCGACCCGGACGCAGGCGGGCTCCTCGCGATCAACTTCGTGTCCGGCGAGCACGTCGCGGGCCTCAGCGAGGGGCGGCCGCTCATCGCGCGGAGCGCGGACAGCTCCTTCACCATCGAGAACTTCGTGCGGGCCCTCCTCTTCTCCTCCCTCTGCGCGGTGAGGACGGGCATGGACATCCTCACCGAGGGCGAGGGCGTGAAGATCGAGGGCATCCGGGGCCACGGCGGCTTCTTCAAGAGCGGGGACACGGGGCAGCGGATCATGGCGGCGGCCCTGAACACGCCGGTGAGCCTTCCCGCCGGGGCGGGGGAGGGCGGAGCCTGGGGTATGGCCCTCCTGGCCGCCTTCATGCTCAGGGAGAAGAAGGCCCAATCCCTGCCGGACTATCTCGAAGCGACGATAGCCGACAGTATAGGCGCGCCCATGGCTCCCGATCCCAAGGACGCCGAAGGCTTCCGCGCCTTCTTCGCCCGCTACAAGAGCGGACTCGCCGTGGAGAAGGCTGCGATCGCGGCCCTGAAGTGAACGCCGTCTCGCCGATTCGATAAGGAAACAAGGCCCTCGGCGCCGAAAGCCGAGAAGGAGATGAGCACATGATAGACCTTAAGAAGTACGAATTCTGGTTCGTGGTCGGAAGCCAGGACCTCTACGGCGACCAGGTTCTCAAGACCGTCGACGAGCACTCTAAGAAGATGGTGGCGAGCCTCGACCCGAAACTCCCCTGCACGCTCGCCTGGAAGACCGTGGTCTTGAGCCCCGACGCCATCCTTAAGCTGATCCGCGAGGCGAACGCGGACCCCAAGTGCGCGGGCATCGTGACCTGGATGCACACCTTCAGCCCCTCGAAGATGTGGATTGCGGGACTCTCCGAGCTCAATAAGCCCATGGCGCACCTGCATACCCAGTTCAACCGCGACATCCCGCTCGATTCGATCGACATGGACTTCATGAACCTGAACCAGTCCGCCCACGGCGACCGCGAGCACGGCTTCATCGGCGCGCGCATGCGCATCCCGCGCAAGGTCGTGGTCGGCCACTGGGAGGACCCGGCCGTGGTCGAGCGCCTGGGCGGCTGGATGCGCGCGGCGGCGGCCTTCGCCGACGGCAAGGCCCTCAAGGTCGCCCGCTTCGGCGACAACATGCGCGAGGT
>DBTW01000220.1:0-5125 GCA_002307245.1 Spirochaetaceae bacterium UBA1306 | reverse complement strand
GGCCCAGATCAAGCTCGGCTGGTCCGTGAACGGCTACGGCATCGGCGACCTCGCCGACGTGGTCAACACGGTCAAGGATGCCGAGATCGACGCGCTCGTGAAGGTCTACGAGAAGGAGTACGAGATCGCGCCCGAGGCCAAGAGCGGCGCGGGCCTGGCTCGCGTGCGCGAGCAGGCTCGTCTCGAGCTCGGCATGAAGAAGTTCCTCGAGGCGGGGGGCTTTGGCGCCTACACCGACACCTTCCAGGACCTCCATGGCCTTCCCCAGCTGCCCGGCCTCGCCAGCCAGCGCCTAATGGCCGCGGGCTACGGCTTCGGCGCCGAGGGCGACTGGAAGACCGCCTGCATCGTCCGCGCCATGAAGGTCATGGCCTCGGGGCTGGGCGGCGTGTCCTTCCTCGAGGACTACACCTACAACCTCGACCCCGCTGCCCCCGCGGCCCTCGGCGCGCACATGCTCGAGGTCTGTCCCTCGATCGCGAAGGACAAGCCCAGGCTCGAAGTTCATCCCCTCGGCATCGGCGGCAAGGACGACCCCGCCCGCCTCGTATTCTCCGGCGCGCCCGGCGCTGCCATCAACGTCACGTTAGTCGACATGGGCGGCAGGATGCGCATGATCGTCAACGAGGTCGACACGATCGAGGCCAAGCCCATGCCCAAGCTCCCCGTCGCGCGCGTCCTCCTCAAGCCCCGCCCGGACCTCGCCCGCGCGGCCGAGTGCTGGATCATCGCGGGCGGCGCCCACCACACCGGCTACTCGCGCTTCGTGAAGACCGAGTGGATGCGCGACTGGGCCGAGATTGCCGGGATCGAGTTCCTCCTCATCGGGGCCAAGACCGAGCCCGAGGAGCTCCGCAAGGAGATCCGCTGGAACGAGGTCGCCTACAGGCTGGGGCTCTAGATGGCCAAGTACGATGCGCTCCGCGAGGAGGCTTGCGCGGCCAACCTCGAGATCCCGAGGCTTTCCCTCGCGATCCTCACCTGGGGCAACGTCTCGGCCTTCGATCCCGCCCTGGGCGTTTTCGCGATCAAGCCCTCGGGCCTAGAGTATCCCCAGCTCACCCCGGACTCGATGGTCGTCGTGGACCTCGACGGGAAAGTCGTCGAGGGAAGCTTGAGGCCCTCCTCCGACACGAAGACCCACCAGGTTCTCTACCGGGAGTTCGACGGCATCCGAGGCGTCTGCCATACGCACTCGCCGCATGCGGTCGCCTGGGCCCAGGCGCGCCGGTCCATCCCCTGCCTGGGGACGACGCACGCGGACCAGACCGCGGGCGAAGTGCCCTGCACCGCGATGATCTCCGCCGAGGCGCTCGCGAAGGACTACGAGCTAGGCACCGGCGAGCTGATAGTCGGGACCTTCAAGGGCAGGAAGCCCCTGGAGGTCCCGATGGTGATCGTGGCGGGGCACGGGCCATTTACCTGGGGCAAGGGGGCGATGGCCGCGGTGCAGTACGCGGCCGCCCTCGAGGAGCTGGCGAAGATGGCCATCCTCACCTATCAGGTGAACCCGGCCTCTGCCCCCCTCCCGGAGTACGTTATGCGCAAGCATTACGAGCGCAAGCACGGGAAGGCGGCCTATTACGGGCAAGTGAAATAGGGGGACGCAAGGGAGCGGGCGCAAATAAAACTTGCCAGGGCTTGGAATGCGTCATATGATAGAAAAATAGTGACATCTGAAACATACCTGGACTTACTCGGCAATAGGCTAGAGCGGCATTTCGCGATCGAGAGAAACGCGGTGCCGTTAGCCGACACTGTGGATATCCTCGCCCGCTGTCGACAGGATCTCGGTAGGACCTTTATCTCCCAGAAGGACATCATCGATAAATTCTGGGAAGAGGAGATAATCATCGTCCGATGCCTGGGGCGCGTGGAAAAGGACGACGTGTCCCGAGCGGCGTCGATGATCGAGGAGGCGGCCGAGAAGCTGGTCGCCGCCGACATGGAACATAGGCTCTCAGTCATTACGGCGGTCTTGGTCGCCCGCGAGGGGGTCGACCCGTCCGCCGCCAGGGCGGCATCGCGCTTCCGCTGGAATCGCTCGTACAAGCTCTATTTCCACGGCTTCGCAGAAGGACGAATGGTCCTCGTCGATTGCGCCGCGGAGACTCTAGCCTTGAGCCCTCGCTCGAAGCGGTCATCGCGGGCGTTTGAACCGCGCCCTGCGGAAATATCCAAGGAGGTATTATGAGCGCTCTGGTTCTGTTGATCGTAGGCATCGTCCTCTTCGTGGTCGCCTACATCGTGTACGGCGGATTCTTGTCCAGGAAATGGGGGATCGATCCCAACCGAAAGACACCCGCCCATACGATGCGTGACGATATCGACTATTGCCCGACGCGGCCGGCTGTTCTCCTCGGCCATCACTTCTCCTCCATCGCGGGCGCCGGCCCCATCACGGGCCCCATCCTCGCCATGGTCTTCGGTTGGCTGCCCGTCTACCTTTGGATAACCATCGGGTCTATCTTCTTCGGCGGCGTGCATGATTTTGGCTCCCTCCTAGCGTCGATCCGCCACGAGAGCAAGTCCATAGGCGAGGTCATCAAGGCGAATATAGGAAACCGGGGCAAGAAGCTCTTTAATATCTTCGCCTGGCTGACTCTCATCCTCGTGGTCGCCGCATTCACCGACATCTGCGCGAGCACCTTCGCCTACATCACCCCGGCCGCCGGAGCGGTCGCGGATATGACCGGCGCGCGCGCGGGCACGGCTTCGATCATCTTCATCTTCCTGGCCATCGCCTTCGGGATCGCCGTCTACCGGCGGAACGCCCCCCTCTTGATATCGACCATAGTCGGCGTCGCCCTCCTCTTCGGCGCCGTCTGGCTCGGCTTCGCCTTCCCGGTCCTGGCCTTCGATAAGACGACTTGGATAGTGATCCTCCTCGTATACATCGCCCTGGCCTCCGTCCTGCCGGTGTGGTTCCTGCTCCAGCCGCGCGACTACCTCTGCTCCTTCCTCCTGTACTCCATGCTGGGCGGCGGACTCGTGGGCATCTTGATGACCGGCCCCACCATCGTGACCCCCGCCTTCACCTCCTTCAAGGTGGGCGGGCAGTTCCTCTTTCCCTTCCTCTTCGTCACGGTCGCCTGCGGAGCCATTTCGGGCTTCCACTCCCTGGTGTCCTCGGGCACGACGGCCAAGCAGATCAATAGCGAGAAGGACGCCCGCACCATCGGCTACGGCGCCATGCTCATCGAAGGCCTGGTCGCCATCGTCGCCCTCATCGCGGTAATCAGCATAGGCGGGCTCACGGGCTCCCCGGCCATGAAATTCGCCGTGGGCCTGGCCACCTTCATGAATACCTTCGGCCTCCCCATGGACGTCGGCAAGGTTTTCGTCATCCTCTCCTACTCGGCCTTCGCCCTGACGAGCCTCGACACCGCGACGCGGATCGGGCGCTACATCTTCCAGGAGCTCTTCGCCGATCTCAAGAACGAGGCGCTCAGGAAGTTCCTCACCGATAAGTATGTCGCGACGCTCATCACGGTCGCCGCGTCGATCGGCCTCATCCTCTACGGCTACGCGAGGATATGGCCGATCTTCGGATCGACCAACCAGCTTCTCGCCGCCCTGGCCCTCCTCGCCGTATCGGCATGGCTCGCCAAGTCCGGCAAGAAGAATCTCATGACGATCATCCCGATGATCTTCATGTTCTGCGTGACCCTGACCGCCCTCGCTCTTCTCGGCTACGGGTACTGGACGGCCGTCGACAAGGCGGGCGCCTGGGCTCCGAACGTCATCCTCGGCATCATGGCGGTCGTGCTCTTCGTCCTCGCCGTGATACTTATCATGGAGGCGGTCTTCGCTTTCAGGAAGAAACCGAGCGCGGCGAAAGCCTAGGGCTAACTCATCCGGCTCGCGCGCGACGCGAGCCAATAAGCCGACCGAAGCTCGAGGCCTCGGTCGGCTTTTTTGCGCGATCCCTGCCCTCGCCCTTATGGAAACGACCTTTTCTCCCCATACTCTGCCGAATCATCCATGGGAATGCACAAAAAATTAAAATTATGGGGGAAATAATGAGTGTTCCCCCCAATTTGTCCATCACTTAGCCCGCCTGATGCATGTTCGGATTCGGGAACCGCCCCTACCATTCGACTGTCTGGTGGGGCCCGTGCGGCTTCCCCGGGCCTGCGGCTATGCTAAGCCGCAAGAATCTGTAACTGGAGGTATCTGGATGAAGAAAGCAATGGTAATCCTTCTCGCCCTCGCCCTGTGTTTCTGCACGGTCGGGGCTTTCGCGGCCCCGCCCAAGGTCGGTATGTGCATCTACAAGTTCGACGACACTTTCATGTCCTATGTCCGCAACAATATCGAGACCCTCGCCAAGGGCAACCTAGATCTTTCGACTCAGGACAGCCAGTTCGACCAGCCCAAGCAGAATGATCAAGTCGACCAGTTCCTGACCCAGAAGGTCAAGGCCCTCGCGATCAACATGGTCGACCCCTCGGCCGCCAAGGTCCTTATCGACAAGGCCGCGAAGAAGAAGGTCCCCCTCGTTCTCTTCAACCGCGAGCCCGGCGACCTCGACCTCAACACCTTCCCGAACGTTTACTACGTCGGCGCCAAGGCTCAGGAATCCGGTACCATGGAAGGCCAGATCGTCGCCAAGTATTGGAAGGCGCACCCCGAAGCCGACCTCAATAAGGATGGCAAGCTCCAGTACGTCATGCTGATGGGCGATCCTTCCAACTCCGACGCCAAGTATCGCACCCAGTTCTCCATCGAGGCCGTGCAGGCCGCCGGCATCAAGGTTGAGCAGCTCGCCGTCGACACCGCGATGTGGGACCGCCCGAAGGCCCAGGAGAAGATGGCCGCTTGGCTCGCCGCCTACGCCGGCAAGATCGAGATCGTCTTCGCGAACAATGACGATATGGCCCTCGGCGCCATCGAGGCCCTCAAGGCCGCCGGTTACTTCAAGGGCGGCAAGTACATGCCGGTAGTCGGCGTCGACGCCACTCCCCCCGCCCTCGACGCCCTCGAGCAGGGAACCCTCCTCGGCACCGTTCTGAACGACGACAAGGGCCAGGGCACCGCTACCTATGAGCTCGCCGCCAGCCTCGCTGCCGGGAAGCCCGCCGCCACCACCGTAGGCAAGCTCGCCAACAAGGATGGCAAGGCC
>DBTW01000057.1:1911-3574 GCA_002307245.1 Spirochaetaceae bacterium UBA1306 | reverse complement strand
AAGAGCTCCTGCCCGGCGCCCTTGGCGAAGGTGACGACGGGCACGCCCGTGTGCGAATAGGTCGTCCAGCCTATGCCCGCGGTCTGATTCAGGATCTGGGTGGCCTTGACGGTAAGGGCCTCGTAGCCGCCGTAGAGGAGGTACTGATCCTCGGAGACGGAGCGGACTTCCTTATTGCCCATGCTGCGGCTGAAGGCGACCTGGAGATCGGTCTGCTGGACGCTCGTGAGGCCGTCGAGGGAGAGGCCGAAGTCATCGGCGAGGGCCGGCAGGAGGTCGGCGAGCTCGGCGTCCTCGAGCTTGGTCTTGGCCTTGTAGGGCTTCACGACCTCGTCCGAGAATTTCTGGAAGGACATCTTCTGGCCGGCGATCTTGTCGAAGAAGGTCGAGTACTGGGTGCCCGCGAAGCCGATGGTCATGCCGCCGGTCTCGTGGTCGCCGGTCACGACGATGAGGGTTTCCTTGGGGTGCTTGGCGGCGAACTCGACGGCCTTGGCGACCGCCGCGTCGAGGGCCAGGGTGTCGCGGATGGAGGCCCCGGCGTCGTTGGCGTGGCAGGCCCAGTCGATCTTGCCGGCCTCGACCATCATGAAGAAGCCCTTCGCGTTGTCGGATAGGAGCTCGATGCCCTTGGCCGTGAAGTCGGCGAGGGAGAGGTCGTCGGCCTTGCGGTCGATCTCGTAGGGCAGGGAGGACGAGTCGGCGAGGATCTCGTTGACCGCGAGGACCTTGCCAGAGCCCTTCTTGAGGGCGTTGAAGTCTGCCTTGGTGGAGACGTACTTGTAGCCGGCCTGCTTCGCAAGCTCGATGGCGTCGGGCTGGTCCTTCTTCGCGCCGGTGGGCTGGAGGAATCCGCCGCCGCCGAAGTAGTCGAAGCCGCTGGTCGCGACCTGCGTCGAGATCGCGTAGTAGTCCGAGCGCGTGGGGGATTTCGCGTAGAAGCAGGCGGGGGTGGCGTGGTCGAGGGAGACCGAGGTCACGACGCCCACCTTCATGCCCTTGGCCTTCGCCTGCTCGGCGATGGTCGCGTACTTCTGCGTCTTCGAGGGGTCCATGTTGACGACGCCGCTCAGGGTTTTGTGGCCCGAAGCGAGGGCCGTGCCGGCGGAGGCGGAATCGGTGACGAAAGTGCCGGCGTCATAGGTCGTGGTGAGCCCCGTGACGGGGAACTGCGAGAAGCCGAGCTTCTGGACCTTGATGTCCTTCGAGGCGATCGCGTTGGCGTAGACCTCCGTCGCGGTGACCTGGGGCATGGCCATGCCGTCGCCGATGAAGAGGAAGACGTACTTTGCCGAGGGCGCGGCGAAGGCGCCTACGGGGGCGAGGATGGCGAATAGGGCGGCCATGGCGATGGCGCCGCAGCGCGCTTTCATGCTCGTCGATCCGAATTTCATGCTGGACCTCCTGTGTAGCTTGGAATCAGGAGGGAGTATCGGGGGAGCGCGTTAGGATTGCGTTAGCGAAAGGTCAGCGCTTGGCTAAAGCGGCATGCGGCCGCCGAGTTCGATGCGCCAGAGCGTGCCCCGGCCCGAGGCGGGCCTCGAGCGGAAGGCCGTCGCGCCCAACTGCTTGGCGAGGATACCCGTCAGGGTCAGGGCGAGCCCTCGGGCGAGGTTCTCCGACTCGTAGAGGATCTCGTGTATCAGCGACATGGCGCCGATGC
>DBTW01000057.1:0-1591 GCA_002307245.1 Spirochaetaceae bacterium UBA1306 | reverse complement strand
AGCCGCACGAGGCTGGACACGATCTGCAGGTTGTTCTTGACCCGGTGGTGGATCTCCCTCAGCATGGCGTCTTTCTCGATGAGCCTCGCCTCGAGGTCGGCCCGGGCGGCTGCCAAGCGCCGCTCCGTGTCGATCTCGCGCAGGACCCGCTCGGCCACGAGTGGCAGCTCGTCCAGGAAGGAGTAGTCCTTGATCACGTAGTCCCTGGCCCCGGCGCGGAGGAGCCTCACGGCCGTAGCCTCGTCCCCCCGCCCTGTCGCGATCATGAAGGGCGGCATGCCCTCCTTCGCGATGAGTTCGTCGGCGCGCATGTCGGGCGGCGAATAGTCGAGGACGACCAGGTCGGGGCGGCGCCGAGCTATGGCGGCCAAGGCCTCGAGCCTCTCCCTCACGAGCTCACGGACGCCCTCGTCGTCCTCCGCCACGAGCACGCGGCGGAAGGGGATCTCGCTCACGGGCCGCCGACCGCGCGCACTTCCGGGACCCGCATGATCATGATGAACAGGTCGAGGCGATTCAGCGTCTGCGCGAAGGCCTCGAATTCCACGGGCTTGGTCACGTAGCAGTTACAGCCGAGCCGGTAGCATTCCTCGATCTCGCGCGGGTCGTCGGTGGTCGTGAGCATGATGACGGGTATGCGCGCCAGGCTCTCGTCGGCCTTGATCCGGCGCAGGACCTCGATGCCGTCCATCTTCGGCATGCGGATGTCCAGGAGCACGAGGAAGGCCCCGCCCTGCCTGCCCTGCGTGTCCAGATAGGCCCAGAACTCCTGTCCATCCCGAAAGAGGAAATAGGGATTGCGAATCCCCGCGTCGAGGAGCTGCGCGCGCACGAGCTCGGCATGGCCGTCGTCGTCCTCGGCTATGAGCACGGTGAGAGCCTCGCCCCTCAGCCTGCGTTTCATCCTTGCCTCCTCCCCAGGGGCGCCGGCGCGGCGGGCAAGGTCACGATGAATCGGCTGCCCGAACCGCGTTCCGACTCGAGGCTCACCCTACCCCCATGCCTGTCCACGATGCGACGGACCAGGCTGAGGCCGAGGCCGTCGCCCGCGGTCCCGTCGCTCGGGTCGAGGCGGTAGAAGAGCTCCCATATCTTCTCGAAATGCTCGGCCGCTATCCCGATCCCGTTGTCCGTCACGACGTACTCCGCCTCGTCGCCGACGCGCCTGCCCATAACGGATATCCGCAGGGGCCGCTCCGGGGACCGGTACTTGAGGGCGTTGTCGCGCAGGTTAGAAAAGGACTGCGCGATCTGCTCCCCGTCGCCCAGGCAGGGCGGAAGGCTCCCGATCTCGAGGGTGGCGCCAGCCTTCTCGAGCTGGAAGGCGACGGACGAGGCTATGTCGGCGAGGAGCGCGTCCATGTCGAGGCGCTCCTGCGCGAGCTCGGCCCGGCCCACGCGCGAGAGGTTGAGCAGTCCCGAGATGAGCTTGTCCATCTTCCGCCCGCTCGAGCGGATGAAGTCCAGGGACTTTGGGAGGCGCGTCAGCGCGATGGCCTCGATCTCGTCGGCGAGGCCGGCATCGCCCTCCGCGCCGTCCACCATCGCGCCGACCAGCTCCGCCAGCTCGGCGCAGTCCTTCTCGAGCCTC
>DBTW01000148.1 GCA_002307245.1 Spirochaetaceae bacterium UBA1306 | reverse complement strand
CGGCAAGGGGATGGCGGGATCTGGCATAAACGAGCCCAGGGGCCGGGCCAGGGCGGCCGGCAGCTCGATGAATACGAGGCGCCTGAGCGCGGCCTCCCCGGGATCGCCCGAATCCTCGTCGGCGTGGTGTGCTGTGTCCATATGGGAACTCCTGTAGCTTACTTGCCGGGAGGCGGCGCGGCCGTCGGCTTGCCCGCGGGCGCGGAGGCGGCGGCGCTGGCGGCCGCGGCGGCCGCGGCGTTCTCGCTCTCCGCCCTCGGCTGGCGCACCTGGCTCAAGTAGTCGTTGATATGCATCTTGAAGGTCATCGGGACGATTTGCTCGTCGAAATGGATCGCGATCGCGGTGAGGTCCTTACGGCCCTCCACGTCCTCGTAGCGGACGATGGTTCCCCGGATGTCCAGGCTCTCCCGGGGCTCGTCCATCTCGATGCGGAGGATGCACTCCTTGTCCACGAGGAACTTCGCGAGCCCGACGATGATGGCCTTGGCCCCCGAGAAGGAGAGGTCGCGCAAGATGCACTTCCGCGGCACTCCCTGGACATAGATGTAGCTGTCCTTGGAGACGAGGCAAAGGCGCCGCATGGCGTCGGGGTTGAGGAGGATACGCTCCTCCCTCCGCCTGGCCGAGTTGATGTTGGCCTCGAGGAGTCGGCCCATGATGTCTATGAAATCGTCGGGGGGCTGCTGGGTGTACTGCAGGCTCACGTACTGGAGATCGCCCCCGCCCTGGGCGTAGTTGGAGTAGCCCAGGACCTTGGCCCCGATGAAAAAACTAACCGGGTCGGGCTTGTCCGTGAGCTTGAAGCTGAAGCGGAGGCTCACCATGTTGTTGGCCTTGGCGATGCGATCGGTCAGGGCCACCTTGGCGCTCGCGATGACCTTGGCGCCCGAGAAGGAGCTCGAGTAGATGACGCAAGGCCATTGCTCGCCTACGCATTTAAGGAAGACTCCGCGCGTATCGAGGCCGACGGATTTGATGATTTCCTTGGTATATGTTACGTCGATGGTCTTATAGAGTTCGTACCATTTCCCGATCTGCTGACTGGTGGTTATGGACATAAGCTTACCATGATAATAAGCCGCAGCCCGATACAGGTCAACGACGGCGAAGAGAACACTGGCATAATTATCGCCCGCTCCGCCCCTGCCGGGGCTGCCTCGAGCCTAGCTTACTCTTTCCAAGGGAAGAACATGCCCTTCAGCGTGCGCTTTCCGACCAAGTCCCTGTCCTCCACCAAAAGCTCGTCCCAGGGCACCTGGCGCCGCTTGGCCTCGGGATTGACCTCGAGCCAATCGTACTTGTACAGCCTGAGCCTGAGGGCCACGTTGCCGGCCAGGGCCAGGCCCGCGAAGCCGGGAACGAGGAAGGCCAGGAAGAGGGAAAGCGCCAGGTTAACGAGCGAGTATATGAATAGGAAGATCGAGAAGCCGGGATTGTCGAAGAAGATGACGAAGCTCTTACGGATGTTCTTCTTAAGGCCTCCGCCGAGCCTCGCGCGGAGCGGAATGTAATACTGCATCGCGAGGAGGAGGATCACGGCGCACCAGAAGATCACGCCGGCGGCCAGGGCGCCAAGGATCCCGCCCATGGACATATAGAACGGCAGGCCCACGGAGATGACCAGGTAGCCGACGACGAGGAGGGCCCCGACCTGCAGGCCCGGGACGAGGGCTTCCTTCGCGAAGCCCAAGAGGTCCCCCGCGCGGAAGCTGCCGAAGTCGGACACGCCTTTGAGGGCGTAGATGCAGGTGGACCACCACACCGAGCCGAGGGCGAGGGCGAGGATGGCCAGGCAGGCGGCAAGCCAGGCCGGAGCCGACAAGGTACCAGGGAGCACGAAGCCCAGGGAGGCCACAGCTATGAAGCCGAGGTTGAGGAGGAGCAGGCTGAAGAGATGGTCCCAGCCGTCGAAGAAGCTCTTCTTGATGAAGAATCCTATCATGCATGCTGTATAGCCCATTCTTGACAGGATGGCAAGCTCGCATCTATGGTTTGCGCGGAGCCAGCGCATCCCCGCGGCGATCGCGCGGCGCGGGCTATCTGACGGTCGGAGCGTAGAATTGGAAGAGACAGCCTATCGCTTTCCCCTCGAGAACTACATGAGCCGCGAGAAATTCGAGCGGATCAAGGCCTTCGGCAAGGGCAAGGAGACGCCCTTCCTCGTCATCGACCTCGACGTCGTCAAGGCTAACTACGAGGCCCTCCGGAACAAGCTCCCCTACGCGAAGATCTACTACGCCGTCAAGGCCAACCCGAGGGACGAGGTCGTGACGGCCCTCCGGGACCTGGGCTCCTGCTTCGACGTCGCCTCGCGCTACGAGCTCGACCAGATCCTGGCCCTCGGCATCCAACCCGAGCGCATCAGCTACGGCAACACCATCAAGAAGGAGCGGGACATAGCCTACTTCTACGAGAAGGGCGTGCGCCTCTACTCCACCGACAGCCCCTCGGACCTCGACAAGATCTCGAGGGCGGCGCCGGGATCGCGGGTCTTCTTCCGCCTCCTCACCGAGGGCCTGGGCGCCGACTGGCCCCTGTCCAAGAAATTCGGCTGCCACCCCGACCTCGCGAGACAGCTCATCAAGCTCGCAGCGCGGCTCGGCCTCGAGCCCTACGGCATCTCCTTCCACCCCGGCTCCCAGCAGCGCGACGTCGGCCAGTGGTCCACCGCCATCACCCAGGCGGGCATGCTCTTCCGCTGGGCGCGCGAGGAGGCGAACGTCCAGCTCAAGATGCTCAACATGGGCGGAGGCTTCCCCGCCGACTACGTCGAGCCCACCGACAGGCTCGACCAGTACGCCGAGGACATCAGCCGCTTCCTCGACAACAACTTCAAGGATCAGTGGCCCGAGGAGATCATCATTGAGCCCGGCCGCTCCATGGCCGGCAACGCGGGCACCATCGTCGCCGAGATCGTCAACATCGCCAAGAAGTCCGTGCACGAGCGCTACCCCTGGGTCTTCGTCGACATCGGCAAGTTCGGCGGCCTCATCGAGACTCTGGACGAGGCTATTAAGTACCCCATCTACTTCGAGGGCACGGGCCTGGCCCGAGAGGTCATCATCGCCGGCCCGACCTGCGACAGCATGGACATCCTGTACGAGAAGTGGACCTACACCATGCCCGAAGGGGCGCGTATCGGGGATCGGGTCTACGTCCTCACGACGGGCGCCTACACGCAGAGCTACAGCTCGATCTGCTTCAACGGCTTCCCGCCGCTCGCTTCCTACATCTTGAAATGAGGAGAACGGCCGGAACTTCGATTGGCGCAGCGAGCTTCGTGACGCCAATCGAGCCTATGCAGGACTGGCCGGGGGCGCGTCGGCGAGGAGATACGAAAACTCGCTCGAGATGTAGTCGAGGACCGTCTTCGCTATGAGCTCGTGCCCTGACTCGTTGGGGTGGATGCCGTCGCGGCACATCAGGGAGAGGAAGTCGGCAGACTCGAGGAAGGCGTGGCGCACGTCGATGCAGCGGGTCTTCGTCCTCTCGGCTATCGAGAGGATGGCCGAGCTGTAGCGCTCCTGCCACCAGTAGATCTTCGTGACGCTGCCGAGCCATTTTAGGATATTTAGCTCGGCGGCCGCGTCCTGCCGGCTCACCCACTTCAGGTAGCCGTCGGCGTTGAGGGGCGGCAAGGTCATCAGCACTGGAACGATATGCTCTTCCTTAAGGGAGGCTATGGTGCCGGTGAGGGTTTCCTCGAAGAGGGAGAGCTCGGTCTGGGGCTCGTGCGAAGACTCGGGGGCGGCGGCCACTTCATCCCAGGCGAAATCGCAGTCGTTGCCGCCATACTCGAGGAGGACGACGTCGGGCTGGCCTTTCTCGATTTCCCGGCCCAGCTTTCCTAAGCCTCGAACGACGGTGTTCCCGAAGCGCGAGGCGTTCTGCACGATCCCCTTGAGCCTCTTCTGGACGATGGCGACATAGCTCTTGTCGAGAACCGCGTACTTGCCCTTGGCCTCGTCGTAGATGATACCCCTCGAGATGGAATCCCCTGACACGAGGAAGCTGTATTTCTTATCGACTGCGGCATTGCTCATCAAGGCTCTCCTGGAGTCCATTTGACTAGATAGACAGGTAAAGCGCGAATTGGTTTCAAGAATCGCCTCGAGGCCGAGCGCGGCGAGGAGCGGACAGGAGCGCGGCTAGTTAGCCGGCCTGATGGTGGCGATGGTGAAGCCGCGGTAGCCGAGGCTCTCGAGCCGGGTGGACACGAGCCGGGCCTCGGCGGGCGAGAGCTCGGGGAAGGCGACGCGGAAGCGCCCGCTCGAGCCCTCGATCCGGGCCTCGAGGCCGGAGGCGGCGAGCCGCGCCAGCGTCGCCTTGGCGTTGGCCTCGCTCGAGTAGGAGGCGACCTGGATGCGCACGCGCGCGCCCGAGGGCAGGTCGGGGGCGGAGCCTTCGCCGGATGGGGCTCCGATCGCGGCCTTCTGCCCCGCGAGGGCCCCGCCCCTCCAGGCAAGGGCCTCGTCCTCGGGGATCACGGCCAGGCTCACCCGGGCCGTGCCGGTCGGGATCATGCCGATGATCCTGGCCGCCTCCTCGGAGAGGTCGATGATCCTGTCCTTGGCGAAGGGCCCGCGATCGTTGACGCGCACGACCACGCTCGAGCCGTTGTCCAGGTTGCGCACGAGGACGAAGCTGCCGAAGGGCAGGGTCCGATGGGCGCAGCTGAGCTTTTCCTTGTCGTAGGCCTCGCCGTTGGAGGTGCGCCGCCCCTGGAAGTCCGCGCCGTACCACGAGGCGACGCCAGTGTCGGGCGTCGGCTGGACGGCGCTCTTCGCCTGGGCGAAGCCTGAGGCCGCGGCGAGGCATGCGGCGAGGGCGAGGGCGGCTCTTTGTCTTGCTTCCATGCTTCGTGGCCGGGGGCCTTGCGGCGCCTCGGCATACGATTACTATCGGCTTATGCGGCGCCGGAAGCGAGGGCTTCCGCGCAGGCGGCTATCTCGGCATAGAGGGCCTCGATATTCCCCTCGTCGACGCCCGAGAAGGCTATGCGGAGGTAGCGGTCCAGTATGGAGATCGTCCCGATGCCCTTCTCATCCAGGAGCTTACGCCGCAGGGCCTCGGCCGAGACGCCCTCGCACTCGAAGCTCATGAAGTAGCCTGAGTTGAAGGGCAGCGCGCGGAGGCAGGGGGGCATCGGATGCGTCCCGAGGTAGCGTCGGGCGCGCTTGTAGCGGGCCTCGAGGAGGCCGCGGTAGCGTGCCTTCTGCGCCTCGGCGCCGGGGGCGTCGAGGGACTTGAGGACGAGGTACTGCCCCGGGGCCGAGGAGCTGGAGACCGAGGAGCGGACGAGGCCCATGAGCTTCTTGACCAGGGCCTCGCGGCCGGCCTCGCCCAGGCTCGCGGACGCGAAGGAGAGGAAGCCGAGACGGAAGCCCCAGACATAGTCCTCCTTGGTGGGGCCGTCTGCCTTGACCGCGAGGATATTCGGGTGCGCGTCGGCGAGGCGGGCGAAGAGCGACTCGGTCAGGAGCCCCTCCTCGTACTGGAGCCCGAAGTAGGCGTCGTCGGCTATCGCGAGGAGGGCGACGCCCTCGGAGGCCACGCGCACGAGGGCGGCGACTATGGCGTCGGCCTCGGCCAGGCTGGGCGTGTACCCGGTGGGATTGTTGGGGAAGTTGAGGATGCAGGCGGCCCTCGCGCCCTTGCCGGCGGCCTCGGCCCGGCGGGCGGAGGCGCGCAGGGCGTCCTCGAGGCCGCCTACGTTGAAGCCCTGCCCGCCGCCCGAGGCGAAGAAGGTAGGATAGGTGGCGCATAACGCGCCCTTGCGCTCCTCGATGATGAGCCGGTAGTTGGGCCAGGATAGGTCGGGCAGGACGAGCTCGTCGCCCGCGTCGAGGAAGAGGTCCGCCGCGAGCGAGATGGCGGCGGAGAGGCCGGGCACGACGACCGGCAGCGAAACGTCCTTGCCGGCGAGGGAGGGATTCTTGCGGTCCAGCTCGACGCGCCAGCGCTTGCGCAGCGCGACGACGCCGGCCGTGGAGGCGTAGGCGACGGACTCGCGCGCGCTCAAGGATGGCAGGCCGGAGCGGATCGAGTCCAGGATCATCGGCTCCCCGCCCTCGATGGCCATGCCGATGGTCGCGTTGAAGCGATGGGCCTTCTCGTCGGCTTCGGCGCTCTGGGCGACGATGCCCTTGGGGAAGTAGATCCGCCTGCCGAGCTCGGAGAGCAGCTTCTCGGCGGAGCTGCCCGCCAGGGCCTTGTTGAGTTCCAGAGCGAGCGCGTTCATGAGTTTCCCCCGTGCCGAACACCCTAAACGCGAGTCCGAGAGCTGTCAAGGACCGGGGCTCCACGGGCTCGGAAGACTCGGTCTTATTGCTTTTATATTTAAAAAAAGCGATTATCCTCAGTGGAGGAACACATGAAGAAAAGCATCGCACTTTCGATAGCGCTCTGCCTCGCCGTATCGGGCGTCGCCTTCGGCCAGGTCAAGGCCAAGGACGGGGTCTACTTCGCCCAAGAGGCCGATTTCGCAAAGGATTCGGGTTGGAAGGACCAAGTCATCGTCACCGTCAAGTCCGGGAAGATCGCCTCCGTCAGCTGGAACGGCGTATCCAATACGGGCGTCGCCGACAAGCTCACGGCCGTGGCCGCTGGCGGCTACCCCATGGTGAAGTTCGGCAAGGCCAAGGCCGAGTGGAACGTCCAGGCGAAGGCCGTCCAGGACTACCTCGTGAGCTCCCAGGATATCGCCTTCAGTAAGTACAAGGATGCCGAGGGCCACACCGACGCCATTTCCGGCGCCACCATCCACGTCAAGGGCTTCTTCGAGCTCGTGAACGCCGCCCTCGCCTCCCCCGCCGTGCCCAAGGGCATCTACAAGAAGGACGGCTGGTTCTTCGCCGAGCAGCCCGCCTTCGACAAGAGCACGGGCTGGAAGGACTCCGCCCTGGTCACGGTCGTGAACGGCACGGTCGTCGACGTCATCTGGAACGGCCTCTCCAGCGACAAGGCCAAGAAGTCCAAGCTCGTCGAGGACCTCGCCGGGAAGTACGGGATGGAGAAGGCCGCGAAGAAGGGCGCGTGGAACGTCCAGGCCAAGGCCGTGCAGGACGCGATCGTCCAAGCCCAGGACCCCGCCAAGATCCCGCTCAAGGCCGATACGAGCACCGACGCGATCTCCGGCGCCTCGATCCACGCCACCGCCGTAGTCCTCGCCGCGGAGGACCTAAAAGCGGCGCGCTAAATCTGATCGCGCCGCATCCGAAGGCCTAGCGAAGCGTTTGGCCCTAAAAGCGGCGCGCTAA
>DBTW01000056.1 GCA_002307245.1 Spirochaetaceae bacterium UBA1306 | reverse complement strand
CGGGAATGCCGAGCACCGTCCGGACGTCGGCGGCGTAGCGGTCGGGGTCGGCAGCCGGCAGGTCGATCTTGTTGAGGGCGGCGACGATCTCGAGGTCGTGCTCGAGGGCCATGTACATGTTGGAGAGGGTCTGGGCCTCGACCCCCTGGGTGGCGTCGATGAGGAGGAGGGCCCCCTCGCAGGAGGAGATGGCCCGCGACACCTCGTAGGAGAAATCGACGTGGCCTGGCGTGTCGACGAGGTTGAGGGTATAGGTCTTGCCGTCCTTGGCCTCGTATTCGAGGGCGACGGCTTGGCTCTTGATCGTGATGCCGCGCTCGCGCTCGATGTCCATGTTGTCGAGCATCTGGTCCTGCATCTTGCGCTGATCGATGACCCGGGCCTTCTCGATGAAGCGGTCGGCGAGGGTGGACTTGCCGTGGTCGATGTGGGCGATGATGCAGAAGTTACGGATTAAGGCGGGATCTCGCATGATCGTATGCTAGCTGAATTCCGGCCTTTCATCAACATGCCTCGCGGCGGGGCGACATTTACCTCCGCGAGCGAACGGCGGTATACTAGGCCCCTGGAGGAATCGACCCATGATCGATACCCTGACCTACACGTCCGTCCCCGGCCCCCGCGGCGAGCGGGAGGTGACGGTCTACGCGCTCTCCACCTGCGGCTTCTGCAAGCGCGCCCTGGCCTTCCTGGAGGCAAAGGGAATCGCCTACCGATACGTCTACATGGACCAGATCCCCCTCGAGCACAAGAACGAGGCGAAGCGGGAGCTCAAGGAGCGATTCAAGGTCGACATCGCCTTCCCCTTCGCCGTCGTCGACGGCTCCGAGCACCTCGTCGGCTTCATCGAGGCCGACTGGGTCCGCAGCCTCGGCCTGTGAAGGGCCGATCCATGGCGCCCAAGACAGCCGAGCAGACCGCCCTCTTCGCCACGATGGTCGCGAGGAAGCAGGGCTGGGCCCTCAATCCCGACGCGGACTTCACGCAGAGCCTCGTCGAGGGGCTCACGACCAACTGGAACCGCTACGGCTACTTCCTCTGCCCCTGCCGCGACAGCGATGGCTCGGCCGAGGCCGACGCGGACGTCGTCTGTCCCTGCGCCCCTTCCTGGAAGGACGTCGAGGAGCGCGGGCACTGCTATTGCGCCCTCTACCTCGCCCCCGGCTTCGCCGCCGCGGGCAAGGAACCACAGAGCATTCCGGACCGAAGGCACCAGATCCCGCGGCGCAAGGCTTAAGGGCCAGGGCAGCATGACCTACCTCGATTGGGCGAGCACTGCTCCGCCCGCCGCCGGCATCCTCGGCGAGGCCGCGGCCGTCGCCTCCGAGCTTTACGGCAATCCCTCCAGCAGGCACGGCCTGGGCGCCTCGGCCAAGGCCAGGCTCGAGGAAGCCCGCAGGCGCCTGGCCTCGGCCATCCCCGGATCGCCCGAACCCTCGGGCATCGTCTTCACGAGCGGGGGATCTGAGGCCGACTCCATCCCGCTCCTGGCCCTGCTGCGCTCGGCCCTGGGCGCGAGGCGCGACGGTAGCATCAAGCGCCTGCGGCTCGTCACCACGGAGATCGAGCACGCGGCCGTCTACGAGCAGGCCCATCTCCTCAAGTCACTCGGGCTCGACGTCGTCTTCGTACGGCCCGAGGCAGACGGCAGGATAGACCCCGAGAAGGTCGGCGCGGCCGTGGACAAGGACACGGCTCTCGTCGCCGTCATGGCCGTCAACAACGAGACCGGCGCCGTACAGGAACTGAAGGCCATCGCCGGCGCTATAGCGAGGGCCTCATCGGCCTACGGGCGCGGCCCCCCGCGCTTCCATTCCGACGCGGTACAGGCCCTGGGCAAGGTCGAGCTCGACCCCATCGCCTCGGGCCTCTCTTCGATGGCACTCTCCGCCCACAAGGTCCGCGGACCCCGCGGAGCCGGAGCCCTCTGGACCTCGGCTCCCATCGAGAGCCTGGCACTGGGAGGCGGGCAGGAGCGGAGCATGAGGCCGGGGACGGAGAGCCTCCAGGGCGCCTGGGCTTTCGCCGCGGCGGCCGAGGCGGCGAATTCCGGCTTCGCAGGGAACATGGCCAAGGCGCGCGGCCTCGAGGCCAGGCTCCTTGCGGGCATCGGGACGATCCCCGGAGCCCTGGCCCTCCCCCTGGGCCGGCAGCCAGGCGACCCGCGCTACTCGCCCTTTATCCTGAGCCTCGCCTTCCCGGGCCTCTCGGGCGAAGTGCTCGCCCGGGCCCTCTCGGACCTGGGCGTGGCCGTCTCCACGGGCTCGGCCTGTTCCTCCAACGCCAAGAAGCCCGGCCGCCGGGTCCTCGCCGCGATGAGCCTGCCCGAGGACCTGACGCTATCGGCCATCCGCGTTTCCACGGGCAGCCTCAGCACCGAGGCCGAGGTGGACCTCTTCCTCGAGGCCGCATCGCGCGCCTATCGCAAGCTCAAGACATGAAGGGATAGCCATGGACGCGTTCTACCTCATCAAGGTCGGAGAGATTCTCCTGAAGCTCGGCAACCGCAAGGAATTCGAGGACCGGCTGCGCTCCCAGCTCCACTCGCGCCTCGAGCGGGCGGGAATCGGCCACAAAATAGACATGACTCCCGGGCGCTATTTCCTGACCGTGCCCGCGGAGCGCTCGGCCGAGGCCGAGCGGATACTCTCCCGCATGCCGGGCATCAACGGCTACGCCCGCGCGATCAAGACAGAGAAGCGCCTCGCGGCCGTGCTGGAGGCGGCCGTCGAAGTGGCGCGCGCCCGGGTCGCGCAGGGGAAAACCCGATTCAAGGCAGAGTCGCGGCGCTCGGACAAGAGCTTCGAGCTCGGTTCCTTTGAGCTCTCGGCCAAGATCGGCGAAGTCGTGCTGGCGGCCTGCCCGGGCACGAAGGTGGATCTCCACAGCCCGGAGTTCACGATCAACGCCGAGATACGGGAACGCGCATACGTCTTCGGCGATCCCGAGCCCGGCCTACGCGGCCTGCCCGTCGGCTCCGGCGGCAAGGGTCTGCTCCTCCTATCAGGGGGCATAGACTCGCCCGTCGCCGGCTACATGATGGCCAGGCGGGGCATGGCCCTCGAAGCCTGCTACTTCCACGCCTATCCTTACACCTCTCAGGAGGCCCAGGACAAGGTCATCAGCCTGGCCAGGCTCCTATCCTCGTACACCGGACACATAGTCCTCTGGACCGTGCCCTTCACCGAAGCCCAGCTCAAGATCAAGAAGGACTCCCGGATGGACCTCACCACGCTGATGATGCGGTCGGGAATGATGCGTGTAGCCCAGCTCCTGTCGGAGCGGATCGGGGCCAACTGCATCGTCACCGGCGAGAGCCTGGGACAGGTAGCCAGCCAGACCGCCGAGAACATGCGCCTCACCGCCAGCTTCACGGACTTTCCTGTCTTGCGGCCCCTGGTCGGCATGGACAAGGAGGACACGGTGGCCATCGCCAAGCGCATCGGCAGCTTCGACATCTCGATCCTGCCCTACGAGGATTGCTGCGTCCTCTTCTCGCCCAAGCACCCCATGCTCAAGGCCAAGCTCGGGAGGGAGCGCGCCGCCTACGAGGCGCTCGGCCTCGAGCCACTGCTCCTCGAGGCGCTGGACAAGGCCGAGCGCCTGGAACTCAGCTGATGCCGAGGAGCTCGCCCATCGCCTTCTCGATCTGATGCTTGGGCAAAGCGCCCAGGGCCATGCTCGGCTTGCCTTCGGTCGGGATGAAGAGGATCGTCGGCACGCTCTGGACGCCGAACAGCGCCGCAAGCTCGTTCTCCTTGTCGATATCGACCTTGTAGATCTTGAGCTTGCCCTCGTATTTTCCCGAGAGCTCATCGAGGACGGGACTAAGCATCTTGCAGGGCCCACACCACTCGGCATAGAAGTCCACTATCGCGGGAAGGCTGCCCGAATAGCTCCATTCCTCGTGCTTCTCCCAATCGAATACCCGGGACTTGAAGGCCGCGCCGTCTAGATGCTCTGTCATCTCTCTCTCCTAGTTGAACTCTCGTCTTAATATATTATTTTTTGCATATAAAGCCAAATCGGAGCCTATGGCGGCCTAGGGCGAGGGAATGACGGGGAAGAAAGAAAAGCCGCCCGTCGCCGGGCGGCCCTCGTTCAGGAAGCCTAAAGCCTAGAACCAGAAGCGGAAGCCGAAGCCCGTCTGGAATCCCGACCAGCCGAAGTTCACGGCGCCGGGGGAGATGATCGTGAAGGCGGGAGATATCTCGAGGAAGAGCTCGAGGGGCTTGATGGGGAAGGCATTCAGGCCGACGGGGATGCGGATCCCGGCATAGGCGCCCTCGGAGGCGAAATCGGCGAAAAGGCCGGGGCCCACGTAGTAGTTTACGAAGCTCACGAGGTTGCCCTGGGCGAGCCACCAATCGGCCATGAGGGCGATCGAGGAATTCTCGCTGGAGATGCCGCCGCCGAGGCCGAAGACCACGGGGAATTTCGGCAGCCTGAACGATATGAACATGGACGATCCGGGAAGGCCGTTCCCGAGGCCGCTGACGGCGAATTCGGCGCCGATGGCGGCCTTATAGGCCGAGGCGCTGAATACCGTGAAGAGCGTGAGCAGCAGGGAAAGGACGAGTGCTTTCTTTTTCATACATCCTCCAACAATGGCTGTTGCCATAAATCATATCATATCGCCCGGGATATTTCCGCCTATCGCTCGGCGCCGGTACCGGTCCCGGATACCTCGCCGCTCGCGGCCTGGGCGAAGGTCTCGGCGGTCTTGTAGCCGGAGACGCTCGCGTGGAGCTCGCGCACGGACTCGGCGATCCTCCAGCTCAGGTCGCGCAAATGCTGCATGGCCTGGCCGGAATCGCGGGAGCCCGACTCGATCTCCCCGATGCCGCCCTTGATCTCCTGGCCGAGCCTCGAGACCGCCCCGACGGATTCCGCGGCGCTCTTGGAATTGGCGAGGATCTCGCCGGACCTCGCCTTGGCCTCGCGCGAGTTGCCGGCCGCCAGCTTCAGGTCCTCGGCCAGGCCCGCGACCGATCCCGACAGGCTCGCGACGAGCTTGAGCAGGTCCTCCATGCTCTCGCGGGCCTCCCGGGTGAGGCCCTCGATGCGCTTGAAGTCGGCGTCGGTCTGGGCGCTCGACCCGGAGACCTCCTCGATCCTCTTGGCCATGTCGCCTATCGTGTCGCCGATGAGGACCGCGTTCTCGTTCGTCGACTCGGCCAGCTTGCGGATCTCCTCGGCCACGACCGCGAAGCCCCGCCCGGCCTCGCCGGCGTGGGCAGCCTCGATGGCCGCGTTCATCGCGAGGATGTTCGTCTGCTCGGCCACCGCGTTGATGATGCCGACGACCTCCATGACCTTGCCCACGTCCTGCGCCGTACCGGCTATGGCGGCGTTGTTCTGGTTGATCCGCTCCAGCTCGCCCGCGGCCAGCTCCTCGAGCTTTTCAGCCTCGGCCTTCTGGCGGATGGCTATGGCGTCGGCCTGACCGGCTGCGACCCTCATCTCGTCGGCCCTCGAGCTCGAGCGCGCCAGGGCGGCGCTCTGCTCGGCGAGCCGCTCGTCCAGGGAAGAGACGCCCTGGCCGATGGCGTCCGAGGCCTTTTCCGTCGCGCCCAGGCGGCCGACCATCTCGTCGATCCGGATGCGGATGGACGCGATGTTGGCCGTGATCTGCTCGATCGAGGCGGCGGTCTCGCTGGAGGCCGATAGCACCTCCTCCCGGACGGCGGCGGCGCCCTCGGCCATACCCGCGACCCCCCCGATGAGGCCCGCGAAATCGTCTATCGTGCCGTTGATCTTGCGCGCCAGCAGCGACAGCTCGTCCCGGCCCTTCGCGTCTACCGAGGCGCTGAAGTCATGGGCATTCCAAGTCTCTATGGCGCGCCCGAAGCCCCCGAGGGAGGCCTTGAAGGCGCGGGCGAAGCCGAGGAGCAGGAAGGCCGCGGCGGCGCCGGCCAGCGTCGACAGGCAGATGATGATCAACGATAGAGTCCGGTCCGTGCCTATCGCCTTCTTCTCGATCGAGGCGATCAGCTTGTTGATGGATGAATCGAGATAGGTATCGAGGGTGGTGATCAGCTGGTGAACCCTGGTATCGAGCTGGAAGGCCTCGAGGGAGCTATTGCCTTGGATCATGGTGGCGACGCGGCCGGTCACACCTTCCTTCGCCAGGACCTCCCCGACCTCCTGGACCTGCGAGAGCTGATCCTTCACCAGCTCCCATACGTTCTCGATGGCCTTGCGCTGCTTCTGGTCCTCGGCGGACGTCATTGTGCCGACGAGGAGCCCGCTCTTGCAGAAGGCCGCGAGCGATTTGTCCGTTGAGCTCGCGCTGGCGACCCAATCGGCGTAGCACGCAGCGTAGGTATTCGTGGTAAGGAGCTCGTCGGTCAGGTAGCGGAACCGCGCGATGTCCCTACCGAGCGTGAGCGACTCGGCCCGGAGCTGCTGGAGCTTCCCATTCATATCCTTGTAGACGAAAAAAAGGGCGGTACTGAGGACTAGGGCGGAGATGGACACGACGAGCATGAGCATCATTCGGTTGAGGATCTTCACTCCGATACCCCTCGACATCGGCATTTTTGGCCATGGAGCATTTGAAAACCCCCTGGCTGGCCGACATCCTACCATAGTAATTCGGCTCCCGCTCGGTGAAATATGGTGGGCTTGCGGTTGCGCCCCTCCCAGGCTGGAATCGCCAGAAAAACAAAAGACCGGCTTTCGCCGGTCTTTATCCCCAAGGAGAATCGAACTCCTGTTGGCGGGATGAAAACCCGCTGTCCTAACCTCTAGACGATGGGGACTAGAGAATCGGAATATAGCCTTTCACCGCGCTTCATGTCAATAAGCGAGCGGAAATCGCCAATCAGTTATTCTTTATGGGAGATAGCTTTCCGTCGCCGAGCCTACATCTTCAGCTTCTTGAGGGCCAGTTCCCGCAAACGTACGGCCTGGACATTGCCTGGCTCGAGCTTGAGGGCGGATTCCGAGTCCGCCACTGCCTGAGCAAAGTCTTCGAGATGCCAATAGGCCATAGCCCGTCGATAATACGAGAAGAAGTGATAGGGATGGATCGCTATCGCAAGGTCGAAATCCTCGATAGCCCCAGCATAGTCCTCGAGAACGCTCTTCACTACGCCCCGATAATATGCGGCTTTGTGGTCGCCGGGAATCAGTTCCAGGCTCGCGGAAAAATCTGAAATCGCCTCGGGATAGAGTGATTGGGAGAAATAGGCCATGCCCCGATGTTTATATACGACGGCCGCGATGTCCTTCCCAGGGTCCTGCACGAGGATCTCACTGTAGATCCGTGAGGCGCCTTGATAATCCTCGCGATTATGTGCGGACAGGGCCGATAGGAGGAGATCGTCCATGCTCACCGAGGTCGCTCGGGGCGAGTTTGGTTCGCGCCTGTCGAAGTCGAGCTCCGGCTTGGACTCGCGGGGACCCTTGGCGGGGAATTCACCCGACTCGAAAGGCTTATCCATCGCCCCTTCGATCTTGCCGTAAAACGCCGAGCGCCTACGCTCGAGCTCGGAAGTCAGCTTCCGTTGATAATCGAGGATCTCCTGGAAGATGATGTCTGAGAGTGAGAGGTTGGCGTTCAAGGCGGCAAGCTTGCGCTTCATGGGCTCGTCGAAGGGCGTGAACTCCGCCTTATAGACGAGCTCGTGCTCGACCTCGGCCCAGGCTTCCTGCAGAATCGTCCGCAGCTGGACTTCCACTACCTGTAGTTCGAAGCCCAAGGACTCGGACTTGAGATCCTCGGGCAGCTCGACGAGGAGATGGATCGATTCATAGCCGAATTCGCGGAAGGACCTTTCGGCGCCCTTGCGCTCGACCTCGATAACCTTGAAGGAAGAGCAGATCGAGGCTTCTGCGAGGTTGAGGTCCCCGAGAAATGGACAGACCACCCTCAAGGCTACAATATCCGTAATAGGGATAGGCGCCTTACCCCCGGACTTGGCGTTGCGCAGGATGCGGATCCGCTTCGCATACCAAGAATCGAAGGACTTTACCCTTCCCTTGACGATGGGGCCCATGGAATCCTTCTCGAGGGCAAGCCTAAGCCTAGACTCCATCTCGGACAGCAACCGAGCGTAGGCTCGTTTACGCTTCTCGTAGACGGACTTCAGCTCTCCCTTATCCGGAATGGCCCCACTCTCTCCCATAGACCTCACGACTGCTCCTAGACTGGTATTTTTTTGGGCATAAAGAAACGGCCGGAACTTACGTCCCGGCCGTCGCACATTCTTAGGGATTGACGGACATTACTTCTTGGCGTCAGCCGCGGGAGTAAAGTCGCTCTTGCTCTCCTGCTTCGTCTTTTCGAGATAGCGCAGGACCTGCTGAGCGCCGAAGCGCTTGGACTCGATGCTCTTGCGCTCGGTCTCCTTCTTACCCACGATGCCCCACAGGGTCTCGTCGTCGATGTCCTGGACGGGCTCGAGGACGGCCTTGTCGTAGAGGATCTTGACGTCCTTGACGTAGGCGACGAAGTCACCGCCGTCATGAGCGGCGTCGCGGGTGATCACGAAGCCGTCAAACTTGACGAGCGGCGTGGTCTTCGGATAGAGGGGGAATACGCGGAGTTCGCGGTTGCGGACATCCTGCACGTAGGCGGGGTTGTCCCAGCGGATTTCCTTCCAGCCATCGAAGTTGAGGTAGCCGAGGAAGATGTTCTGCTCATTGCCGTCGGAGTCCTTGAGGACGACCGAGAGGCCATGGGGGAAGTTCAGGCCCTTGACCGTGACGGCGAGCGACTTGATGACGCCTACGTTCTTGACCACGCCGAGAGCGGTGGTGATCTTGGTGTTGGCGTCGTAGCTGCCCTCGAATCGGGTGAGCCTGGAGTTCGCGGGATCGCTACCCTTATCCTTGGCCTCGGTGATGACTCCCTGGTCATCGATGGTGGCCTTGGGCTCGAACGCGGGGATCTCGAAGGGCGGAGCGATCTTGGCCCAGCTGTTGTAATCCGCGACGGGGAAGTGAACGCGGATCCCCATGACGGACTGATCGGCGTACTTCTTCGCGGACTTGTCAACCGGCGCCTCGGCCGTGAGGGAGAGGGCCTGGTTCAGGTTGCTCCTGGAGGAGGAAGCGAGAACCACATCCCAATTCCTGATGGCGAGGGAGGTGCGCATCTGCTTCTTCTGATCCTCGGTGTAGCTCGCGCCAGCCGTGCCCGAGAAATCCATCATGGTGGCGCGGTTTTCGGTGAACTTGCCTTGGTTGACCGGATCGGCCACGATATCGGCCTTGAGGGTAGAGAAATCGATAAGAACGGCCTCGTCGGCGGATATGGCGGAGAACGCGCCCACGAGGATTAGCGCCAGGGCGAATACGATTACTTGCCTTCTCATGCAATAACTCCTTTCATTGCACACTAGCACGGGTGTCCACTATTTGATAAGGAAGTATACGCTGTGAAAAACCTTTGTCAATTATTTTCCGGTTTTTTTTGCGCCCTTTCTCCCTTCTTCTACCTCCAAACCGGCAATATAGGGCTCTTTCCCGCCTATCGTGAGCGATATGCGCTTGATTCCGGGCAACGCGGCCACCAGGCTGCGATCCATCGCGGCTATCCCGGCCTTCAAAGCCTTCGGTTCGGCCAACGCGGCCTCGGGCGAAATATCGACGAAAAGCCTGCTTTTTCGATAGATCGCGGACTGAACCTGGACGCCAGCCTCGAAGGCTCGAACCAAGGAGCCGTTTCCCGGCCCCAGGAGCAGCTCGGACGCGATGAGCTCGGCGCGCTTCTCGGCCCCGAAGCAACGTGGGACCTCGCGGGTTTCCCCATGAAGGGCCCCATTCGAGTCCGGGAAGTATAGGAGGACCGTCGAGAATCGGTCGCCGATCGCCCACGAGCCGAAGGAAACGAGAAAAAACAAGGCTATGGCGGCCAAACATAGATTGACCGGTACGGAGAGCCATTTCAGGGCTATCGACCAGGCCGCGGACAGGGCTCGGCCAAGGGCGAGGAAGAATCGGCGGGAAGCGTCGAGGATGCGGTTCATGGGGAAGGGGCGCCTCTCATAGACTCAAAATAGCCGACGAAATCGACGAGGCCATTATATACGCCGCTTGCCACGCGGGACAAGTAATCGTCCCGAGAGAGAAGCTTGCCCTCCTCGGGGTTGGTCACGAAGCCCGCCTCGATCAGGACCGAGGGCATCCGAGCGTTTCGCACGACGAACCATTCGTCGGCCCTGATGCCCCGGTTCGGGCTGTCGGAGCCGATCGAGGACTGGAGGCCACCCATGATGTTCCGGGCGAGGATTATGCTCTCGGTCGTGAATTCCTCCTCTAGCATTATGTTCTGGATTTGGGCGATGTCCTTTTCGGCGCCCTGGGCCTTCCGGGAATCGACGAGTGTCCGACGGTACTCCGGGTTCAGGTACCAGACTTCGTAGCCCTTCGCGTTCTTGTTGAACGAGGAATTCGCGTGGATCGAGACGTAGATGATGGCTTCGTTCGAGGCGAGGTCGACCGAATTGGCCATATCGACGCGGTCCTCCAGGCTGGGATAGCTGTCGCCCTCGCGGGTGATGAGTATACGCTTGTCGGGATACTTTGCCTTGAGCGCGTCGTAGAGCTTGCGGGAGATCGAGAGCGTGACCTCCTTCTCGACGATGCGGAGCTTCTTGCTCCCCGAGCCCTGCTCCCCTATGGCCCCGGGGTCCTTCCCCCCATGGCCCGGGTCAATGAGTATCGCCGCGACCGAGAAATGGCTCCTGGCGGCCGCGTCGGCCTCCGAGAAGGCCTTTTCTACGATGCCTGCTGCCGCGGCGGTGAAGGAAAGGCTCCCCTCGAGCTCGGTAGGCGGATCGATGGCGAGGGAGTCGGCCCAATCGAAGATCGCCCAGGGTAGCTCGCGGGCGAAGACGAGCCGCGCTCCCGCCTTCTCGAAAAGGCCATAGCCGGTCAAAGGGTCATAGGAAAGCCGGGCCTTGATGCGGGCGGCCAGGTCGGCGGCAGTCAGGCCGACGGCCGCCGCGCTCGGCGCCGCCTTATCGGCGGGCGTGGCGGAGAGCGCCAAGCCCAGGACCGCGCAGGGGATGAGCAGACAGGCCTTCTTGAAGGCTCCGTTCATCGCGCCGCCCCGCGCCTCGCCGTCTCGGTATCGAGGGTATAGACGGCCGCCTGGAGGCCGCCGCGCGCCAAGGCTCGCCAAAAGCGCCCGGCAAGCAGGCGCGCGGCATCGGGGCGCCCGCCCGCGATGGCGATGGCCTGCGACGCCGACTCCGCGAAGCCGCGACCGCTCCAATCGCGGCCAAGGACCTGGCCGGCGAAGGCGAAGGGCGCGACGCGCCCGCTGCCGTATCCGGCGGCGCCTCGAAGCTCGGCCGCCGCGTACTCGGGCATCTCGGCCAGGGCCCTGCACGCCTCGCCCTCAATTTCAAAGGCATAGGGCGGCCAGGAAGGGCCTTCGGTCTTCCAAGCGCCGCGGAGATAGGCCTCGGTGTCGGGATCGTCGGGGACGAGGCGGATGCGCAGGCAGCCGGCTGCCGACTCGGCGGCCGCGACGGCGGCCTCGCGCGTCGGCCCCTGGCTGATGACGTTCCCGCACTTCTCGACGTTGTTCGAGGGGAAAACGACGCGGTCCCCGGGAGCCGCGCGGAGAAAGAGCCGCTTGACGTAGGGCATGCGCTCGGCCTCGGCGTAGCCCTCGACCGCCGCCACCCTGCCGGGTATCGAGATGAAGGCTCGCTCGGCGGAAACCCAGCCCCGGTCCTGGCGCTCGGGACCCAAGGCGCCGCCGACGCAGAGCAGCAGGGCTTCCCGCGTGAGGTCGATGCCGCTGGCGTAGGGATAGGTCCAGCCCGACATGTAGCCGCCCGAGAGCCGCGCGGCTATCTCGCCGACCATCGCCCGGCCCCGGGTAGGGGAATACTTGATGTCGCCCTTGGCCGCGCCCAGCCTGATGCCGAGGGCCGCCACGGCCTGACGGAAGACGCGCAGCACCTCGGCTTGGATCTCAGGGGCCTGGGAGCTTGGCATCGTATGCCCGAGCTCGACGAAGAAGGGATCGAAGAAGATGTGCCGATCGGCCAGGCCGCGTATGCGGATCTCGTCGCCGTGGACGAGGGCGTCGATGGAGAACTCGGGACCGTCGACGTATTCCTCGACGATAGCCCTGCCCGAGCGGCTGTACGGGAGGGCGGCCGCGATGGCCTCCTCGAGCTCGGGCAGGGCGCGGACGGCGCGGCAGCCCCGGGCCCCCATGCTGTCGGCCGGCTTGACCACGAGGGGGAAGCCGAGGGACTCGGCCGCGGCGCGGCCGTCCGCCGGGGAAGAGGCGGCCGTGAAGCGCGGGGAGCTCACGCCAGCGGCGGCGAGAGCCGCGCGCATCCGTAGCTTGTCGGAGGCCTTGAGGGCGGTCCCGAGGGGAATGCCGGGGAGGCCGAGCTCGTTCGTGACAAAGGCCACCGAGGCCGAGAAATCGGTGCCGGCCGTGAAGACGCCGTCCAGGCCGAACTCGGCCTGGATTCCGCGGGCGGCGGCGGCCAGGCCCTCGCCGTCCTTGAGGTCGACGTGGAGGAAGCGGTCGGCGAGCTCGGCGCCGGGGGCCGAGGCATTGCCGTCGGCCACGACGGCCACCCAGCCGAGCTCCTTCGCGCAGCGAATCGCGGGGATCTGCATGACGCCCGCCCCGAGGATGAAGACGGTCATAGGGCTTCTCTCCAATCAGTCGTTTTTCGGGCCTCGGGTCGCGTCCCTCCCGGCCTCGAGGTCCGAGCCGGCTGCGTCTCGAGGCTCGGCCTTCGCATCGACCTGCGGGGCGGGCGCTTCTTTGGCGCCTTCCCGGACGGCGTAGACCTCGAAGGTGTCGCCGAGGCCGAGACTGCGCGATATGCGCGTCCCGAGGGCCGCGAGGGCGCGGTCCAGCGGGTTGCGCCCGGCTTTCGAGGCCAGGTAGCGCAGGCCGGGCAGGCGCTCGGGATGCTGGCCCGTGACGCGGATACGTTCTACTCGAAAGCCGTAGGCCTTGAGAATACCCTTGGCCCTGGAGGGCTCCCAGACGGTGAAATGGTCCTCGGGGCTGCGCTCGAAGAAGCCGCGGCGGTCGAAGCGGCCCGTCGCGCCCTCGAGGGAGGGCGTCGAGATGGCGAGAATCCCGCCGGGCCGGACGAGGGCCGCCGCGTTGCGCAGGGCCTTGTCGAGGCGGTCGAAGTGCTCGACGACATACCACATTGAGAGGGCGTCGAAAGGCCCCCCGAAGGTCGAGGCGGCCCGCGAGTCGAGGAAGTCGCCGGCCGCCGCCGGGATGCCCAGCTCTTTCCGGACATAGGAAGCCGCCTCCTCGGCGGCGTCGAGGCCGTAGGGCTCCTGGCCGCGGGCCTTGGCCGCCGCGAGGAAGGGGCCGTAGGCGCAACCGACGTCGAGCATCGCGAGTCCCTTGCCGCGCCCCAGGCTGGAGGAGGCCAGCTCCTCGATCGCGTCGAGCCGGGACTCGGCGAGGGCGGTCAGGGCCGGCCAATCCTGGAGATAGGTCTTGCCGTATTGCTTCCGGTACTCGTCGAAGAAATAGCTTTCCTTGTAAGGATTTTCCCGGCCGCTGGAGAAGCGTTGCATATACACGGCCCCGCAGGCGTGGCATCGGAAGTAGCTCTTCGCCTTGCCTCGATAGAGGGAGAGCCTCGAGGGACTCCCGCAGGAGGGGCAGTCCCGGGAGCCCGCGGGCTCGAGGCCGGCGACGAGATCGGCCAGGGACTCGGGCTCGGAGGGCACGAGCTCCGCAAGCTTATCCAGGACTTCGGCCGGGGCGCGCAGGTAGCGGCGGAGGCGCTTGCGGTCCGGGCGGAGGATGCCTATCTCGGGGAAGCCCGCGGTCAGCGACAGCTCGCGGTGGTAACGGCTCGGATTGAGGAGGACGACGCCGCAGCCGGCCCAAGCCGCCTCGAAGGCGGTGAGGCCGAACTGGGTGAACACCAGGTCGTATCGGGACAGGTGCTCCTTCAAGTCCTGGACGGGGCCGAGGATGGTCGCGCCCTCGAGGCCGACCGGCGGCGCGCCCCGCCTCAAGGCCCCGGAGACGACCGTGAGGTCGGCGGGGACCACGAGGCCCTCGGCCACGAGGAGCCTGGCGAAGCCCAGGGTGAGGCCGGCCCCGTCCTCGCCGCCGAAAGAGACGAGGACACGCTTGAACTCGGCCGGGGGCGGGCGCCTGGCCCGAGGCAAGTCCAGGAAGCCTACGCCCGAAAGGTTGGCCTCGCAGCCGGCGGCCTTCGGGTGCCGTGGCAGGATGTCGACCAGGTAGTGCATGGAGTCCCGGGCTTCCCCGCCCTCGTCGATGGCCATCACCGGAGCGTAGCGGTCCCAGGAATAGAACTCAGGCAAACTCGTGGCCCGGCGATCGAGGACGATGAGGTCCCAGGGCCCGCGACGGGAGGGCGCGGGCAGCTCCGATACTATGCGCAGGCCCGAGAGCTCCCGGGCATAGGCCAGGGAGAGCTCGGCGGCGCTCCAGGCTGTCTCGGACTTGGCCTCGGGCACGTAGATCGAGGCTTGGGGCCCGAGGGCGCGGGCAAGGGCGAGGCAGCGCACGAGGTGGCCCGAGCCGTTGCCCTTGGCGACCGAGGGCACGAGGAGCATGGACCGGCTCATGGCCTGACTCTCTTTTTTTGCGAGGCGAGGTCTCTCAGGTAGGCCAGGAGCTCGGCGTCGGCGATGGGACGGCCCGAATAGAGGGCGCCATAGAGCCTGAGCATAGCCTCGTAGTCGGCGGCCGTATCGACGGTGACGCTGGCTCCCTCGAGCCTGAGCTCGGGCGGGGCCTCGAGACGGTCGACGCGGAAGAGCTCCGGGTGTCCGTAAAGATAGGGGCAGACGTGCTCGCGCTCGCTCTCCTTGCGGGCCTCAGCCTCCGCGCGGAGCAGGGCATCGGAGGACACGAGCTCCACGCCCATGCCCGTGGGCATGCCCAGGAAGCCCGAGTAGTCGGAGGGTGCTTCGGCCCGGCGTCGGACGAGGAGCGAGGCGAGCTCGTAGGAGACCAGGGGATTGTCGCCCGTCGCGCGGAGCACGAGCTCGGGACCGAAGCGGCGTATGGCGAGGCAGTAGCGGGCGAGGACGTCCTCGGCCGGGCCCACGAGGAGCTCGAAGCCCCGGCGCTCGGCGGCCGGGGACAGGGCCCCCGCGCTCGCTTCGTCGGTCGCGAGCACGCGGATCCCGGCGGGAACCAGGGAGAGGCGGGACATGGCCTGCTCGACCAGGGTCGAGCCCCCGAGGGGAAGGAGGGCCTTGCCCGGCAGGCGGGTAGAGCCGAGCCTGGCTTGGAGCACGATGGCGAGCATCAGTCCGATTCCTCCCAGAGATCCACGAGGCTCGACGCGTCCGTGCGGAAGCGATAGCGATTGAGGCGGACCCAGTCGCGAGCCGCGCGGAATTCGCCCAGGGCCGAGAGAGAGCCGCCCCTCCTGCACCGGAGGTAGGACCAGAAGCGATAGGAGCCGATAAGCCCTGAGTCGCCCCGGAAGCTCGGGGCGAGATTCTTGAGCCAGAACCATTTATAGCACCCGTCGGGAGTCTCGTCATCGACGGGAGGAGGATCGGCGTAGGAGAGCTTCAGGGCCTGGGCGAGCCGGATCTCCTCGCCCCAGAGCCAGGCGCGGAAGCCGAAATCCAGCTTCTGCCAATAAGGGTTGGCCAAGCCGGGATCGAAGCCCCCGGTGAGGATGAATTTCTCCTTCGAGTAGATGCCGGCGTAATCGAAGGGATAGAGGCTCCTCGCCCCTTCCTTCTCCGGGACTATCCCGAGCACCTTGAGGCTGGACCCGCCCATCGCGGGCATCGCCACGGAGGGGATCTGCTCCCCCCCCTTGCCGAAGAGCGCGGGCACGCGGCAGAGGAGCTCGCGCTCGGCCAGGCGCTCGTAGAAGCGGCTCGAGAGGCCCTGGGCCGCGAGGGACATGTCGTTCCAGAGGACGAGGACGTAGGGACCCGTCGATTCGCGGATCGCCAGGTTGACCTGCACTCCCGTCGAGGCCGGTCCCGAGAGCAGGAGGAATCGGGCGCTCGGATAGCGGGCGGAGAGGCTCTCGGCGTCGACCGCGTCGGGCTTGGGCTCGACCGAGACGACATTGGCGAGGCCGGCCCGCGCGAGGCCGCCGAGGGCGTCGCCCCGATAGAGCCTGGATCCTCGGTTGAGGAGGACGACGGACAGGAGGCCCGAGCCGCCTTTGGCCTCCGCCGGGGCCCGCGGCGCCCCCACGACCGTGTAGGGCACCGCCCCGGCGTCAAGCGTTGTAGGTATAGTATTCATCGCAGGCCTCGCAGGGCGCGGGAAGGCAGGAAGCCCCGGAGCCGCCGGCTACGCCGGCCGGGTCCCCGGCCCTGCAGGCCTCGATATGCCGCGCATGGAGGCGGTCGCCGGCGGCCCAGGCCTCGGCGAGCCCGGCGCGCGACTTCAGCGCGTTGCCGAGGACGATGTCGCCGTGAGAGAAATCGCGGCAGAGGGGCACGGTCCCGTCGACGAGGACGGAGAGGTCCCGCTTGAGGTGCCAACAGGGCCTCCGCGCGAGGGGCGAGAGGTCGGAGACCTTGCGCTCCGGCAGGAGACCGGCCTGCCTCGAGTATTTCTGCACGATGACCTGATCGGTCCGCTTCTTCCAGCCGCGCCAGAAGACCTCGAGCTCGGCCTCGTTCTCTCTGGAGCGCACCATCTGCACGTGGGCCCTGCCGGGGAAGAGTCCGATGAGGAGCTCGGCGAAGCCGACGGCCTCCTCGTAGCCCGGGCCGCGCAGCTCCGCGTAGAGCTCGGGGCTCCAGGCGTCCAGGGATACGACCCAGTCGATCCTCCCCCGGCCGCCGCCCTCGGCGATAGATTCCACGACCTTATGGTCCCAGCCCAGCCCGGAAGTCTCGATAATCAGCGAGAGCGAGGGCCTCGACAGGACCTCGCCCACCATGCCCCCGATATCGGCGTGCATCGAAGGCTCTCCCCACAGGGATATGTCGATGACGGCGTCGTCGCAGAGCTCGACGACCTGGTCCAGGATGGAGGCGAAGTCCTCCCGCGGCATGTCCCGGCGCAGCGAGAGTATGTCGCCGCCGAAGAGCGGGTAGGCGCAGAGCCTGCAGGCCTGAGGGCAACCCGAGGCTATCTGCACCTGCACGAAGGCCGGCAAGCTGCGCAGGAGCTCGAGATTCCTCGGGATGAGCTCGAGGGCGCTCGCCGCGTCGGATACCCCCGCCCCCGCGAGGCGCTCGACGAGGAGGGCGTTCCGTTTCGTGTCGCAGGCCAGCTCGAGCCGCAGCTCGCGCAGGTCGAGGGGGGCGATGTCGGTCTCGATGTCGAAGGCGTTGATGTCCTTCTGGATCGCGGTAAAAAGGGAAGCCCGGTTTATCCCGGGCGGGAGGGCCGATGCCAGGCTCCGGATGGCGGGTATCACCCGCGGGGAGAGGATCTCGGCGGCGAGACCGATGGGATAGCCGTCGGCGAAGCCGTACTCCGCGCGGTAGCGCTTGAAATCGCCGAGCATCTTCGCGGCGAGGGCCGAATCGAGGAAGGGCTCATCGGCCCAGGCGAAGAGCAGGGCGTCAGCCCCCCTACCCGCCTCGTCCATCGCCTCGAGTAGGCCATCGAGGGTCCAGGCCTCTCGGCGAACCTTCGTATACGGGCCATCGGGAAGCTCGAGCCTTCCCTCGGCGACTACCGTCCGCTCCAGGCCCGGGAGCCGGGACACGAAGTCCAGGCATCGCTCGTAGGCCGAGCTCCCTCCGGCTATCGGCTTGAGGGCGTAGGGAGACAGGGCTCCTGCGTATATGAATGCGGCTAGCTTCATGTTCATCCTCGATTATCGGGCATATTTTAGCCCCCCCTTAGCGCGGACAGGACCGAAATCGCTGATGAAACGATAGGTTTTTTTTCATTTTTTTCTACAGATTGATTATTGCCATAGCGGTAGCCCCAATATATAGTGTACCGGCGTCTGAAACTATCATGTATTCAAATCTCTATATAGACTATTTTATATAATTGGAGGCTCGGCGTGCAGTTCGAGAGAAGATTCACAAAAAAAGGCAGAGGCCCCTACCAAGGCATCGAGTGGGTCACGAGGAAAAGCGAGATCAGAAATACCGACGGCAAGGCCGTTTTCCATATGGAGGGGGCCATCGTGCCCTCGACCTGGAGCCAGATCGCCACCGATATCATCGCGCAGAAATACTTCCGGAAAGCCGGCGTGCCGGCGGACAAGGCCAAGGCCTGGACGGCCTTCGTGCCCAGGGACCAACGCGGCCCGGCCTCCGAGGGCGGGGAAGGCGAGACCGACGCCCGCCAGGTCTTCCACCGCCTCGCCTATACCTGGACCGAATGGGGCAAGAAGGCCGGCTATTTCGACGGCGAGGAGGACGCCTCGGCCTTCTACGACGAGCTCCTGTACATGCTCGCCCGACAGATGGCCGCGCCCAACAGCCCGCAGTGGTTCAACACCGGGCTCCACGCGGTCTACGGCATCGAGGGCCCGGCCCAGGGCCACTACTACGTGGACCCCTCCTCGGGCGAGGTGACGAAGTCCTCCTCGGCCTACGCGCGGCCCCAGCCCCACGCCTGCTTCATCCTCGACATAGAGGACGACCTCGTGAACGAGGGCG
>DBTW01000084.1:848-14847 GCA_002307245.1 Spirochaetaceae bacterium UBA1306 | reverse complement strand
TGGCCGAGCATGGGGTTGGACTCGTGGAGCTGGTCGCAGCGCATCCTGATGAAATCGGGGGTCTTGCCCGTGATCTTGGCGAGCTTGTCGACGCCGGCGGCGTCCTTGGGGGTGAACTCGTGGAGGGGAGGATCGATGAGCCGGATCGTGACGGGCTTGCCGTCCATCGCCTCGAAGATGCCCTCGAAGTCGGCCTGCTGGAAGGGGAGGAGCTTGGCGAGGGCCTTCTTCCTCGACTCGACGTCGTCGGCGATGATCATCTCCTGGATGGCGAGCTGGCGCTTCTCGCTGTTGGCGGGTACCTTGAAGTCCTTGAAGAACATGTGCTCCGTGCGGCAGAGCCCGATGCCCTCGGCGCCGAGCTCTATGGCCTTCTGCGCGTCGTGCGGGGTATCGGCGTTCGTGCGGATCTTGAGAGTGCGGATCTCGTCGCACCAGCTGAGGAGGGTCTTGAACTCCTTGGTCTGCTCGGGCTTCTTGAGGGGCAGGGCGGTGAGGAAAACGTCGCCGGTGGTGCCATTGAGGGTGACCTCGTCGCCCTGGCGGAGGACCTTGCCCCCGACGCGGACGGTCTTGGCCTTGTCGTCTATGTCGAGGGCCTCGCAGCCGACGATGCAGCACTTGCCCCAGCCGCGGGCCACGACGGCCGCGTGGGAAGTCTTGCCGCCGGTGGCGGTGAGGATGCCCTGGGCCGCGAACATGCCGCCGACGTCCTCGGGGCTGGTCTCGCGGCGGATGAGGATGACCTTGACGCCCTTCTTGGTCTCTTCCTCGGCGTCGGCGGCGTTGAACATGAGCTTGCCGGCGGCGGCGCCCGGCACGGCGTCGATGCCCGTGGCGAGCTTGAGCTCCTTGAGCTTGGGGGCGCCCACGGCGGCCACGTCGATGATCGGGTAGAAGACGCCCTCGACCTGCTCGGGGCTGATGCGGGCGATGGCCTCGGCCTTGGTGATGAGGCCTTCGCCCACCATGTCGACGGCCATCTTGAAGGCGGCCGCGGGGAGGCGCTTGCCGGTGCGGCACTGGAGCATGTAGAGCTTCTCGTCCTCGATCGTGAACTCGAGGTCCTGCATCTCCTTGAAGTTCTTCTCGAGGGTCTTGCGGACCTCGCAGAGCTGCTTGTAGGCCTTGGGGAGCTTGGTCGCGAGCTCGATGAGCTTCATGGGAGTGCGAATGCCGGCTACGACGTCCTCGCCCTGGGCGTTGATGAGGCAGTCGCCGTAGAAGACGTTCTCGCCGGAGTTGGGGTCGCGGGTGAAGCAGACGCCCGTGCCGGAGTTGTCGCCCTTGTTGCCGAAGACCATCTGGACGACGTTGACGGCCGTGCCCTTGAGGTCGGTGATCTTCTCGACGCGGCGGTAGGTGACCGACTTGTCGGCCTCCCAGGAGTCGAAGACGGCGTCGATGGCGCCCCAGAGCTGCTCGACTGGGTCCTGGGGGAAAGCCTTGCCCTTCTTGGAGCTGTAGAAGGCCTTGAACTCCTCGCAGAGCTTCTTGAGGTCCTCGGCCTTGAGCTCGGTGTCGTTCTTGACGCCGAGCTTCTTCTTCATGTCGGAGAGCATCTCCTCCATCGGCTCCTTGGAGAGGCCCATGGCGGTGGTGGAGTACATCTGGATGAAGCGGCGGTAGCTGTCGTAGGCGAAGCGGGGGTTGCCGGTCTTGGCGGCCAGGCCCTCGACCGACTTGTCGTTGAGGCCGAGGTTGAGAATGGTCTCGAGCATGCCGGGCATGGAGCGGGCAGCGCCGGAGCGGACGGAGACGAGGAGAGGATCCTTGGAATCGCCGAGTTTCTTTCCGGCGGTCTTCTCGAGCTTGGCCAGGGCGATCTTGATCTCGTCGACGATCGCCTTGGGAAGCTTACGGCCGGACTTGTAGTATTCTTCGCAGGCGGGGATGCCGATCGTGAAGCCGGCCGGGACGGGCAGGCCGATCTTGGTCATCTCCATGAGCCCGGCGCCCTTGCCGCCGAGGATGTCCTTGCTGGTCACGCTGGTCTCGGCGACACCGCCGCCGAACTGGTAGACGAACTTTGCTTTTGCCATGAAGTGTATTCCTCCATAAATCGATAGGTACTATTGGCGCCGGGTCGAAAACGCGACGAACGGCATCGTGTAAAAGTATATGAAAGTCCATGGCCTGTCAAGGAATGGAGGGCTCTCGGACGGGCGTGGCGAGCTAGGTTAATTTAAGATAGTAAGACGCTTCGGGATCCGACGGGACGCGCGATCAGAGGTTGATGACGAGGGTGATAACGGTGAGGTCGGAACCGGGCATCTGGTTGACGAGCGACTCGAATTTAACGTTCACCTTCTCGCAGGCCTCGGAAAGGTAGGAGAGGTAATAGAGGCCGAGCTCGGTGTTAGCCTCGCCTTCGGGAAGCTGTTTGTAGAAGTCCTGGAGGCTCTTCTTCTTGAGGTCGGCGCTCTTGCGGTCCTCGATGGTCTCCTTGGTGGTCTGGTACTCGGACTCCTTGTTGTAGAGGGTGATCTGGAGCCTACCCTGCATGCCCACGGTCGCGCCCCGCGAGCCGATCTTCCAGGAGAGGTAGACCAGCTCGCCCTTGCGCTCGAGGGACTCGATGACCTGCCTGCGGATGTTGGGGTCGAAGAGCACGGCGTTCATGTCCACCGCGCCCTTGAAGATGGCCTTGGCCTCGCGCTTCAGGTTCGAGTTCTCGGCGTTCATCGCGAGCTCGATGACCATGAGCGAGACGTACTCGGCTATCTTGGACTTCTCCATATACTCGGCCAGGGAGGTGCGGATGTCCTTGATCAGCTGGTCGTAACCGTCGGCACCCTTGAATTTCGCGATGATGAACCAGGTGAAGGGCCGCAGGTTGTTGAGGAATTTCTCCGAAAGGAGGAGCTGGACGTTTTTTTCCTCGGGCAACAGCGAGGAGTTCTTGCTGATGTACGCGTACATCGGCGAGAGGATCTCCTGCTTGATCTCGAGGATGTCCTTCTCCTTCTCCCTGAGGACGTTCTGCAGGAAGCCGTCGTTGATCCTCGTCTTGTCGTCGATGATGTTGGCGGGATTGAGCCTGTTCCACTTTTTGATGACGTCGCTGGCGAGGACGCGAGCGAAGATATAGGCGTCGTATTGCCGGTACAGCATGGAATAGACGACGAGCTTGGAGAGATCCATGATCTCCTGGCGAGTCGACATGAACTCGCTTTTAGAGATCTCCACCTTGGATATGTAGTCGATGAGCATCATCCGCTGCAGCGATGCCGGGCTCACGACGTCGAGCACGATGCCGTATTCCTCGACGTTGTCCGCCAGCTTGAATTTCTTGAGGTTCTTGCCCTTGCGAATGAAGAAGGACGTCCCCTCCTCGGTGAGCACGAGCTTGACCGGCAGATCGATGACGCTCTTCCTCTCCTGCATCCCCTGTTCCTTAAGTTGCGACAGTATACATTCATTATCGGCAGACGGTAAACAGTATACGCAGGTCGCCGCGCGAGTTCCGCTCGCGAGCGACCCCCACAATGATTTCCCCTCAGTCAGCGCCGAAGGCGCTATACGCAGGTCGCCGACATGCAGTTCGCCGAAGGCGCTATTGACGAAGCGGAGCCCCGCTTCCTATGCTCGAGCGGTGGAAAAGCGACGCGAGATACCATTTCCCAGAGCGATTCTCGCGGCCGCGATGCTTTTCGCGTCCCTTTGCGCCACCGCCGCGGCCCCGCCCGGAGGGGGCCGAGCGGCGCTGCCAGCCCTCGGCGACAGGCTTTCGGCGATCATCGCCCTAGGGCCGCGGGCCGAGGGATCCCCTGAGGAGGCAGCCGCCTTCGACTATATCGAGGGCTCCCTCCGCGCGTCCGGCCTGTCGCCCGAGCGGAGCGGCTTCGCTGACGCGGACGATGGCTATTCGGCCTCGCGCATCGTCCAAGCCATCGTCCGGGGAAGCCGCGACGACGAGCTCGCGGTGCTCGTCCCTGTCGGCTCCTGGGCCGACTCGACCGATCCGTCCGAGGGCGCCTACGGCATCGCCATAGCCTTGGACGAAGCCTCGCGCCTCGCCTCTCGGATCGGGCCGGGCCGGAATGCCGTGACGATACGCTTCGTATTCCTCGGCGCCGAGCGCAGGGGCCGAGCCTCGTCGGGAGAGCTCGCTTCCCTGGGTTCCAAGACCTGGATAGCGAGGCAATCGAGCCGGACCGCCCTGGCCGTCCTCTACCTGTCGATGGACGCCCCTCCCGCGAGGATCGCCCTGCGGAGCGCCGGCCCGGGGCTCCTGTCGCCCTTCTGGTACTTCGAGTCGGTGAAGCGCGCCCTCGGCTCCTCCGGCATGGAATTCGATCTCGATGCCAATCGCCTGCAGGCCTACAGGCTCGGCCTCGCGAGCGACTATGGCCCCTCGGCTCCCTACCTCCAGGCGGGCATACCCGCCGTCGAATTGCGTGGCCTTGGCCTCGGCGGCCCGGGCGAGGCAGCCGGCTGGCTCGACTCCTTCATAAGCGCCTTCTCCTCGGGCTTCGGGGCTGGCGCTTCCGGCGGCTTCCCCGATTCCTGGGATAGGCATTATTTCATCGTCCCCCTCGGCAAGGCCGACATCGTCGTGAGGGAGAAGTCCTACATAATCTTCCTCGTGGCTATCGTGGCCGTCATCGCCACCAGCCTGCTCGCGGCTACGGTCGCGAGGCGGTCCCAGGCGAAGCTTATCCTCCGCCGGGCGCCCGCCATCGTAGTCCAAGTCCTCGCCCTCTCTGCCGCCCTCGCCCTGGTCTTCCTCGCCGGGCGGGCGATGTCCCTGCTCGACGCGCGAGTCCTGGGTTCCGCCGAGGCCTGGAAGCTCGCCCCGAGGCTCTTCGCGGGAGCCCGCATCCTCTTCTGCTTCCTGCTGTTCCTCTCGATCCTCTCCATCCTCGTCGAAAGGCGGGTCCTCACTCCCAATCCCTATTTCTACGAATTCGCCGCCCTCATCTGCCTTGGCATAGACATTCTCGCCTTCTCGGCCATTGACCTCTCGGCCTCCTTCTATTTCGTGTGGGCCTTCCTCGTGGTGGAGCTCTCCCTGATCCTACGGAAGCGTTGGGCGACGCTGATCGCCTATGCCCTCATGTACCTCCCGCTCCTCGCCATCGCGTGGGAGCTGGCGGCCAGGCCCGACCTCGCGGCCTACGGCCGCCTCATCGCCCCGGGCGGGGTAGGGGCCCTGGCCCTCTCGGCCCTGACCCTGCCGTTCTTCATGTTCACCGCGAGCCCGCTCCTCTTCTACGCGAAATCGGGAGTCGCCGCGCGCAAGCGGGCGGCGGCTGTCCTCGCCGCGGCCGCCCTCGCGATCGAGGCCGCCGCCATGGTCGCCTGCTGGGCGCGCTCGCCGATCGAGGGCCCGGGGAGGCGGGACCTGTCGGTGAGCGAGTCGATCGACCAGGACTCGGGCCGCTTCATCATCGAGCTCTCGGGCAAGCGGCGCCTGGGCAGGGGAACCCTACTGCGCGCGGAGCAGCGCCTTGGCTACGATTCAAGCGGGGACCGGGCCAGCCTCGCCGGCATGGCCGACGAGCGGCGCCTTGCCCTTTCGGCCAGCGCCGCGCCCTTCCTCGACCGCGTGGACGAGAACCTGCGCATCGCCTTCTCGTCCCGGCCTTATTCGATCGAGCTCAAGCTGGAATCGGAGGACGAGCTGCTCATCTACGATTGCAGCCTGCCGTATAAAGTCTCGGTCGACGGTCTGAGCGCCGCGATCTTCGCCGGGGTGAATCCCGGCGAAGAGCTGCGGTTCTCCATCACCGCGCCCGCCGCCTTCAAGGCGAGGCTCGTCGCGACCGCCCATTATCTGGATTCCCCGGGGCGGTTCGCCCAGTCCTCGGGCTCACCTCTCTCGGTCTCGGACCTCTCGGCTCGAGCCAGCCTGATGATCGGCGGCGGGGCCGAGTGAGCGAGTCGCCCTTCTTCCACGTCGATCTCGACGCCTTCTTCGCGTCCGTGGAGCAGCGGGACCATCCGGAATACAGGGGTAAGCCCGTCATAGTCGGGGCCGAGCCGGGGCATCGCGGGGTCGTGTCCACCTGCTCCTACGAGGCCAGGGCCTTCGGCCTGCGCTCGGCGATGCCGATCTCCGAGGCTTTTCGGCGATGCCCCGGGGGGATCTACGTGAGGCCGAGGATGGAGGCCTACGCCCGCGCGTCCTCCGAGGTGATGGATATCTTCGCCTCGTTCACGCCCGACGTCCGAAGGGTTTCGATCGACGAGGCCTTCCTCGACATGGGCGGCACGGAGCGGCTATGGGGCGGGGCGGAGCAGGCGGCCAAGCTCCTGAAGGCGAAGGTCCTGGCGGCCACCGGCCTCAGTATCAGCGTCGGCGCGGCGCCCAACCGCTACGTGGCCAAGATAGCCTCGGGCCTCCGCAAGCCCGACGGCCTCGTGATCGTGGGCGCGGGGGACCTGGAGGCCTTCATGCTCGAGCTGCCCCTCGCGAAGCTCTGGGGAGCTGGCGAGCGGACTCAGGAGCGCTTCCGCGAGCTCGGCATACTGAGCGTCGCCCAGCTCGCCTCCTTCGGCGAGGCCCAGCTGGCCTCGCTCTTCGGGCGCGCGGGCGGGGCCTTCCTCTACGGCGCGGCGCGCGGGCGCGATATGGGGGGCTTCGGCGCGGGCGAGCCCGAATCGCGTTCGATGAGCGCCGAGACCACCTTCGAGCGCGATTGCGCCGAGCGCGAGTGCGTCGAGGACGTGCTCATGTCCCTGGCCGACGAGCTCTCGTACCGCCTCTGGGACGAGGGCTTCCGCTCCCGCTGCCTGACCTTGAAGCTGCGCCTCCACGATTTTACGACCGTCTCGCGGAGGGCCACGAGGCAATCCTACTACTCGTCGTCGTCAGAGGCCTTCAAGGGCGCCATCGAGCTCCTCGACCGGACCTGGGACGGCCGCGCCGAGATCCGGCTCCTCGGCCTCGGCTTCGCCGAGCTCGAGCGGGGGAAGGGCGGCGCCCAGGGCGAGCTGTTCGCGGCGGGGGATATCCCGGGGGAGGCTTCCGAACGGATGAGGAAGGCCGAGGGGGCCGTATTCGAGATCGAGAGGAAGGGCTTGGGCAAGGTGACCAGGGCCCGCCTGCTCGGCAGCCGGGATAGCCGGGGCCGCCCTATTCCTTAGTCAGCGAATCCTGGATCTCGGCCTGGCGCCTCTGGAGCTCCGGGCCGAGGGCTTCCCCCGTGCGCTTGTAGGCGTCGGCGACGGCCGCTTCCTTGCTCGACCCCTGGCCCTTAATGCTGTCGATCGCGAAGGCGTACACGACGCTCCCGTCGGATCGCACGAGCCTGACATTGGCCGTCGCCGCGGCCGTGAAGATATTGTACTTCTTGCCGTTCAGCTCCATCTGCCTCGCGGCGGCCACGTCGACGAGTACGAAGGTCGCGTAGGGCGCCGAAGCGCCGATGCCGAGGGAGGCGAGGGCCTTTGTGTCGCCCGCGTAGGCGAGGCGGAATTTATCCGGGTCGAGCTTCGCGTTGATGCTCTGGGCCTGGAGCCCCGCGCGCTTGAGGGCGGTAGCCACCGTATCGACCGAGCGCGGGTTGTCGCTTGTCCCGAGCTCCGAGGCCTCGAGGGCGAGGACCTTGACGACATTGGCGGGAGGTAGGTAGGCGAAGTCCCGGAAGACGGAGCTGAAGGCGTAGGACATGCCTCGGGACTTGAAGACAGGGTAGGCGCGGATGAGAGCCTCGGCTCCCGGCTCGTCGAGCTTGGCTACCGTCGTATTCGCCTTGCCGTAGGCGTCGGTCGTCGCGAAGGAGATGAGCGAGCCCGAGTTCTTGGCGAATTGGAAGTAGATGGGCGCGTCGGCCACGGGCGACTTGCCCGTGCCGAAATTCTCGAAGAGGTAGACGGCGGGGGAGAGGCCGCCCTCCTTGCCGAGGCTCCTAGAGCTGCCGGCCTGCTGCGTGCCCTTCGCGTCGACCCATTCGGAGGCGGGCTCGAGGCTGAGCCGCGTGCCGATGCGCGCCAGCTCCGCGGCGGCCGCCTCGGACTTGGCGTCGGCCTCGGCCGATGGACTTTCCTGGGCCATGGCCATGACTGCCACATAGGAGCGTATGGCCTCAGTCAGGTGGTTGGAATCGGCCGCGTCCTGGGCCTTGGCGAGATAGGCGGCCATTTCGGAGGCGGGCGAGGCGGAGGCCGGGGCCGCGAAGGCTGCGGCTCCCGAGAGGATCAGGCAAAGGGCTATGACGGGTTTGCGCACGATGGCCTCCTTGAGCCTTCAATATATCTCGGAATGGATCTGAGCGTCGTGGACGCGGAGGCCGAACTCGTCCTCGGCCACGGCGAGGGCCTTATGCATGACCGATTCGCCGAATTCCTTGGAATTCGAGACGAGGGCCGCCCCGATCTCGGCGAAGGACAGGGAGTCGAGCAGGTCCACCTCGGCGCATGAGACGCGGAATTTATTGCGTAGCCGGTGCTTTACCGAGGATACGACGCTCCGCTTGTCCTTGAGCGAGGTGGATTCGGGAAGTTCGATCACGATGTCGAGCATGGAGACTACCATCTGCGGCGACCTCCGCCGTTCTTTTCAAGCCGGTCGTACTGAAGTATCATAAGCGCAAATCATGCGAATGGAAAGCCGCCGCGCCCGATCGATCGACCGCGCGATGATCGCGATCCTCCTCCTCCTCGCGTCGGCGGCGGGAATCGCGGCCGAGGACGGCGACGGTTCCATAGCCCTGCCCGCCATCGCCTCGGCCCTGCCCCAGGAGGCGCCCGAGAGCCTTTTCAACGCCAAGATCGGCAAAGGGCCCGACGACGACGCCGAGCTCTTCGTAAGCGGCTCATGGTCGGCCAGCTTGATCGCCGACCTCGGACTCCGCTCGGAGTCCGGCTCGAGCCTGGCCCTGTCCTCGGCCCAGCCGCTACTGTTCACCCAGTCCCCCGACCTCTCCCTATCCTTCCTCCTTTACAAGAAGGTCTTCGTCGAGGCCCGCGTGGCCGAGGACCTGACCCAGGCCATGTACGCGGCCGGCTACCGGGGAGGCAAGGGAGAGCTCCTCGAGGAGGCCAGGATCGGCAACGCGGGCATCTCCTTCCCCACCCTGCCTTTCCTGTCCTTCGGCGACGGCTCCTATCGCTCCTTCGGCGCGGCCGCGAAGATCGGCTCGGAAGGCTTCACCGGCAGGGCCCTGGTCCGCTACGACCAGGCCGACCGCGTCGTCAGGCGCTTTGTCGGCGAATCGGAGATCTCCGAGACCGACATCGGCCCGAGCTCCTACATCTCGGGTAAGTACTTCCTGACCAGGACCGCGCCCGCCTCCGGCCCCGTACTCTACGTACAGAGCGCGTCGGGAACCCTCACAGGCGGCGATGCCAAGCTCTACCGGAAGATGTCGGCCTCCGAGTACTCCTTCTCGGCCGCCTCGGGACTGGTCAGCCTCGCGAGCGCCGTCTCGACGCGGCTTTTGGCCTACTACGCGGGATCGGGCTCGAGCGACTCCGTGTCCGTGGACGGCCGCACTTGCGAGCTCCTCTGCGACCCGCCCGACAGCGATCACGCAAGCGCGACCTTGGATCCTAAGCTCCAGGCCCTCAATCGCTATGCGACGACCGCTAGCTCCGCTACGGCCGAGGCTTTCGTCCGCTCGACCGCCTCGGGCCTCCGCGATGAAGACTTCCAGGCGCGGATAGACGATGCCGGCTTCATCGAGGTGACTCGCGCCGACGCCGACGACCCGTCAGCCCTGTCGACCGAGGCCGAGCGCGCGGTTTTCCGGCAGCCCTTCGCGTCGGCGGCCTACGCGGACATGGACTGGCTCTACACTACGGATTTCGACAGCTCCACCAAGGCCGATGCGGCTCCCGTCTATACGCGGGAGATCGTCCTGCGCTCCTTCTCCTCCTCCCAGGGCATATCTATCGGGAAGGACATCGTGTCCGGCTCCATCGAAGTGACCCGCGATGGAGTGCCGGATTACGGCTTTACCGTCGACGCCGATACCGGCATGCTCAAGCTCGGCAAGCCGGCCAGCGCCTCGGAGGAGATCGTCGTCTCGTACATGAAGGAGAGCGCCGAGCGGAAATCGGGCAACCTCGCCGCGGCCTTGGGGGGCTTCTGGGACTTGGGGGAGTCGCGGAGCGCCTGGGCCGCCCTCGGGGCGTCCTGGGCACTGCCCGGCTCGAGCTACGCGAGCGATTCGCGCACGAATCCCGGCAGCGTCGCCCTCACCCTAGGCGAGAAGGACGACGAGGGCTCCTTCCGGCACGAAGTCGCCCTGGCCGCCCGATATTCCCGGGACGACTCGACAGGACGATACCGGATCGAGGGCATGGAATCCTCGAGCGACTACTCCACTACCTTCCGTGACGGCTCGCCCGCGAGCGGCTATTCGTCAGTCGAGCATGTCGAGTCCGGTCTCGCCGCCGCGTTCCCGAGCCTCGCCTCGGATCTTCACTCCGACGGCTCCTCTCAGAAGGCCTTGGAGATCAGCTCCTCGTCCGCGACGGCGGGCGAAGCCCGGTTCTACAAGGTCGAATCGACTCCGCCCTACAGCTCCTTCACGAGCTTTTCCTTCTTCGCGAAGATCCCGGCCGGCGTCTCCCTCACGCTCTGCCTGGACGACGGATCGGCGGCATCGCCCGAGGCGAGCGTCAGCGTCTCCATCCCCGATCCCGGAGCGTCCGCGGGGGAGGGGAGCTGGAAGCGGTACTCGGTCCGCTACGGCGATGGCGACGCCGCGGTCTACGCCCAAGGTGCCGAGAGCGCCGATGAAACGATCCTGGCCGGCGCCGCGGCGACCCTTCCCGGACTCCTCTCCTCCGGCTCGCGCCTCGTCGCGGTCGCCTCGGGCATCAGTTCCGCGGCTTCCCTCTGGATAGACGAAGTACTCCTCGAGGGCTCGGTTGGCAGGGCCGCCGGGCTCTTCCAAGGCAGTGTATCCTACGCTAACCCGAAGCTCTCCCTCGGATCGGGGAAGCTGCCCATCGTCTCGGGCCTCGCGGCTTCCTCCGACGTCCAGGCGTCCCTCGCGGACTCGTCCTACGCTTCCTTCGGCGTGCAGGCCGCCTCGAGGCTGCTCTTCGCGGACATCGCGCTGAAGGGCCGGATGCTCGTCCAGGACGGCTCGACCCCGAGCTTCCGCGGCGGGCATTCAATAGGGCTGCCCTCGTTCGATTTCCCCGCGCACGCCCTGGACGCCTTCGAGTACGACCCCGCGACCGGCGCCTTCGACCGCTCCGACTCGCTCTCGCTCGCCGCCGGCGGCGTCGCCGCCCTGAGCCTCGCCCAGGAGAGCGCCTGGACGCCGGCCTCGACCGAGCTCACGGACTCGCTACTCGTGCAATCCTGGGACGGCAAGCTCGTCCTCGGGCCGGGTATCGCGACCCTAGGGCTGACTGCCCGGAACCGCGCGAGTTCCGTGGAATACCTGGCCCTGCCGGGCGAGGGCTACGGCCCAGCCTGGATCGGCGCCTTCGAGTACGTCCTGCCGGCGCTCGAGTCGAGCGCCGACCTGAGGGAGGCGAAGGCGACCCTCTCGCTCAAGGGCGAGAAGGCGAAGGAGTATCTCTCAGGCTCCCTGGGCGAGTCCGCCGAGCCCTCGGCGGCGGGAGGCGCCCTCCACCGCGACTCCGCCTACGTGCGCCTCTCCCTGCCTCTCGAGCTCGGCGGCCTGTCGCTCGAGCCTTACTATTCGCGGAGCTGGAAGGACAAGCGCTCGGACGCGGCCGACGGGATAGTGGGCGACGCGAAGGCCGCGTTAGGCGATTTTTCCGACCTGAGCCTCCTGTACCTGGGGATCCCCTTTTCCGAGCTGGCCTCGGACCGGACCAAGTCCGCCTTCTCCTCCCAGACCGAGATCGACGGAGCCGCCCTGCCCGCGGCTCGCTTCGAGCCCGAGTCGGGCCTCAGCCTGTCGCGGGAATACGGGTCGAAGTGGTACGACCTCGCCCTTCCCTCGACCCTCGGCTTCTCCTTCAAGCGGAGCCTCGTGCGCGCGGACGACACGGTGAGCGACACGGGGCTTTGGACCGCACAGGCGAAATTCGCCGCGATCAACCTCTTCGGCTCGATGGGCGCCTATCCGCTGGCCAAGGCCTTCGACAGCGACGAGTACCTGTCCTCACTGCAGGCCACCCTCGCGGAGCCCTCGGGCGGGGGCGCCTCGAGCCTCGACCTGCAGCTGCGAAGCCTCGCGACCTTCTACGGTGGCGAGACCGACAAGCTCGACGCCGACGGCAAGCTATCGGTCGTCACGGCGCCGTCGAGCCTGTCCTGGACGAGCGCCCTGTCCTTGAGCCTTTCGAGGCGCATCGCGCGGCACTGGCTGCTAAGTCTCTATTCGCTGGCCGTGAAGCCCGCGCCCGATGAGGCGGCCGTGCCGGACCCGCCCTCCGTCGCCAAGGCCTCTATCGCCTCGATGTACATCGAGGGCCTCGCGAAGCGGGAGCCCAATCTTCGCAGCACGATCGGCTTGAAGGGATCGCTCTCGGGTCTGTCCAGCGACGCGGCCGCCTATGCGGGCGGATGGTCCTTGGGCGAGACCTACGAGGCTAAGCTCACGGTGCCCGAGCGCCTCACGCTCAAAGTCGATGCCGAGCTTAGCCAGGGGAAGGATGCCTCGACCCAGGTGTTCTCCCTGGGCTTCCTCTTGAGCCTCAACGCGGTTATTTCGTTTTAGGCGGATTCACTGCGGAATCCCGCAATCCTTGACAGCTCGAGGGCCGGACGTTTATTGTAACGGACTATGAAACGACGCCTTGTTACCTCGGCCCTTCCCTACGTAAACAACGTGCCGCACCTCGGCAACCTCATACAGGTCCTCTCAGCCGACGTCTTCGCGCGCTTCTGCCGCCTGCGCGGCTACGATACGCTATACATCTGCGCGACCGACGAGTACGGGACGGCGACCGAGACGAAAGCCCTCGAGGAAGGCGTATCCCCGCGCGAGCTCTGCGACCGTTTCCACGCGATCCACCGCGACATCTATTCCTGGTTCGGCATCGCATTCGACAAGTTCGGCCGCACCTCCGTGCCCCGCCATACAGAGATCACGCAGGCCATCTTCAGGGACCTGGACGACAAGGGCCTCATCAAGAGCCAGACAATAGAGCAACTCTACTGCGACCACGACAAGCGCTTCCTCGCCGATCGCTACGTCCTCGGCGTGTGCCCGAGCTGCGGCTACGAGGGCGCGCGCGGAGATCAATGCGAGAGCTGTGGCAAGCTCCTCGAGCCCACCGAACTCAAGAACCCTCGATGCTCGACCTGCGGGGCCACCCCCCACCCCAAGAGCACTACCCATCTTTATATAGACCTTCCCAAGATCAAGCCCCAGCTCGAGGCCTGGATGAAGAAGGCATCGGTCGAGGGCTTCTGGGCCAACAACGCCATCCAGATGACCCAGGCCTGGATTCGCGACGGGCTCAAGGAGCGGGCGATCACCCGCGACCTCAAGTGGGGCATCCCCGTGCCCAAGGCCGGCTACGAGGACAAGGTCTTCTACGTCTGGTTCGACGCGCCGATCGGCTATATCTCCACGACCGCCTGCGCCGGCGACGAGCAGGGCTTCGACTGGAAGTCCTGGTGGCAGAACCCCGACGAAGTCGAGCTCTACCAGTTCATCGGCAAGGACAACATCCCCTTCCATACCGTCATCTTCCCCTCGAGCCTCCTCGGCTCGGGCAAGCCCTGGACCATGCTCCACCACATGTCGAGCACCGAGTTCCTCAACTACGAGGCCGGCAAATTCTCCAAGTCGAAGGGCGTCGGCGTGTTCGGCACCGACGCGGTCGAGTCGGGTATCCCCGCCGACGTGTGGCGCTTCTACATCTTCTACAACCGGCCCGAGCGCGGTGACTATACCTTCACCTGGACCGACTTCCAGGAGAAGGTCAACGGCGAGCTCATCGGCAACCTCGGCAACCTCGCCAACCGGACCCTGACCTTCGTGTCGCGCTACTTCGGCGGCAAGATCCCCTCCCTGCCCGCCGAGCCGCGCGATCCGGAATTCCGCGCGAAGGCGCTGGAGATCGAGCGGCGGGCCTGCGCCCACCTCGAGCGCGCCGAGCTTCGGGACGC
>DBTW01000084.1:0-478 GCA_002307245.1 Spirochaetaceae bacterium UBA1306 | reverse complement strand
ATCGGCGAGCTCTGCTATGTCCTCCGCGACCTCGCCATCATGATCCATCCCTACATGCCCCAAGCTGCCGCCAAGCTCGCCTCCTTCTTCGGCAAGAAGGTCGGCGGGCCCGACGGCCTATCCTGGGCCGACCTGGGGGGCCTCGATGGCCTCGACGCCGTGTCGACCCCCGAAGTCCTCTTCGCCAAGCTCGAGGACGATGTCGTCGCGGCCCTGCGCGATCGATATTCCGGATCGCAGAAGGAACGCGCCGAGCGCGACGCGTTGGGTTCCGCGGCTGTCCCTGCCGCCGCGCTTGCCGCCGCGCCGCCCGCCGCCCCCAAGCCCAAGGCCGAGCATGCCCCCGCGAATCCCGCGCCCCTCGCCGAGCTGCCCCTGGAAGAGCGCTTTGAAAAGCTCCTCGACCTGCGCGTCGCCAAGATAATCAAGATCGAGCGCCACCCCAAGGCCGACAAGCTCTATATCGAGACTCTGGACG
>DBTW01000051.1:13556-25443 GCA_002307245.1 Spirochaetaceae bacterium UBA1306 | reverse complement strand
TGGCCCGATCCCTTCCAGTCGAACCTCGAGCTCGGCAACACGGACATGGCCTTCAATATCGCCGTCACGGGCTCCAACCCCTACTACGAGTTCAACCGCTGGCTCAATTCCGCCGGCTACCAGCCCATCGGCACCAAGAACAGCGCCTACTGGAACATGCGCTACAAGGACGCGGGCATCGACAAGAACCTGGCGGCCTACCGCAGCGAGCCCGACCCGGCCAAGCAGGCGACGTACATCTCGGCCGTCATCGATCAGTTCATGAAGGACGCGCCCTGCGTGCCCCTCTTCTTCAACCCCAACTGGTTCGAGTACACCACGACCAATTTCGTCGGCTGGCCCACCGCCGACGAGCCCTACGCCTGGCCCTCGACCTCCACGGGCGGCACGCTCGGCATGCAAAAGGGCGTGATCTTCCTCAACCTGCATCAGAAATGACGTCGGCGCTGCCGCGGCCCGGATTCGGGCCGCGGCGCCTTTCGCGAGGGGTATAGAGCCTTGAAATACTTCATCAGAAAGCTCGGCATGCTGCTGTTCACGCTCTTCGTCGCGCTTTCGCTCAACTTCTTCCTGCCGCGGCTGATGCCTGGCGACCCGGCTCGGGCCCTCCTGGCCAAGATGGACGCCATCCAGCCCGAGCAGCTGGAATCGATTCGCGCGGCCTTCGGCCTCGATACGAAGGATCCCCTCGCGCTCCAGTACTGGCATTACCTGGCGAATACCTTTTCAGGCAATCTCGGCGTGTCCTTCTCGCGCTTCCCGATGCCGGTCGCGCAGGTCATGAGGATCGCCGTGCCCTGGACCCTCGGGCTCATGGGCCTGTGCACGATCATCAGCTTCATCCTGGGGACGCTCATCGGAGTCTTCGCCGCCTGGAGGCGCGAGACCAAGCTCGCGTCCTTTAGCGTCGGCTTCTTCTCCTTCGTGAGGAGCTTCCCCTATTTTTGGCTGGGCCTCGTCTTCGTCTACTTCTTCTCGTTCAGGCTGCGCGTCTTCCCGATCGGCGGAGCCTACTCCGTTGACGCGACCCGCGGCTCCGGATCGTGGTGGCTGTCGGTGCTGCGGCACGGCGCCCTGCCCGCGCTGACTATCTGCGTCACCTCGATGGGGGCGTGGATGCTCACGATGCGCAACAACATGATCAACGTCCTCGCGGAGGACTACATCACGGTGGCGCTCGCCAAGGGCCTGCCGCTTCGGCGGATCAAGTCCCTCTACGCGGCGAAGAACGCCATCCTGCCCTCCGTCACCGGCTTCGCCATGTCCCTCGGCTTCGTCGTGGGCGGGGGCCTCGTGACCGAGATGGTCTTCTCCTATCCCGGGGTCGGCTACATGCTCTTTCAAGCCGTCAACGCCAAGGATTACCCCCTCATGCAGGCCATATTCCTCTTCATCGCGACTGCGGTCCTCATCGCCAACTTCCTCGCGGATATCGCCATCATGTTCCTCGATCCCCGCGTAAGGGACGGCGCCAAATGATACGCGACTTCCTCAAGACCCTCGTCTCGAACCGGAAGTCCCTCGCGGGGATATGCATCCTCGGCTTCTTCGTCATGGCCGCGGTTCTCGCCCCGCTCCTCGCCCCCTATGCGCCGAAGGAGGACAAAACTGTCAGGATCGTCCCGATCGGCGAGGCCGCGAAGACGGAGGAGAGGATCGCCGAGGAGTATCCGAGCGACAGCGAGGATCTCCTCACCTATCGTTCCACGACGGTCGTCGAGTATCAGAAGCGCATAACCTATATGCCCCTGAAGGCGAAGCCCAGTCCGCAGCACCCCCTGGGCACGAATCAGGCGGGCCATGACATCCTGAGCCAGCTTCTCTACGGGGCGAGGGTGTCGTTGTCGGTCGGCCTGGCCACCGGGCTCTTCATCACCCTGATATCCCTCACCCTGGCCCTCCTCTCCGGCTACCTGGGCGGAGTCGTGGACGACGTCATTTCCTTCGTCACCAATGTCATGCTGGTCATCCCCGGCCTGCCCCTCATGATAGTCATAGCGGCCTACGTCACGATGCGCGGCGTGATGCCGATCGTGCTCATCCTCGGGTTGACGGGCTGGCCCTATCCGACGAGGGTCCTCCGTTCCCAGGTGCTCACCCTCAAGAACCGCGACTTCGTGCGGGTCTCAAAGGCCCTGGGCGAGCGGACGCCCTTCGTGGTCTTCCGCGAGATCCTGCCCAACATGATCTCGATCGTCATGGCCGAGTTCTTCTCCGCCAGCATGTCCGCCATCCTCGGCGAGGCGACCCTCGAGTTCATCGGCCTCGGCAACGTGGCCGTGGTGAGCTGGGGCACCATCCTCTACTGGGCGCAGACGAACGGCGCTCTCCTCTCGGGGGCCTGGTGGTGGTTCCTGCCTCCCGGGCTCTGTATCGCCTTGGTGGGGACCTCCTTCGTGCTCATAAACTTCGCGATCGACGAGATCTCCAACCCTCGCTTGAGGAAGAGGTAAGGCCATGAGCGACCAAGCGATGCTCGAGGTCGAGGGCCTCGTCGCGGGCTACGGCACCAAGAAGGGCTTCGTCCGCGCGGTGGACGGCGTCTCCTTCCGCCTCGGGAAGGGGCGGTTCCTCGGCATAGCCGGGGAGTCCGGCTGCGGCAAGTCGACGCTCGCCTACGCGATCATGCGCCTCCTGCGCGACAACGCCCGCATCGAATCGGGGCGCATCCTCTTCAAGGGCGAGGACCTTGCGACCCTCGAGCCCGAGGCGATGAACGGTCGGCGTTGGACCGACATGGCCATGGTTTTCCAGTCCGCGATGAGCGCCCTTAATCCCGTCCTCTCCGTCGGCGAGCAGTTGACTGATGCGGTTCACGCGCACCGCAAGGTCTCGAGGCCCGAGGCCGTCGACCTGGCCGTCGAGATGCTGAGGCTCGTCGACATCAACGCGGACCGGCTCAAGAGCTACCCCCATCAGCTTTCGGGAGGCATGAAGCAGCGCGTGATGATCGCGATGGCTCTGATCCTCAAGCCGGACCTCCTCATTATGGACGAGCCGACCACCGCCCTGGACGTGGTCGTGCAGCGCTCGATCATCGAGAAGATCGACGACCTCCGCAAAGAGCTGGGCTTTTCGGTGATCTTCATCACGCACGACCTCTCGCTCCTCGTGGAGATATCCGACGAGCTCGCGATCATGTACGCGGGCAGGATCTGCGAATACGGCCGATCGCGCGAGCTCTTCGACTGTCCCGAGCATCCCTATACGGAGGGGCTCATGAACTCCTTCCCGACCCTCTCGGGGCCGATCGTCCGCATGGGCGGCATCGACGGCCACGCCCCCGACCTTCTGTCCCCGCCGCCGGGCTGCCGCTTCGCCCCCCGGTGCCCGCGCGCCGAGGCGGACTGTTCGCGGGTCGAGCCCGAGCTCCGCGACTTGGGCGATGGCAGGCTCTGCGCCTGTCCCTTGGGCGGCCGAGCACGCCGAGGAGGCACGAGATGAACGGCGGTTATGCTCTCGAGCTGCGCTCGGTCCGGAAGCACTTTCCCCTGCGCGGCCTCATGGCCCGTGGCCGGTTCGTGCACGCGATGGACGATATCGGCTTCAGCCTCGGCGCGGGCGAGTCCCTCGCTCTCGTCGGCGAGTCGGGCTCGGGCAAGACGACGACCGCGAGCGTGATCGCGCGGCTTTACGAGCACGACTCCGGCAGCGTGGTCGTGGACGGCGAGGAGATCGCGGCCTTCCGCTCCAGGGCGGAGGCGTTGCGCTACCGCAAGAAAGTCCAGCTCATCTTCCAGGACCCCTTCGGGAGTCTCAACCCGACGCATACGATCAGGCAGATACTCGAGCGGCCCATCCTCATCCACGGCCTCGCGAAGGGCAAGGACGAGCTCGAGGCCAGGCTCCGCGAGATCCTCGAGCAGGTGGGTCTCTCCCCGGCCGGGGAGTACCTGCGCCGCTTCCCCCACGAGCTCTCCGGCGGGCAGCGCCAGCGGGTGAACATCGCCCGCGGCTTCGCCGTCGAGCCCGAGATAATCCTTGCGGACGAGCCGACGAGCATGCTCGACGTGTCGATCCGCATGGGCGTCATGAACATGATGCTGGACCTCAAGGAAAGGCGCGGCGTCTCCTACCTCTACATCACCCACGACCTGGCGGGGGCGCGCTACATGTGCTCGCGCATCGCGGTCATGTACGCCGGCATGATCATGGAGATCGGGCCTACCGACGAGGTGATCCAGGGCGCCGTCCATCCCTACGTGCGGCTCTTGAAGGCGGCCTCGCCCTCCCCCGAGTCGGGCCTCGCCCGGACGCGCGTCGCCGCCAAGGGCGAGATTCCCTCGCTCATCGACCCGCCTTCCGGATGCCGCTTCCATCCGCGTTGCCCCTACGCCACGGGCGGATGCTCGGCCGCGGTGCCGGCCTTACGCGACATCGGAGGCGGCCACCTCGTGCGCTGCGTGCTCGCATGAGCATACGCCAGATCGATGAGGCCGACGCCGAGCGCTTCCTCGAGCTCCTCATGCGAACCGACGCGGAAGCTGACTACCTCCTTTTCGAGGAGGGCGAGCGCAATAGCTCGGCCCAGGAGCAGGGCGAGCGCATCGCGAAGTACCGCGCGCGCGGCAACGCGACGATCTTCGTCGCCGAGGACGACCTTGGCGCCATGGTGGGTTATCTCTCCGCCGTGGGCGGCGAGGCCAGGCGCAATAGGCACTGCGCCCACATCGTCATCGGCATACGCTCCGGCTACAGGGGGCGGGGCATCGGCTCTTCCCTCTTCGCCGCAATGGAGGCATGGGCAGGCGCGGCCGGCATCGTCCGCCTCGAGCTCGGGCTCATGGCCGAGAACTCGGCGGCTCTCGCCCTGTACGAGAAGTCCGGCTTCGTCGTCGAGGGCCGGAGACCCAAGGCCTTCCTCGTCGGCGGGCGCTGGATCGACGAGATCCTCATGCACAAGCTGCTCGCATGAGGATCTCGAGCCTCGTCGAGCCGGCCCTCGGCCGCGTCTTCACCGCGGCGCAGCTCGAGGTCCGCGTGGCCGGAAAGGCCGCCCTGTCGGGCTCCTGGGGCTACATCGACCCCGATGAGCGCCTGCGCCCGACTCGCCCCGATACGCTCTTCGATATAGCTTCCATAACCAAGCTCTTTACGACGGCCGCCTTCATGAGCCTCGTCTCCGAGGGTAGGGTCGAGCTCGACGATCCCGTCTCCTCCGTATTGCCCGAGTTCGTCGGCCGACGCCCCATCCGCGCCTACGAGAATCCCCTCGCCCCCGGCGAGCTCGTGGAAGTCTCCCTGCCTCCCGGCGCTTCATCGGTCGAGGAGGTCGACGCCGGCCGGCTTAGCTTCCGCGACCTACTCTGCCACGCCTCGGGGCTTCCCGCCTGGCGTCCGCTCTACTTGCAGGGCTCGAGAGAGGCCGCGCTGGCCATGGCGACCGGTACATTCTTCTCCTATCCCCGGCGCGCAAGCGTCGTCTACAGCGATATCGGCCTCATCCTCGTCGGCCTCGCCGTAGAGCGGCTTTCGGGGCTGGCCCTGGATCAGGCGGTTGAGGGGCGCGTCCTGGAGCCGCTCGGGCTCAAATCCTCCCGCTACTTCCCCGCGCCGCTCGACCCGATGCTGGTCGCGCGCCTCGATATCGCGCCCACCGAGCTCTGCTCCTGGCGCAAGAGACGGATCGTGGGCGAGGTTCACGACGAGAACGCCGCCGCCCTCGGGGGCGTAGCGGGTCACGCGGGGCTCTTCTCCACCGCCACCGAGCTCGCCGCCTTCGGCCAATCCCTGCTGGACGGGCAGGGCATTGTCGACAGGCGGACGCTCGCGGAGATGAGGAGCCCGCAGGCGGAAGCCGGGGCGCTGAGGCGAGGCGTCGGCTTCGCGCTCTGGAGCCCCGATCCCGCGGCCGCCTCCAATCCCTTGAGCCCAGCTTCCTTCGGGCACCTAGGATTCACCGGTACTTCATTGTGGATGGACCCCGAGCGCGAGCTCGTCGTCGCCTGCGCGACCAATCGCGTGTACTACGGCCGCGAGGCCTCGGGGATCGGCGCCTTCCGCGTGGCCCTGCACAAGGCCATCGCCGAGGCGGCGGATAATGGCCGCCTGGAGGAATCATGAGCGGATCGGTCTTCGAGCTAGTCGAGTTCCCGGAGGAGCTGGGCCCCGGCCTCGGCGCCGTGGCCGGGGCCTTCCCGGGGCGATTCTCCATGGGCGGGCTCGCCCTTCGACTCGAGCCCTCGGGCGATAAAGGATTTCGCATAACGCGCAATCCGGACGGACTCCGCGTCGCCTACGGGCGCAGGATCGACGCCTTTCGCGCCCTGGGCGTCGCGTTGGGGGATGATGGCCCCGGCTTGAGCGGGCAGCCTCCCACGAGCTTCGCGCAGAGTCCCAGGTTCGACAGTCTCGGGCTCATGCTAGACGCCTCGCGCAACGGAGTCTATACGGCGGGAACCCTTCGCGCCCTCCTCGTGCGCGCCGCCCTCATGGGCCTCGACGCCTGCATGCTCTACATGGAGGACGTCTACGAGGTCCCGGGCGAGAGCTTCTTCGGCTATCTCCGCGGCCGCTACTCGGCCGAGGAGCTTCGGTCCCTCGACGATTTCGCCTATGCCCTCGGCATAGAGCTCTTCCCCTGCATCCAGAGCCTGGGGCACCTCGAGCAGATCCTCCAATGGCCCGCCTACGGGGAGTATCGCGACGACGAGTCGATCATCCTCGCCGAGGACCCGAAAACCTATGAGCTCCTCGAGAGGATGATCGCGGCGGCCTCCGGCCCCTTCCGCTCGAGGCGCATCAACCTCGGCATGGACGAGGCTAACGGCATCGGCCAAGGCGCCTACCGCCGGCGCTTCGGCGACAGGCGGCCCTTCGATATCATGAACGATCACCTGGCCAAGGTTCGTGACATATGCGTCCGCCTGGGCCTGAAACCCTTGATCTGGTCGGATATGTTCTTCCGCCTCGGCTCGGCGACCAAGGGCTACTACGATCCGGCCTGGAGCCTGCCCGAGGGGGTCGCTGACAGGATCCCCAAGGACCTGCGCCTGGTCTATTGGGACTACTATCATGCTGACTACGGCTTTTACGTCGATTGGATAGGCCGCCATCGCGAGATGGGAACGGAGCCCTTCGTAGCACTGGGCTCCTGGTCCTGGAACCGCTTCTGGTCGGAGCTCGGCTTCGCGTCGCGGACGATCGCGCCGGGCATGCGGGCCTGCCGCGACGAAGGCATACGCGAGGTCGTCCTGACCAACTGGGGCGACGACGGGATGGAAGTGGACATCTGGTCGGCCTTGCCGGCCTGGCAGCTCTTCGCGGAGTACGGCTGGGCCAGCGAGGCTCGCGCCGCGGACGAGGCCTCGATCGAGGCCGCCGCCGCAGCGCGTTTCCGCGGCTCCACGGGAGGGGACTACGCGGCCTGGGTCGACGCGGCCGGCCTCGACCGCCTTCCCGGGGCCGAGGAGAAGCACGCGAACCCCTCGAAGGTGCTCCTCTGGGCCGACGTCCTCCTCGGCCTCTGGGAGGAGCAATACCATACGGCCGAGCTGCCGCGGCATTACGCCGGCCTCGCCTCCCGTATGGACGTGGCCGCCTCTCGGGGCGGCGCGGACTCTCGCCTGGCTTTTCCCGCGCAGATAGCCCGGGTCCTCGCGTTGAAGACCTCGCTCAGGCCCCGCCTCGAGAAGGCGTACAGGGAGGGAAATAAGGCAGCCTTGGCGTCCGTTGCCCGCGTCGAGGCCCCGGCCCTGCTCCGCGAGCTGGAGACTCTCTGGAGGATGCACCGCGCGCTCTGGCTCGAGGAGTACAAGCCCTTCGGCCTAGAAGTACTGGAGATGCGCTACGGCTTTTCCCGCATCAGGCTCGAGAGCCTCTCGGAGCGGCTCGAGGACTACCTGGCCGGCCGCGCGTCCTCGATACCCGAGCTCGAGACCGAGCTCGGGGCCGTCTTTCCCCTGCCGCCCGAGAAGGCTCCCGAGGTCAGCGGCTTCAGGCGCATCGCGTCGCCGAGCAGGATCGTCTAGATCGTGACGAGCTTGCCCGCGTCGATCTCGTTGACGAAGATCCTGCCGTAGCGCCCCGAGGACTCGCCGCCCGCCCCGGGGCAGGAGCACTCGACGAGGAAGAACATGACGTCGGCCATGTCGGCGAAGGACTCGCAGTTGGTCCAGCGGTAGTAGATGCGCTCCCGCCACTTCACGAGTATCGAGAGCCGCCAGGGATCCTTCTCTATGGAAGCGTCGCAACGCTCGCGCAAGACGGCCCGGAGGCCGCCGTACCAGGACCTTTGGAGGCAGAAGAGGTTGAGCTTGCCTTTCTCGTCCCGGTAGTAGATCTCGGCTATGCCGCCGATCGCCGGCACGGAGCGGGTGATCTCGTACTTATCCGCCTTGGCGAAGGGGGACCAGCGGAGGGTGTAGTAGACGGCGTCCTCGCCCTCGTCGCGGGTTATGCAATAGTCCACGGGGCTAGGATAACACGGGCGGCCTCGAGGCGACAGCCGTCGTTCGGCCGCTCGCGGCCCTCGATTGACAGTCACCCCCCCTTCCGGGATACTGAAGCCCCATGAAGAAGCTTATCTTCGTGACGGGGGGCGTTTGCTCCTCCCTCGGTAAGGGAGTGGCCGCCTCCTCGATCGGCGCTCTCATGGAAGCGCGCGGGCTCTCCGTGCGCATGGTCAAGATCGACCCGTACCTCAACGTGGACGCGGGAACGATGAGCCCCTATCAGCACGGCGAGGTCTACGTGACCGACGACGGGGCCGAGACGGACCTCGATTTGGGGAATTACGGCCGATACACCCATTCGCCGCTCTCCAAGGTCAACTCGATCACGACGGGCCAAGTCTACCAATCGGTCATCAACAAGGAACGCGAGGGCAGGTACCTCGGGCGCACCGTCCAGGTGATTCCCCACATTACCGACGAGATCAAGGCTCGCGTGCTGGCTCCCGGCAAGGACCCGGAGGTCGACATCACGATCGTGGAGATCGGCGGCACGGTCGGCGACATGGAGTCCATCCCCTTCCTCGAGGCGGCCCGGCAGATGATCCACGAGCTGGGCAGGCAGAACGCGCTCTCGGTCCACGTCACCCTGGTGCCGGCGGTCTCGGGCGGCGAGCTCAAGACCAAGCCTACCCAACACGCGGTCAAGGAGCTCCAGGAGGTCGGGATCCAGCCCGACGCCCTGGTCATCCGCGCGGCGGAGCCGATCGACGAGGGGATGCGCCGCAAGATCGCGAGCTTCACGAACGTGGAGTTCGAGGGCGTGATCTCCGGCCACGACGCGAAGGACACTATCTACGAGCTCCCCCTGCTCTACCATTCCCAGGGCTTCGACACCTTCCTCCTCAAGAAGATGGGCATCGAGTCCAGGCACGCCGACCTTCGCGAGTGGATCGAGGTGGTGCGCAAATACCGCGAGCCCAAGCGGCGCGTGCGGATCGGGGTCGTGGGCAAGTACATGGAGCTAAACGACTCGTACAAGTCGATCTGGGAGGCCCTGTCCCACGGCGGGATCGCCAACGACGCGGCGGTCGACCCGGTCAAGATCGACTCGGGCCGCCTCGAGGAGGCGGGGGCCGAGGGCGGGGTCGACATGGCCAAGATCTTCGAAGGCATCGACGGCATCCTCGTGCCGGGCGGCTATGGCCAACGCGGCTCCGCGGGCATGGTCAAGGCGGCGCGCTGGGCCCGCGAGAACAAGGTGCCCTATTTTGGGGTATGCTTGGGCATGCAGATGATGGTGATCGAGTGGGCCCGCGACGTCCTGGGCTGGGAGGACGCCGATTCCTCCGAATTCAACCAGGACAGCGCCCACGCCGTGGTGAGCCTCCTCGAGGACCAAGTGGACGTGAAGAGCTACGGCGGCACGCAGCGCCTGGGCAAGAGCGAGAGCGCCCTCAAGGCCGGGTCGCTCATCCGCAAGATCTACGGCGCCGACATCATATGGGAGCGGCACCGGCACAGGTACGAGGTCTCCAACCAGTTCCGCGCCGACCTCGAGCGCTCGGGCCTCCATATCTCCGCCCTCACGCCCGACGGCAGCCTGGTCGAGGCCGTCGAATGGCCCGATCATCCCTGGGGCCTCGGCGTCCAGTGCCATCCCGAGTTCAAGTCCAGGCCCGTGCAGCCGGCGCCCCTGTTCAAGAGCTTCATCGGCGCCTGCATCAAGAATGCCGATGCCTGATCGCCTTCCCGTCGCCGCGCCGGCCCTGGCGCTGGCCATGGCCATGGCCATAGCGCTCTCGCTCGGCTCCTGCAGCCTCGCGGGCTACGGCGGGGAGTCCGGCGACGGCGGGGACGAGATGCCGACGGCCGTCTTCTCGGACTACGCGCATACTGTCGTGGTCCGCGGCAAGCGGAATTTCGAGCTCAAGGCGACTCGGGCCGAGCTTTACATGACGAGCAAGAAGACGGTCCTCTCGGGCGTGATTTTCTCCGAGTATGATCCCGATACCGGGGAGCTTCTCTCGCTGGGGACCTCCGACAGCGCCGTCTACTTTACGGATAGCAAGGACGCCGAGTTCTCGGGCAGCGTCCGGCTCGAGTCCAAGAAGCAGGACGCCATCCTCGAGGGCGAGTACCTGCGCTGGTCCGACAAGGACAAGCGGCTCGAGGGCCGCCTGGACAGGACGGTCACGATCAGCCGGGCCGACGGCTCGCGGATGAGCGGAGCCGGCTTCGAGGCCGACGCGCGCCGGCGCGCTTTCTCCTTCCGCGAGAGCGCGGAGGGGCGCTTGGCGTCCAAGGCGGAGGACTCGAAGTGAGGGCGGCCGTCGCGCTCGCGCTGTCGATCCTGGCGGCCGGGGCCGCGGCCGAACCCGTGGACTTCAGCGCCGATAGCGTCCAATCGACCCTCGCGAAGGGCAAGGAACGGACCATCCTCATCGGCCAGGCCAAGGTGCGGACGGGCTCGATCTCGATCAGCGCCGATCGCATCGAGCTCTTCGGCAAGGATTTCCCATTCCTCGATTGCACGGGCTCGGTCAAGGTCGTCGACACCGAGCGGCAGATCCGCCTCGAGGCGCCCAGTCTTTATTATGACCGCGACAAGAAACTCACGCGCACGCAAGGCCCCTCCGTCCTCCAGGACGACAAGAACAAGCTGGTCCTCAAGGCGGAATGGATCGAGAACGACGGCACGAACGAGGTGACCCTGGCGCAGGTGGCGGTCCGCATCGTGAAGGACAAGCTCGCCTGCCGCTCCGAGTACGCCCTCTATCGCAGGAAGGACAATTCCCTCGAGCTCTCGGGCTCTCCCTCGGCCTACAAGGACGGGGACGAATACAAGGCCTCGAGGATCATCGTCAATACCGAAACCGAGGATATCCAGCTCGAGGGCGACGTATCGGGTACGGTATCCGACAAGAACAAGGCCGATAAAGACAAGGGCGGCAAGGACGCCGCGGCGCCCGGCTCGGCCGCCTCCGATGCGTCTGCGCCGGCGAAGCCCGAGACCCCGGGCCAGCCCCCTGACCCCGCGGCCTCTCCGGCGGGAGGCGATAAGTGAGCGACGATTTCGGCCCCGTTGAGCCCCTGGGCGATCCAGAGATCCCGGGCTCGGCCGAGACGCCCAAGTCCCAGGGCCAGGTCGCCGATGCCCTACTGCCGGACATCCTCTCCCATCGGGGCGAGCCCCACGTCCTGTCCGCCGCGGGACTGCGCAAGCTGTACCGCAAGAAGATCGCCGTGGCCGACGTGTCCTTCTCCATGTCGACGGGCGAGGTCGTCGGCCTCCTCGGGCCCAACGGGGCGGGGAAGACCACGGTGTTCTATATGGTCGTCGGCTTCATCAAGCCGACGGCGGGCGGAGTGTCCCTGGACGGCCGCGAGATCAACGACCTGCCCATGTATAAGCGCGCCGGGCTCGGTATCGCGTATCTGCCCCAGGAGCCCTCAATCTTCCGCAAGCTCACGGTCGAGGACAATATCCGCGCCGT
>DBTW01000051.1:0-13304 GCA_002307245.1 Spirochaetaceae bacterium UBA1306 | reverse complement strand
GACAATATCCGCGCCGTGCTCGAGACGAGGGCGGACATATCCGAGCGCCGGAAGAAGGAGCTCCTCGACGAGCTCCTGGAAGAGTTCGGCATCGCGAGGCTCCGCAAGCAGAAGGCCTATACCCTCTCCGGCGGCGAGCGGCGCCGCACCGAGATAGCGCGGGCCCTCGCCCTCGAGCCGAAATTCCTCCTCCTCGACGAGCCCTTCGCCGGCATCGACCCGATAGCCGTGCATGAGATCAAGAGCATCGTGCGCAAGCTCTCCGAGGCGGGCATCGGGGTCCTCATCACCGACCACAACGTGCGCGATACCCTCGATATCACCCATCGGGCCCATATCATCAACCTCGGGAACATCATTGTCTCGGGCGATCGCGACGAGGTCCTAGCCTCCGAGATGGCGCGGCGGATCTATCTGGGCGAGGAATTCCGGATGTGATCGAAAGGCCCGGAAGGGCCCGTGAATCGATTCCTTTTCCGCGGATCTCCCTTTTGCAGCAATTTTTTCCTTCGCTTATTGACTCATTCTCCTCTCCATTGGTATAGTCCCGGCTAAGTAATAACGTTCGGGGAACTACTCTGCCCACCTCCTCCAGCCTCAGTGTCGTCAAGGATACAGAGTTGACGACGCGGCAGGCCTATGCTACATTTATCCTGCCCCGTTCGGGATTCCACATCATCACCAGTATCTCTACGGAAGACAGATGCAGTATTTCGACACTCACGCCCACATCGGGCTCATCTTTGATGACCCGATCGAACAGCTTTTAGTTTGCCAAGAGGCGAAGCAGGCCGGAGTCAGCAGGATCGTTAGCATCTGCAATAGCCTCATGGACTTCAAGCAGGTTTACGAGAACCTGAAGACCATGGAGCACGTTTTCCATGCCGTGGGAGTCTCTCCGTCCGAAGTCCAGAACCCCGGCAAGGAATGGCGCCGCACGATCGAGGAGGCGGTGAAGCTCCCCCGCGTCATTGCCATAGGGGAGATCGGCCTCGATTACTACCATAAATTCGGGGATCGCAAGAGCCAGATCGAGCTTTTCATCGACCAGCTCGACATGGCCGCCAAGCTCGATCTTCCCGTCATCGTGCATAACCGCGAGGCGGGCAAGGACGTCATGGACATCCTCCGCGATCGGCTGCCGCCCTCGGGCGCCGTCCTGCACTGCTATTCGGAGGACGCCGAGTACGCGAGGCGCGTGCTCGCCCTGGATCTCAACATCTACTTCTCCTTCGCCGGGAACCTCACCTACCGCAACGCGCGGAACCTCCACGAGACGGTGAGCGAGCTTCCCCTGGACCGCATCCTGATCGAGAGCGAGGCGCCCTTCATGGTACCGGCCGATTTCCGGGGGAAGCGCAACAAGCCGGAGTACCTGCCCTCGACCTGCGCCTTCCTCGCCGAGATCCTCGAGGCCGATCCCGAGGTCGTCTCCCGCGCGGTGTTCGAGAACGCCTGCCGCCTCTTCAAGCAGCCCGTGCCCGTCTGGTCCTGACGGAAGGTCGAAAAGAGGACACGGAGATCGCGGAGATCAAGAGCTCACGGAGAAGGGGACATCCCTCCTCGCGCTCCTCTCCGATGTCTCCGTGTCGAATTCTCAAGTGATGTTACGATAGGTGCATCGTGGATTTGTATCACCCCATAAAGATCGGGAGCGTCATGCTGCCCGGCAACCTCTTCCTCGCCCCCGTGGCCGGCTATTCCGACGCGGCCTTCCGCTCGGTCTGCTTCGGCCTGGGCGCGGATCTCTGCTATACCGAGATGGTCTCGGCGGAGGCGCTGACTCGCGGCCACGCGAGGACGCCTGCGCTCATGGACCGGGCCGAGAACGAGACGCGTTATGCGATACAATTATTCGGCTCGAGGCCGGAGACTATGGCCGCCGCCGCGCGCGTCGCCGCCGAGCGCGGGCCTGAGCTCATAGACCTCAACTGCGGCTGCCCCGTGCCGAAGATCGTGCGCGCCGGCGCGGGCTCGGCCCTGATGAGGGACCCCGGGCGAATACGCGATATCGTCGCGGCCATGGTCGCGGCCCTGGGGCCCGGCGGGCCGCCGGTCACGGCAAAGATCCGCTCCGGCTGGGACGAGGGCAGCCTGAACTACCGCGAGGCCGCCGAGGCCGCGGTCGAGGGCGGCGCCGCCGCCCTGACCCTGCACGCGCGCACGCGCGCCCAGGGCTACTCGGGCAAGGCCGATTGGTCGCAGATAGCCGAGCTCGCCGCGCGGCTTGGCGTGCCGGTCTTCGGCTCGGGCGACGCGAATACGGCCGTCGAGGCCGCGCGGATGGTCGCCGAGACCGGCTGCGCCGGCGTGATGATAGCGCGGGGCGCCATGGGCGATCCCTTCATCTTCCGGCGCGCGCGCGCGGCCATGCTGGGATTGCCCGACGCGGCGCCCTCGGCGCCCGAACGCGTCGAGGCGGCCAGGCGGCACCTGGCCCTATCGGTCCGCTTCCTCGGCGAGAGGACGGCCTGCGTGGAGTTCCGCAAGCAGTTCTGCTCCTATACCAAGGGCGCTAGCGGGGGGGCGGAGCTCAGGGCGGCTGGCGTGAAGGCCTGCACGGTGCTGGAGTTCGAGGCGCTCTTCGAGCGCTGGCTCGAGGCCGCATCGCCCTAACGAGCGGCGACTTTCTTGCGGTAGTCCGCCAGGGCGGTCGCGAGCCCCGACGAGAGCGCCTCCGGCGAATCCTGCGCTGGTCGCGCGGCGGCCTCGAGGGCCCAGGGCGCTATGGCGGCGTCCCTGATCTGCGGCCAGTCCGCGGGCATCATGGCCGGCGCGGCTAGCCCGCCCTGCGGCGGTGCGTGGCCCACGAGCTCGGGGTAGAGGGCGGGGAGGACCTCCTCGTTGACGGCCCTGAGCGACGAGAAGCCCTCCGAGAAGCCGAAGGCCAGGCCCGGCGCGCGAGTCCGCCTGGAGCGCTCGAGCACGGCGCGTTGCGCGTCCTCGGTGAGAAGCCATCGGAGGAAGGACTCCGCCGCCCGGCGCCCCGAGGCGCCCCGCACGAGGCCTGCGTAGACCGCGCCTTCGCAAACCGGCACCCGGCCCGAGACCGAGAGCCAGCGGATGTCTAGGCCCGCCCTTCGGCCTTCCGGGGCCGAGAAGAATTCCGAGGAGTCGACGTAGGCGTATCGCGCCTTGCCGTCGCCGAGCCAGCGATACCAAGGCGAGAATAGGTACTTGAAGGCGTAGTCGTCCTCGGCGGAGGCAGAGCGGCCGGCGCGGGTCGACCAGGCGGAGAGCTCGGCGAGGGCCGCCGCGAGGCCGGACTTGTCCCAGGAGAGTCCCGCGGCGGACGCCGGGTCTTCGCGGAAGCCAGCCCCGCCCCAGCCGAGGTATTCGGCGAGGAATGAGGGATTCCAGCGCGGCGAGAAGCCGATCCGCGCGAACGGTCCGCGCGGCTTCTCGTCGAAGGAGTCCGCGGGCCCGGCCATCTGGGCGAGGGAGATCGTGAACTCGCCGCCCGCCGCAAGGCCCTTCTTGAAGGCGATGGCGGGAAGGTTGAACGAAACCGGGAGGAGGAGGCGGTCCTTGCCGACGATCCCTCCCTCGAGGAGCTCGGGGTAGAAGGAGTCCTTGGCGACGAGGCCGCGGCGCAGGAGATGATCGAGGTCGGCGAGCTTGCCTCGCGCCGCTGCGAGGCGCCTGCCGATGACGAGGTCGGGCCCGCACCCCGGTTCCGCCGACTCGAGGGCCTCGGCTACGCGAGGCTTCCAGGCAAGCTCGACGCGATCGCGGCTCCCTTCCCGGGCATCGTAGAGCTCGACGGCGAGGACGAGCTCTGGCGCGTCGGTCCAGACGATGGCACGGTCGCGGGCGGCGCATGACGCGAGGGCGGCGGCCGAAAGGGCGGCGAGGCCGAGCGCCTGGACGAGGGGGTTCGCGATATTGCGCATCATGAGCGACGATAATCCGGGGAGCGCCAACGCGCAAGCGCCGGCGAGAATTGGCCATAGCTGTTTCCCCTCGAGTGGGCTATACTAGGCGCCTGATGCAGATCAAGAACCCCGAAATCATAGCGGCCGTGGACTCGATCGGCGAGCACTTCAGGTCCAACATCTCCAACCGCTTCACTCGCGGCGGCATTTCCTCGATGGTGCTCGACCCGGGCACCTGGAACCTCATCGAGGAGATGACGGAGAAAGCCGAGAATTACCGCTACCAGGGCTATCACTTCGACGAGATCTACGGCCAGATCCTCGCGATGGCTCGCTTCATCTACCATGCCCGCCGCGACCTCCTGCCCAATATCCGCATGTACGCCTCGGGCGGAAACGACCGAGCCGGCGCTACGGACAAGGTGTTCCGCGACATGGCGATAACCAACTTCGGGCCCAACCTCAAGATCCTCGCCGACAAGGTGAACGATCTCTACCTCAAGGTCGCGGCGATAGATAAGGAAAGCGCCGGCCAGAAGGGCATGGTCCTCAGCCAGATCCCCGAGCTCAAAGAGATCGGGAGGTACTTGGTGGAATGAAGGCGCGGCGCCTGAGGCGAAGCTCGGGGCTCGCCTTCGTCGTTGTTTCCCTCGCCTTATTCGCGCTCCTGTTCGCGCCTCGGGTCCCGGGGGCGGCGGGACTGGCGAGGGCGGGCGAGCTCGACGCCTCCGGGGCGAGGGGCGACGTCCTCCCGCTCACCGGCGAATGGTCGCTTCTGGGTTCAGTGGGCGGCGTAGAGGGAGCGAGCCGCTACGCGGCCTTGCCGAGGACTTGGGCCCGGCCGATCGGCTCGGCGACCTACGGTTTGACGATAGTCGGCCTTGATCCTTCAGTCGAGTATTCGCTGCGCATGCCCTATCTCCGCACTTCCTACTGCTTGTCCGGGAACGGTCTCGAGCTGTTTCATAACGGCGTCGCGGGCCTCTCCCGAGCCGAATCTATTCCTGCCTACGCGCCCGGGATCGCGCGCTTGTCGCGTGGCGCATCGCGCCTGTACCTGACTCTCCGCGTATCGAACTACTCGCATTTCGAGCAAGGCGGGCCATTTCAGGCCATCCTGATCGGCGAGAGCTCGAGAATCGCCCGCTTCGACTTCTGGCGCATCTTCTCCGACGCTTCCATCGTCGTCCTCTGCGTCGCGATGGGGGCGATGTTCATCCTGAATGCCGTCATGCGGAGGAACTCCGCGACCTTTTTCGTGGGTCTCTTCCTCGTGCATATGGGAACCGTGCTCTTCTGCAATTTTTCCGAACTGCTCGTCCTTAGGGCCTTCCCTGGCCTACCGTGGAAACTCCATAATCGCCTCACCTACGCGCTCGCCTATACGCTTCCCATATGGGCTTTCCTCGCGGCGCGGAGCCTCTTCGCCAAGCGCCCGAGGGCGATCGCCGCGATCGCGATCCTGTCGCCCCTCGGCGCTTTCCTCGTCCTATTCGCCGCGGCGCCGCCCGAGCTCTTCATGCGGCTCAACCTCGTCTATCAAACCTACACGCTTCTCGTCTGCGCGCTCTCGATCGCGATGGGGCTGGGAGCGGTTTTCAGAAAGGAGCCCTACGCGCGGATCTTCACCGCCGGGTTCTTCCTCTACGCCGCGGCGACGCTAACCGTCATGTTCTTCCACAACGGCAAGTTCTACGGACGCGAGTACCTTTCTCTCGTCTCCCTCTTCTACGCCGGGCTCATCGTCATGCTGAACCTGTTCGCCGCGACGCTCCTGTTCAGGAAGGAGCGGGCGCCTTCGATCGCCGCCGTCCCTGGGGACGGGAAGCTCGCCGGCCGAGCCCTGACGGAGAAGGCTTCTGCCGCTGGCCTGTCGACCCGAGAGATCGAGGTGCTGAGACTGGTCCTCGAAGGCAAGAGGAATCGCGAGATCTGCGACGAGTTGCATATCTCGCTCAGCACCGTTAAAACCCACCTTTCGCATATTTTTTCGAAGACCGAAGTATCCAGCCGCGGCGGCCTGTTCTCGCTCTTTAAGTTTTAGCTCCGTGCCGCCGCCGCCGGGACTCGCCTGGCTCAATCCCAGGCGGTCGTGGACTGAAGCAAGAAGATATCGTCGCCGCCGGCGCCCGAGTTGAGGTCGGCTCGCGTCGAGGTCTTTACCTTGCCTTGCATCCAAGTGACGTCCGCGTAGCCCAGGTTCTGCATTCCCGCGCTGTCATAGGAATCAGGGAATACATGCGTACCTTTCGTAGAATCGTTTACGTAGATGTTCGTTATCGGGCTCTCCGTCGCCGAACGCTTATAACAGAGGTATATGTAGGTGGTGTCTGACCCGGCGCCTTTATTAAGGTCGAGATCATATATCTCGTAGCCATCGGCCGCATTGCCTGCCGCGTCCGATTTTGAGTCGCCTTTGACGAGGGCGAAATCCGAGATCGGGACGAGGCCGGCGTAACTGGTGCCATCTTTCTTGCCATAGCATACATAGAGGTAGATGTCCGCGCTGCCGCTTACGCCTTTGTTGAGGTCCTGATTTATGCGGTAGTATTTCCTGCCGGAGAAATCCAGTATTTCCCCTTCGTCGCTCGTCTTGACCTGGATGTCGACGATGCAATCGTAGGCCCCGTCCGTGATGGTAATCGCGTTCGCCTGGCAGTACTCCTCGTACTTGCCCTTCAGGTACTCCCGTCGAGCCGCGGTCCTCGCGAGCTCATAGATCGGCAGTACGCCGTTTTCCCCGACATTGCAGAAGACCGAATGCTCGGCGACGCTTTGGATCCACGATTGGTAATTTGAGTCCGCGCTGGTCGGCTCGGTGGACGAACTCGTGCTCCCGAGGGAGGCGATATACTCGCTGGATCCTCCCAATATCCGGATTATCGTATTAATCGAGGTATTGGAATTTTCAAACGAGCTTTTCAGGCTTGTGGATGTGGAGACTGAAAGCTTCGAGGAGGCGAAGAGGGACTTGAATTCAGCCTTGGCATAGGCGTCTATGCTGGTGGACGTCGATCCCGATGCCGAAATGCTCTTGGCCGAGGTGCTGTACTCCATCCTGGCCCCGAGGAATATGCTCGTAAGGACGCTCGTGCCGTAATATCTGAATAGATGATCGGAATTATCCTCCACGTCGGAAGCGGGATTCAGGTCGCTCTCCAACTCGGAATCGATATTTTCCCGGAGATCCTCGATGTTCGCCATGTTGGAGAGGTAAAGCTGTACCTTGTTGATGTCGGTAAAGATCGTGGCATAGCTGTATGAGGTGCTTTCCAGGGACCGCTCCGAGAAATTCGCCTTGATCGATCCGCTATAGTAGGAATACTCGGCGCTCATGTTCGTCTTGGAGTTGAAGGAGGAGGTGTACTGGCTAAAGGAGGATCCCGAGCAGGAATCGCAGGTGGAGTCCTCGATTTCCCTTTGGTACACTCTCTTGTTAGCCAGGAGGGCGTCCATGTCGAGCACCCTGAGCTTGAGGCCTTTCGGCGTGGCGTATTCCGAGGTGACGTCATATCCGTACCCGAGGGCGTCCAGGCCCGGCGCCGACGCGACGACTACCTCCCCCGGGGTCGAATCGGCATCGGACTCGTTTGTCCGATCGTCCGAATCCTGAAACAGGCTGCAGGACCATAGGGACACAACAAGGACGCTCCCTATAGCGAGGACTTTCCCGAGAGATCCCGGAAGATGCTTTCCATATGACATTTCGTCTCTCTCCTTAATTTCGGAATCGGGTCTCCGTGAGGCCGATCGTGAGACTCTAGGGCGGGTTCGCGAAGTGAAAAATCGGTCATTGGTATGATTCGAGGATTTTTCGGCTCGCTCGCCTGGGCTCGACCCCCATTTCGTTACTTGTGCCGAGGACTATCCAATTGTTTTTCCCCCCCCGGCCTCATGCCCCGGCTTCCTTATTGACACGTGGGCATCTTTCACGTATGTTTTGATACCGCGCTTTTGGAGCGGTGTCCGAGCGGTCTAAGGAGGCGGTCTTGAAAACCGCTGTGCCGAAAGGCACCGAGGGTTCGAATCCCTCCTGCTCCGCTAGGCTCTTTTTCTAGGAGAGGTGCGAGAGCGGCCGAATCGGGCTCCCTGCTAAGGAGTTAAACCCCTAAAGGGTTTCGGGGGTTCGAATCCCCCCCTCTCCGTCATGAGGCTATAGCTCAGCTGGATAGAGCATCAGATTGCGGATCTGAAGGTCGGTGGTTCGAATCCACTTAGCCTCATCGCCCATTTGGAGAGATGCGAGAGCGGTTGAATCGGACGGTCTCGAAAACCGTTGAATCCGTAAGGGTTCCGAGGGTTCGAATCCCTCTCTCTCCGCGAGAGTGTTCGCTGCTGCGCGGCCGGGGATTCGAAACGAAGCCCTCGCCGAGCGAAGCGAGGAAGAGGCGGCAGGGATGCCGCCGAAAGAGGGCGGAGTCGGGCCCGAGGAGCTTTCACTATGAAAGCGACGAGGACCGAATCCCTCTCTCTCCGGAACCGCCTCGCTTCGGCGGGCGGATATTAAAATCGGTAACTCGGAGAGATGGCCGAGCGGTCGAAGGCGCACGATTGGAAGTCGTGTTTACTCGTAAGGGTAACTAGGGTTCAAATCCCTATCTCTCCGCATTCTTCCCTTTTTGTTCGAGCGTTCGAAGCCAGGCACTGCGCTCGTGGCCGCCGCCCAAATCCGCCAGGTCCGGAAGGAAGCAACGGTAAGCGGTAGGCGCGGTGATGCAGAGCGCCTGGCTTCGAGCGCTCGAAGTCTTTACCGACCCCCCCCTATATGCTATTTTGTCGCTATGGCATACGAGATCACCGCGACGCGGAAGCGGCCGCAGACTTTCGAGGAGTTCAAGGGACAGGAGTTCGTGTCCGCGACCCTCGAGGCCAGCCTCGCGAGCGGCAGGATCGCCCACGCGTACTTGTTCTCGGGCCCCCGGGGTTGCGGCAAGACGAGCGCGGCGCGCATCCTCGCCAGGGCCCTCAATTGCGAGCAGGGCCCGACGGCCAAGCCCTGCGGTGTCTGTCGCTCCTGCCAGGAGATCGCGCGGGGCGGCAGCCTGGACGTGATCGAGATCGACGGAGCCTCCAACACCTCGGTCGACAACGTCAGGCAGATAAAGGACGAGGTTCTCTTTCCGCCCAATGGCGGACGCTACAAGGTGTACATAATCGACGAGGTGCACATGCTCTCGAACAGCGCTTTCAACGCGCTGCTCAAGACCATCGAGGAGCCGCCGCCCTATATCGTCTTCATCTTCGCCACGACCGAGCTCCACAAGGTTCCCGCCACAATCAAGAGCCGCTGCCAGCAATTCGCCTTCCGCCTATTCAAGGTCGAGATGATCCAGTCCCTCCTGGCCGAGGCCGCCGAGGAGACCGGGGCGAGCGCGGATGCCGAGGCCCTGCTGTGGATCGCCAAGGAGTCTGGCGGCTCCCTCCGGGACGCCTATACCCTTTTCGATCAGGTGGTCTCCTTCTCCGACGGCAAGATCACCCAAGCCCTAATCCGCGACAAGCTGGGGCTCACGGGGCAGGACTCGTTGAACGCCCTCTTTCGCGCGGGCGCCCAGGGCGACGCGGGCGCGGCCCTGTCGGCCCTCGACGAGATCTTCGCGCGGGGCGTCTCGGCCGAGCAACTCGCCTCCGAGGCGGCCGAGTACTGCCGTTCCCTCCTCCTCATCAAGAACGGCATCGTGAAGCCCTCGCTGCTGGGAGCGCCCGTCTCGGCCTTCGACGCGGCCGCCCTCGAGGCCTTCACGCCGGAGCGCCTCGAGCGTGCCCTGGCCGGCCTCCTGGACCTCTATCGGAACCTCCGCTACACGGTCGATCCGCGTTTCGAGGTCGAGCTCGCCGTGTCGAAGCTCTGCCGCCTCGCCGACTACGTGTCGCCCACCGAACTGGCCTCCGCCGTAGCCGCGCTCAGGCGGCGCGTCGCCGGCGAAGCGCCCGCGGTGACGCTCCCGTCCTCCGGACCCGCGGCGACGCGGCCTCCCGCCGCGACGCGGCCTCCCGCCGCGACGCCTCAGCCCGAAAAAAAAAAGCCTGATCTTCCCCCGCAGCTTCGCGCGTCTTTCGATAGCCTCGCCAATGCCGCGGCCGACGCGGGACAGGCGCCGCGCGTCCTCTCCGATTCCTCGGCCGAGGAAGCCGATGACGAAGCCGAAGAGGCCGCGGCCCCTACCCCGGCCGGGCAGGCGCCCGACCCGTTGCGCGATGCCGTGATCGAGGCCCTGGGCCGCTCGAGCCCCTTGCTCAAGAGCAGCCTCTCGTCCTCCCTGCCCTGGCGCATCGAGGACTCGAAGCTGGTCATCCCCTTCCGTTCCGGCATGGAGGAGAGCGTCGTCCGGGGCAGCCTCGCCGATATCGCGGTCAAGGCCTCGGAGCTCGCGGGAAGGCAGCTCAAGGTCGAGCTCAAGGTGGAATCCAGGCAGGCCGCGGCGCGCGTCGAGGCGGCCGTCCCGGCCGGCCCCGATTCCGTCGCCGTCGTGGAGAGAGTGTTCAGGGGCACGAGGCTGCCCGATAGCGATCGAGGAGATTAGGATGAACTTCGCCGAGATGATGGAGATGCTGCGCAACCCCCAGGCCATGCAGGCCCGGATGACCGAGCTTCGCGAGAAGACCGAGCGCATTACCGCCTCGGGCAGCGCGGGGGGCGGGATGGTCCGCGTCACGCTAAACGGGGCCCTCGAGATGCTTTCCTGCGAGATCTCGCCCGAGGCCATGGCCGCGGGCGACGCCGCGCTCTTGGCCGACCTCGTGCGCGGCGCCTTCAACGACGCCGCCGCGAAGGTCAAGGAGTCGATCCAAGCCGAGCTCTCCGCGGGGATGGGGGACATGCCCTTCCCGCCGGGGATGCTCGGGGGCCTCTAGTGAAGGCCTTGGACGAGCTCGTGGGCCTGCTCACCAGGCTCCCGGGCATCGGCCGGAAGAGCGCCCTCAGGGTCGCCTATTACCTGCTCAAGGCCGACGACTCCTTCGCCGAGTCCCTCGCCGAGAGGATCCGCGGCCTTAAGGGCTCGGTCAAGTTCTGCTCGATCTGCGGCTCGTACACGGAGTCCGACCCTTGCCCCGTCTGCTCCTCCGAGGCCCGCGAGCGCGGCCTCATCTGCGCCGTCGAGCAGCCCCAGGACGTCGTCACCATCGAGGCCTCGCGCGAGTATCACGGCCTCTATCACGTGCTGGGCGGCCTCATCTCGCCGCTCGACGGCGTCGGGCCCGACGACCTGCGCATCCGCGAGCTCGTCGCGCGTGTGAGCGGCGGCCGGCCCGGCGAGGCCCCCGTGACCGAGGTCGTCGTGGCCACCAACCCCACGGTCGAGGGCGATACTACCGCGCTGTACTTGAAGCGCCTCCTCGAGCCCTCGGGCGTCGCCGTGACCCGGCTCGCCACGGGCATACCGGTGGGCGGCGACCTCGAGTACGCGGATCGGCTGACCCTAGCGCGCTCGTTCCGGGGCAGGACCAGGCTTTAAGGAGGCTCGCGATGGGCGATTGGGATCCCGCTTCGTATTTGCGCTTCGAGGCCGAGCGGACCAGGCCTTCCTTCGACCTCGCCTCGAGGATCGAGCTGGCCGAGCCGAGGGAGCTCATCGACCTAGGCTGCGGGCCGGGGAACAGCACGCGCGCCTTGCGCGAACGATGGCCGCGCGCGAGGATCCTCGGCCTGGACAGCTCCCGGGCGATGATCGACGAGGCGAGGCGGGGCTTCCCCGAGGGCGAATGGATCGTGGCCGACGCGGCAGCCCTCGATGAGAGGGAAGCCTACGACCTAGTGTTCTCGAACGCCGCGCTGCAGTGGATGCCTGATCACGAAGCCTTGATCCCGAGGCTCTTCAGTGCGCTCCGCGGCGGTGGGGCCTTGGCTGCGCAGATTCCCCTCTTCACGGCGATGCCGCTCTGCGCGGCGATCGATTCGGTCGCGCGCTCGCCTCGCTGGAGGGCCGCGACGGCGGGCTGCGCCTCGCTCTTCACCTACCACGACGCGGGATTCTACTACGACCTCCTCGCCCCCTTGGCGTCCCGCCTCGAGCTCTGGGAGACCTGGTATTGGCATGTGCTGCCCTCGCACCGCGCCTTGCTCGATTTTATCCGTAGCACGGGCCTCAAGCCCTACCTCGAGGCGATCCCCGAAGCCGAGGCACGGGCCAAGTTCGAGGGCGAGGTCCTCGCGGAGAGCGCGAAGGCCTATCCCGCGCGCGCTGACGGCCATGTGCTGTTCCCCTTCGACAGGCTGTTCTTCGTCGCGTATCGCCTCGGCCGATAGCCGCCGGGGGCGGATTAGCGGAGCTTCTTGAAGCAGGACTCGATGATGGGCTGGAGGCTGGGCATCGCGAAGCCCAGGGACTCGACGGCATCGCGCTCGGCCGAATGCTCCCAATCCATGAAGGGGTCGTCGTAATGGGCCGATACGAAGCCGAAGACCTGGTCCTCGGCCTCGTTGGCCGCGGTATCGAAAATTCCGTGGCTCCTCGTCTGGCTCGCCAAGAGCGTGCGATGTATATGATCGCGGACCTTCTCCAGGAAAATTTCCTTGTACACGTCGTAGCTGCGGCCCGATAGCTTGCGGATCGAGTCCGAGATCGAGCCGCGCTTCGAGCGTATCTCGCGGAGCGGCTGGGGGCCCGAGGGGGCGCGGCTGAGCAGGCGCGCCCCCGAGGCCTTCACCGCAGGCCTGAGGGCAGGCTCGGCGGCGGCTCCTGTCCCGGGGCTCGAGCTCGCCGCGACGGCCGCTCCGGAGGAAGGCTTCGCCCTGGCGGCCTTCGCCTTGCCTCCCACGACTTTCGCTCTATCGGCCGGGGCGATGGCCTTGGCTTCTGGAGCCTTAGCCGCCGGCCGGATAGGCGCCTTGGCCTCGGGTTTGGGAGGAGCGGGCGGGGCGGCGATGCGCCGGACGGGCGGTGAGGCGGCGCGCGCGGCGGCGCGGGCGGCATCGAGGGTCCGCGCCCGGCTCTCGGCTTCCTTGATGGCGAAGGCGGGCGGCGCCGCGCCGCGGCCCCGGAGCATCGCGTCGCGCGGAAGGCGCGTCGGGGGCGCGTCCCCTGCGGGCGGCGGCGGGACCTGGGCTTTCCCGAGCGCGAGGTCATCGGCGGCGGCCCGCCTCGCGCGGACCCTGGACTCGGGCGCCGGCGCGGGATTGGCGCGGGTGGTGGCCTCGGGGCCCGGGACTGCGAGGCGCTCGGCGACGGCCCGGGCCTCCATGCGGGCGCGCAGCCTGCGCCACATGATCTGCATGTAAAGGTCCCCGCTCACGGAGTAGTTGTAGCTCGTGGTCAGGATGCCCGAGACGGCGCTCAAGATCTCGTCGTCGCTGGAGCCTCGGGATCGGCCCAGCTTGATGGCTCGGAAGACTTCGAAGTGCTTGCCGCCGAACTTGCGCGAGTAGAGGAACACGGTCCGCTCGAAGGCGGGATCCGCGGCGAGGGGCCAGTACTTGGCGCAGAAGGC
>DBTW01000127.1:3776-6371 GCA_002307245.1 Spirochaetaceae bacterium UBA1306 | reverse complement strand
GGGCGCGGGGCAGCCGTAGCCGGCCAGCCGCGCGCGTACTTCCACGAGGCAGCCGCAGTGCCTGCAGGTCGAGCCGTACTGCAGGTCGGGACATGCGCCGCATAAGGCGAGACGACGCTCGGCCTCGGCCCCGGAGGCGAGCTCGGGCGGCTCGCCGCGGAAGTACTCCGCGACGATGCGCTCGAGCTCGCCGGGCTTAAGTCGCACCGAGACGCCGCAGCCGGGGCAATCGGGGGCCTGGCCCGGGCCGCCGCGAGAGGCCATGCCCGTCAGGGCTCGAGCTCGACCACGGCCACGGACATCGGGGGCAGCTCGGCCAGGACGCGGCCGCCCTCGATCCTCGCCTCGTAGGGCCTGGGCGCGACCTCGCTCGGATGGGCGAAGTCGTTGTGGCTGTCCGTCTTGGGCGCCGCGAGCAGGCGGCCCTCGGCGGACTTGGGGCCGGCCGTCCCGCGCAGCTCCACCTCGACCGAAGCCTTATCCGTGGCGCTCAGGTTGCAGAGGCTCAAGTGGAGCTTGCCGCCCGAGTCCCTCGAGGCGGAGGCGCTGAGCTTGGGAATCGACAGGCCCGCCTCCTCTATCCGCTCGGACTGGAGATAGAGGGGAAGGTGGGTCGCGTCCTGGTGGACCTTGTACATGTCGAAGACGTGGTAGGTCGGGGTGAGGACCATCTTCGGGCCCTCCGTGAGGATCATGGCCTGGAGGACGTTGACCGTCTGCGCGATATTGGCCATGTGCACCCGGTCCGCGTGGCGGTTGAAGATGTCGAAGGACAGGCCCGCGACGACGGCGTCGCGGATGGTGTTTTGCTGGTAGAGGAAGCCAGGGTTGGTGCCGGGCTCGACCTTATGCCAGGTGCCCCACTCGTCGATGATCATCCCGACCCGCTTGGCCGGGTCGTAGCGGTCCATGATGGACGCGGTCCGGTTGATGAAATCCTCGATGCCGAGGGCGCTCTTGAGGGTCGAGTACCACTCGGCCTGGGGGAAGCCGGTGGCGGCGCCCTTGTGGTCCCAGTCCTGCATGAAGGTGTAGTAGTGGACCGAGAGCCCGTCCATGAAGCGGCCGGCCTCGCGCATGAGGACCTCGTTCCAATCGTCGAGCTGGCCGCAGGCGATCTTGTACAGTTGCTTGCCGCCGAAATGGCGGCAGTAGGTCTGGTAGCGGCGGAACTCGTAGGCGTACTGCAGCGGAGCCATATTGCCGCCGCAGCCCCAGTTCTCGTTGCCGACCGCCCAGTACTTGATGTCCCAGGGCTCGGTCCGGCCGTTGGACTCGCGCAGGCGCTGCATCGGGCTGGAGCCGGCCATCGTGATGTACTCGAGCCACTCGGCCATCTCGCGGACAGTCCCGGAGCCCACGTTGCCGCAGATATACGGCTCGGTCTCGAGCATGGAGCAGAGATCGAAGAACTCATGGGTGCCGAAGTGGTTGTTCTCCGTCGTGCCGCCCCAATGGATGTTGACCATGTCGGGCCTGCCCTCCCTGGGGCCGATGCCGTCCTTCCAATGGTAGGTATCCGCGAAGCAACCGCCCGGCCAGCGGAGGTTGGGCATCCGGAGCTTCTTCAGGGCCTCGACGACATCGTTGCGGATGCCGCGCGTGTTGGGTATGGGCGAATCCTCGCCTACCCAAAGACCTTCATAGATGCATCGCCCCAGGTGCTCGGCAAAATGACCATATATGTGCCGGGATATCTTCTGTGTTCCCTGATCGGCATCTATAACGATTAGATTCATTACCCCTCCTGCTTCGCAGCAGATGACTATATATCATTTCAATTAATATAGATCAATATTGGTAATTTCAAAATCGTCGTTTTTTCTCTGGATATGAGCATTAACCCTATATTCATTACATACTCGTGGTTTTCGCTCCGGAGCATGGAGGAAAGATAAGAAATTGTTTATCGATATTTTGGATAGGTAACAAAATCCTATCGGCCGAGCTCTGCCGCGACAGCCTCATCCAACACGGCGTCGGGCGGCGTCGCCGGGGGCTGGGCCTCGGGCAGGCTTCGCGCGGCCTCCGCTATCCAAGCGGCCGCGCGAGAGATGCCGATCTTGCTCGTATCCATCACGAGATCGAATTTCTCCATGGAATCCCAACGCAGCCCATAAACCAAGGATATGAACGAAGACCGTACCTTGTCCCCCTCGTGGACGGCGGCCTCGGCGGCGGCCTGGTCGCCGACCGACCCCTCCTCGAGTATGCGCGAAACGCGCCAACCGATGGGGGCCCTAAGCCGCACGTTGAGGGCGCCCGGCATGCCTGCCAGGGCTACGAAGCATCCTCGGCCGAGGAGTATCGACCGTCCCTGCCGCGCCACGGCCAAGGTAACGCGCTCCAGCATGGAGATGATCGTCCGCTGCCTCGTGTCGAAGGCGGACCAAATGCCCGACTCGGCCTCATAAGCCTTCTCGAAGTCGATGAGGCCGTAGCCGGCGAGGATCCTGCCGATGACCGCCTTGTCGACCAGGTGGTAGCCGAGGAGGGCTGCGGCCTCGCGCGCCACCGCGCTTCCGGCGCTTCCGTATTCGCGTGAAATCGTGACCACTGCCATATTTCGCCTCCGCCCTCAACTATAGTGCAGGG
>DBTW01000127.1:0-3494 GCA_002307245.1 Spirochaetaceae bacterium UBA1306 | reverse complement strand
GCAGGGGGCGGCCTATTTGGCCATCATCTCCTCGAAGGACTTGGGAAAGCAGGCCCCCAGCCTCTCGAGGTCATCAGCCGTGACGACCGACTCGCGCTCGTGGGCGAGCTCGCGGCTCGTGGATCCGAGGCGGCGCAGGAGGCTATAGATGACGAAGCCGAAGATCTTGAGCCCGGCCTTGGGATTGCGCTCGCAGTAGGCGAAGAGCCGGTCGCGGCTCACGGCCGCGACGAGGCAGGCCGAGCGGGCCACTACGTTGGCGGTACGGGGCAGGTCCATGAAGATGGAGGCCTCGCCGAGGACGTCGCCCTTGTGCACCTCGCTCACGCGCACTTCCTCGCCGCGATCGCCGCGGACCGTGATGTCCACCGCGCCCTCGAGCAGGATGTGCAGGTCCGAGCCGAGGACGTCCTGCTCGACGAGGTACTCCCCGGCGTCGTAGTCCCGCGGCTCGCAGGCCTTGGCGAAGCGCTTGAGCTCGCGGGCGCTGAGGTTCTGAAGGATGACCGCGCCCTTGAGCTCGCGGATCAGCTTGTCGTTACGAATGGTCCTGATTCTCACGGAAGGCTACCCCTGGTTGAAATATGCCGCAGGCCCGCGGCCGACCCGGCTTCCATTAAGGTATCGCGCCTCGGCTCCGGAGGCAAACGCCGGCCGTCGGTTTTCCGTCGATTCCCGTCGCGCCACGCTAATGGAGGGCATCTATCAGGCGGAAGTATTCGCCCCACTTGGCCGAGAATCGCTCATCCACCAGCTTCGCGACCGAGGCCCGGAAGGCTCCCCGGTCCAGGCCCTCTTCCGGGCCTATCACTTTCATGCCCTTGGACTTGAGCAGGACGAGCTCGGAGGCTTCCTCCGAGATCGTGAGCTTGGTGGCGTAGTCGCTCGCCGCCGCCGCCGCCCGGGCTATCGCCTCGCGCTGGGCGCTCGACAGCCGCCTAAGGACGGCTTCGTTCGCGAGGACGGTGTCGGCGGCGATCTGGTGGGCCGTGAGGATGAGGTAGGGCTGCGACTCGTAGAGTTTGGAGTCGAGGACGATGTCGACGGGGTTTTCCTGGCCGTTCACGACCCTGGCCGCGAGGGCGGTCGGGGTCAGGGCCCAGTCGATCGGGGTAGCCACGGCCCCCAGGCCCTCTACGGCCGCCATGTATATGGGAAAGGGTATGGCGCGCACCTTGAGGCCACGGAGATCGGCAGGCGTCCTGACGGGTCGATCGCAGCTGAGTTCCCTGGTCCCGAAATAGAAGGTATAGAGGACGCGCACGCCCTTCTTCTTGAGCCCCGCGCCGAGCTTCGCCATGACGGGCGAGGAGGGCTTCACGACCTTGAGGAGATGATCGACGTCGCGGTAGATGTAGGGCGTGTCGAGTACGGCGTAATCCTCGAAGAGGACCCCGATAGCCCCGGCGGTATTGTGATGGAAGGCTATGGTGCCCGCCGACACCTGCTCGGCCAGCTCCTGTAGGCTGCCGAGCCGCGAATTGGGATAGACCTCGACCTTGAGGGAGCCCTCGGAGTATTCCGCGACCTTCTCCGCGAAGAAGCTGGCTTGCCTGCCCGGGACGCTGCCCGAGGAGTTCATGTGCGCGTAGCGCAGGGTGACTTGCCCTTGGGCGCCTGAGCCCAGGCAGGCGAGGAGGCAGAGGGAGACGGCGATCGCCCGGCCCTTCATAGGCCCGGCCCTCCGCCGCGTTCCTCGTTCCGGGAAGGGTCCGCGACCGGGAAGCCGATCTCGACGAGGGCGCCGCGGCCGTCGGGCCCCGAGCCCCAGGAGGCCGATCCGCCGAGCTGTCGAGCGAGGGCGTTGACGAGGGAAAGGCCGAGGGAGCCGCCCTTGCCGCCCGTCCGCAGTATCTCGAGGGGAATGCCGGGGCCGGAGTCCTCGACCGCGAGGAAGGCGAGGCTGCCGGCCTCGCCGGCGCGCAGCTCGAGACGCACCCGTATCGGGCCCTCGACGCTGGGCTTCGCGTACTTTATGGCGTTCGAAACGAGCTCGTTGATCACGAGGCCGAAGGGCACCGCCCGCTCGAGGTCGAGCTTGAGGGCCTCGAGCCGGACTTGCAGGGCGCCCTCCTTCACTCCATAGGCTACCTGGAGGTTGGCGACCAGCCTCTCGGCGTATTCAGCGGCCTCGATGGAGGAGAGGTCCGGCATCTGGTACACGAGCTCGTGCGCGAGGGACATGGCGAAGACGCGGTCCTGGGCGATGCGGAAGGCCCGCATGGTGGACTCGTCCTCGCCGCCCTCCGCCTGGAGGTTGAGGAGGCTCGAGATTATCTGGAGGTTGTTCTTGACCCTGTGGTAGACCTCTCGGAGCAGGATGGTCCGCTCCTCGAGGGCCCGGGCGGTCCGCTCCTCGGCGAGCCTGCGCTCGGTCACGTCGAAGACGACGCAGTAAAGCCTCCGGTTCCCGCCGGACTCAATGAGGCTGGCGTAGAGCTCGACGTCGCGGAGCTCCCCGGAGCGGAGCCTGTGGCGCGACAGGCATCGATCCCGGCCACCCGAGGCGGCCAGGCGGAGATCCGCGGCCTGGACGGCGTCGGAGAGATCCTCGAGGCGGAGGGACAGGATCTCCTCCTTGCCATAGCCGTAATACGAGAGGGCGGCGTCGTTCGCGTCGCATATCGAGAGGAGCCCCGGATCGACGATGAGGGTCGGGACCCTGTTATGGACGAAGAGGAGCCGATAGCGCTCCTCGCTGTCTAGCAGGGCCTTATCCCGCCTCTCGATCGAGTCGGCCATCGCGTTGAAGGCGTCTCCTATTTCCTTGAACTCGGCGGAGAGCTCGCCCTCGACGCGCTCCGAATAGCGGCCTAGGGCGATGCGGTCGATCCGGCGCACGAGGGCGTCGAAAGGCGCGGTGATGTTCCTCCACACCAGGGCGGAGATCAAGGCCATGCAGACGAGGGCGGCCGCGGCGAGGGCGAGTATGTTGCGAAGGAAGGCGTCGAGCGGCGCGTCGGCAAGGGCGGCGTCCCGGAGGTAGAGGATCCGCCAATGCGTCCCGGGGACGCTCTTGGACGAGGCGTAATACTCGGAGCCCCCGGACTCGACCTTCGTGGGGCCGGGAACGAGGCAGGAGGGATCCACGCGCTCCCTGGCCTGCGCGCGCGAAGGGTCGCTGCAAGCCAGGTAGCGGCCCGCGCCGTCGACTACGCCGAGCCTGTCAGAGGGCGACTGGGCGACGAGGACGAGCTTGGAGGATATCTCACCCAGGTCGAGGAGGGCCAGGACGGTCCGATGGCCGTTCGAGTAGGCGGCTTCGACGACCACAGCGCCGGCGATATCGGAAGGGAAGGGATCGGAGAACGAGACGCTCCCGGGCTCGAGCGCCGCATGGAGGCCGTAGGCCGCGCCCGAGCCCGGGACCGTGGAGGCCTCGACCCGGCCCATCGAGTCCAGGACGGCCAGGAAGGCGTACTCGGCATGGGGCCGCTTGAAGGCCTTGAGCATCGCGCCCTCAATCTCGGCGACGATCGCGGGACTCTCGGCCG
>DBTW01000002.1:46506-46871 GCA_002307245.1 Spirochaetaceae bacterium UBA1306 | reverse complement strand
CATCTCTTGGGCATAATCCGGAAACTCCGCGCGGAGGGCATCGCGATCATCTATATCTCTCACAAGATGGAAGAGATCCTCGAGATAGCCGACGAGGTCACCATCATGCGCGACGGCGCCGTGGTAGGGACCTATCCCTCCGGCGAGCTCACGACGGACCTCATCATCAAGCGCATGGTCGGGCGCGATCTCACCAATCGCTTCCCGCCCCGGGAGAACGTGCCGGGCGAGGTGGTCCTCAAGGTCGAGGGCTTCACCTCGGCGAACCCGCGGTCCTTCAAGGACGTGAGCTTCGAGCTCCGGAAGGGCGAGATCCTGGGGCTGGGCGGCCTGGTCGGGGCCCAGAGGACGGAGCTCGTCGAGTC
>DBTW01000002.1:29215-46117 GCA_002307245.1 Spirochaetaceae bacterium UBA1306 | reverse complement strand
ACCACGGGCATATTCCCCGTGCTCTCGGTCCTGGACAATACCCTGATCGCGAACATCAGGAGCTATATAGGGAAGTTCCTGCTCCTCGACAAGAAGCGCGGCAAGAGCGACGTCCAGAAGGCCATCGATACGCTCAGGGTCAAGACGCCCTCGGCCGCCACCCTCATCCAGAACCTGTCCGGCGGCAACCAGCAGAAGGTGATCGTCGCCCGCTGGCTCCTCACCGAGCCCGAGATCCTCATCCTCGACGAGCCGACGCGCGGCATCGACGTCGGGGCCAAGTACGAGATCTACACGATCATCGCCGAGCTCGCGAAGAACGGTAAGAGCATCATAATGATCTCCTCGGAGATGCCCGAGCTTCTCGGCATGTCCGATAGGATCATGGTCATGTGCGAGGGCCGGGCGACCGGCATCCTCGACGGCAAGACGGCTACCCAAGAGAGAATAATGGAGCTCGCGACCGAGTTCATGTGATGATAAGGAGTACGCAATGAAGACCGCGACAATGGGCGTGAAGAAGCTTGATGCACAGACGATAAAGAGTTTCGCGAGCAGGAACGCGATCATGCTCGTCCTCCTCGGTATCGTCCTGTTCGTCGGCATCATCCGCTCGAGCTTTCTCACCCCCGAGAACCTCGTGAACATCCTCCGCATTTCCTCGGTCCGCGCGATCATCGCCCTCGGCGTCGGCGGAATCCTCATCGCGCGGGGCACCGACCTCTCCGCCGGCCGAACCGTCGGCCTGGCCGCGGTCATCTCGGCTTCCCTCGCGCAAAGGGCCGATTACGCGAGCAAGCTTTTCCCCGACCTCCCGCAGCTCGCCCTCGCCTGGCCGTTCCTGGCCGCGCTCGCCGCGGGCCTCCTCGTCGGCCTCCTCAACGGGGTGATCGTCGCCTTCCTCAACGTGCCGCCCTTCATCGCGACCCTCGGCACGATGGTCATGGTCTACGGCGCGGAGTCGCTCTACGTCGACCGGCCCCCCAGGGGCGCCCAGCCGCTCGGCGGCCTGCGGGACGATTTCACCAATATCGGCACCGGCGGGACGGGGACGTGGAATTGGCCGATAGACATCCCCTTCATCATATTGATCGCGATCGCGGTGGCCTTCGTGATCTTCGTCATCCTCAACAAGACGAGGCTCGGCAAGAACATCTACGCGATCGGGGGCAATCCCGACGCGGCCGTCGTCTCGGGCGTGTGCGTCTGGAAGAACCTTCTCCTGGTATACGCGATCGGCGGCCTCTGCTACGGCCTCGCCGGCGCCCTCCTCGCCTCTCGCACGGGCGGCGCCACCAACAACTACGGGAATTCCTACGAGCTCGACGCCATCGCGGCGGCCGTCATCGGCGGAGTTTCGGTCTGGGGAGGCGTGGGTAAGGTCTCAGGCATGATCACCGGCGTCCTCATCTTCGAGGTCATGAACAACGGCCTGGTCATCCTGGGCGTTTCGGCCTACTGGCAGCAGATCGTCAAGGGCATCATCATCGTCGTGGCCGTCGCCATCGATATCCAGAAGTACGTGAAGAAGAGGTAGGCGCCTTCCGCCTATGGGGCAAAAGGGGCCGCCGGGGAGGATCTCCCCGGCGGCCCTTTGCCGTCCTATGGCCGGGCCTTCGCGGCCGGGAGGGCCCCGCGCCAACGGCGGGGCCGCATGCCCCTCATCTGGTCGTAGACGACCGCGGCGAGGAGTATGCATCCCCGGGTAAGGTAGGGGTTGAAGGAGGGCAGGTTGAGCAGGCTCATGACGTCCTGGATGACGCCGATCGCGAGGACCCCGATGATGACGCCCGAGATCGTTCCCCTTCCGCCCTTCACGGAGGCGCCGCCGAGCAGGCAGGCGGCGATGACGTCGAAGGAGTAGCCGGTGGAGCTGTTCGGCTGGCCGCTCGTCATGCGAGAGGCGAGAATGACCCCGGCGGCGCCGACGACGAGGCCCTGGATCGTGAATATGATGATCTGGGCCCGGTCGACGTTCACGCCCGCGAGGCGGGCCGACTCCTTGTTGCCCCCGATCGCCACCGCGTCCTTCCCGAAGCTGGTGCTCGAGAACAGGAAACCGAACGCGGCGACGCAGGCGATGGCGATCCAGACGGGGCTCGGCATGCCGAGGAAGAAGCTGTTGCCGATGGCGTAGAAGCTCTCGTCGGCGACCCCGACCGCGGAGCCGTTCGAGGCGACGAAGCAGAGGCCGCGGACGATCTGCATCGTCGCGGTGGTAGCCAGGAGCGCGTTGACCTTGAGCTTCGTGACGATGACGCCGTTCAGCGCCCCGACCAGGCCGCCCACGAGCACGCCGCAGGCGACGCCCGCGGCGACGTTGCCTGTCCGGTTGACCGTGACCGCGGCCGCGACGCCGGAGAGCGCGACGATGGACTCGAGCGAAAGGTCGATGTTTCCCGAGGCCAGGCAGAAGAGCATGACGCAGGCTCCCATGCCGACCATTGAGAGCGAGAGGAGTAGGCCCACGAGGTTCGACGCGGTGAGGAAGAAGGGGACGACGAGCGAGAGCGCCCCTAGGACGAGGATGACGGCGATCCGCGACTTGCCCCGGGCCAGGGCGGCGAGGAAGGCGGGCCCGCGCCGCGGCCTCATTCCTCGAGCCCCATGTCGGATAGGACTTCGGCAATATTGTCGCGGGTCATGAGCATTCCGGAGGTATAGGTCTCCATGGGCGGAAGCGTCCCCATGGTGATCCACCGCCACATGAGCTCGGCCGTCTCGTATCCGTGCCGCTTCGAGGAGATCGTTACTGTGGCGTAGAAGGCGGTCATCTTGCGCTTGCGGAATTCGACGATGGCGGTCTTCTGCCCGCCTATGCCCACGCCGATGACGTCGTCGGCCGTGAATCCCCGGTTCTCCGTGGCGCGCACGCCGCCTAGGACGGTCTCGTCGTTCAGGCCGAAGATCAGCCATTTCCTGATTGTCGGATGCTTGGTGAGGACGACCTGGGCCGCGTTGAAGCCGCTCTCGACGTCCAAAGGAGTATTCTGCGGGATGGCGAAGATGTTGGAGGAGGGAAAGCCGGCGCGCTGCAGCGCGGAGACGGTCCCCTCGCTCCGCTCCTTGGCCGTCGCGAGGCCGTCCACGACGATGGAGATCGCGCCCGTGTCCTCCATGCGCCAATGCCTCGCCGCCATCTGGCCGGCGAGGGCGTCCCCGACCATCTCCCCTATGCTCCGCGACGATATGCCCATGTACGGGACGCCCTCGATCGGCAGGCCGTCGGCGTCGACGAAGCGGTCGTCCACGGAGAAGACCTTGAGGCCGAGGGAGCCCGCCTTCGCGATGATGGCGGGGCTGAGCATGACGTCGGGCGTGCAGATGACGAAGCCCTCCGCGCCCTGCGACGCGATGTTGTCGATCCCGGTCAGGACCTTCTCCCCGTCCGTCGCTCCGATCTTGATCACGTCGAAGCCGTACTTTCTGCCGGCGAGTTCGGCGAATTTCCACTCGTTCTGGAACCAGGACTCCTCCGGCTGCTTGACGATGAAGCCGATCTTCATCCTCGGGGCCGCCGAGGCCCCGGCGGCCGCCCCCAGGAGCGCCGCCAGGACGAGCATCGCGGCCTTGCGCGGCCTTCGCGCCATGACTGCCTCCATCTTCAGTCCTCCTTGGCCCCGCGGAAGCGCATCGGCGAGCTGCCTTCCCATTCCTTGAAGACGCGGGAGAAGTAATACGGGTCGGCGAAGCCGACCTGCTCCGCTATCTCCTTGATCTCCAGGTCGGTGAAGAGGAGGAGCTCCTTCGCCTTGCCCACCTTCATCTTCTGGAAATACCGACTGGGCGAGAGTCCCACCTGCGCCTTGAAGCGGCGGCGGAAATTATCGTAGCTCATGGACAGCGACTCGGCGATCCGCCGGAGGTCTATCTCGGCGTCGCAGGCGCTCTCCTCGATCCACTTCCTGGCCTTGTAGATCGGGTCGCCGATATGCTTGACGTCCTTCTTGTCCCCGATGAGGAAGAAGTCGTTGAGCTCGTCGTCGCCGAGCTCTTTAGCGCCCTCGATCTCGAAGAGCTGCGCCCCCTTTAGCACGAAGAGCCGGTCCACGAGGTTGCGGATATCCTGCGCGTTGACGGGCATCACGATGACGCCCCTGCCCTTGGATTTCAGGTCCCGCACGATGGCGTCGAAGGCCTCGTACTGGCGGATGTTCATCGTGCGCGTCACCGAATCGAAGACGTAGTAGTCGCAGTCCTTCATCAGGACCCGCGCGATATCGACGAAGAAGCGGCTCGCCGGGTCTATGGCCTCGAGTGGCGCGTCGAGGGGGAAGATCGTCTCGAGGCGCTTCAGGGTCTCCGAGGCCTTGCGGCGCATCATCGACTTCCGCAGGATCCCGTAGAAGGAGTGCTTGCGCATCGATCCGAGGTAGATGTTGTCGAGGACGGATAGGGAATCGACCAGCGCTATGCGGTCCCTTACGACGCCGACCCTCTTGAGGCGCTCGACTGGAGTCAGGGACAGCCCGTTGTACCCGATCGCTCCCGCGTCCTCCCGGGCGGCGCCGCCGATGATGTCGACGAGGAGGTTGAGCCGAGGTCGGTTGTCCGATACGAGGCCGCAGGATTGCCCGGAGCGCAGGTCGAGGCTGACCTGATCGAGCATCCGGTAGCCGTCCGTGGACTTCGAGACGCCGTCAAGCTTCAGTAGCTTCATGCCGTGCATGTGAGACCCTCGATGTGTTTATATCCCCGCATTTCTAAAAATGTCAAAAAAAAGCTTAAAACCGGATCGAATTCGCCAAATCATCCATGCCAAAGCCGGCGAATAATCGAGAAGCGAGTATGGCCGCGCATATTTCCCCAAAATGTCCATTAGGTCGCGCTTGTCGGCCCGCGTCCTCACATGAGCCGTATCAGCAGCATGTACAGGGCCGTCCCGCCGAGTATCGACAGCAGGGTATTGCGCCGCCAAAGGTGCAATACCGCCACGGCGAGGCCCGCCACGATTCCGGGCACCCAGTCCGGAGTCGCTCGGAATGAGATTCCCTTGTACGAGCCGAGGACGAGGACCGTCATGATCATCGGCGGAATGTATTTTTGCAGGTAGTCGACTATGGCGGGCGGGCGGCGCTTTATGAAGAAGGCGAAGGGCGCGGCGCGGCAGAGGATGGTGACCGCGGCCATCGCTAGGATGGCGCCGAGGGCGTAGGCCCAGGGCGCGCCGAGCTCGAGCGCGCTCACGACAGGGCCTTCCTGAAGGGGAGGATGCCGACGATCGAGGCGAGTATCGCGACGATGAGGAGGTTCGCGGGGCCGACGAGGAGGAAGGCCAGGGCCGTGGCCGCGGTCGCGACGAGGTAGGGCGCGGGGCGGCGCACGACGCGGATCTGCTCGACCAGGAGGACGATGAAGAGGCTGGTGAGCGCGAAGTCGATCCCCTTGGTGTCGAAGGGAAGTGATCCGCCGATGAGGGCGCCCAGGGTGCTCCCGATGACCCAGTACGATTGGTCGAGGGCTGAGACGGTAGCGTAGAAGGATTCGTGGTCGACCCCGTCGGGAGGGGCGACGGTAGTGAGGATGCCGTAGGTCTCGTCGGTGAGGGCGAAGACGAGGTAGGCCTTGAAGCGCCTGCAGGGGGCGAAGCGGTCCAGGAGGGAGAGGCCGTAGACCATGTGCCGCGCGTTGATGACGAAGGTGAGGGCGGCGATCTCGGCAATGCTCGTGCCCGAGGCCAGGAGCCCCACGGCCATGAACTGGGCGGCCCCGGCGTAGACGATCGCGCTCATGACCGGGGCGAGCCACCAAGGCTGCCCGGAGCGGACGAGGAGGAGGCCGAAGGCGAGGCCGATCGTGAGGTAGCCGAGGAGGACGGGTATGCTCGCGCGGAAGGCCGGGCCGAGGGCCGGGCGGCTTCCCGTCGGGAGTCGATCTTCGGTTAGGCTAGGCATAGAGCTCAAGACTATACCCGCCCGCGCGGGGGGCTATCAAGCGCGGGCGGGCCTCAGGAGGAGGCGTAGTCGATGATCTTCGCGCTCGTGGCCTCGGCGCGGGGCAGGTCGCAGGCTATCTTGCCGTTGGCGATCACGAGGACGCGGTCGCACATGCCGAGGATCTCCTCGATGTCGGAGGAGATGAGGATGATGGCGGCGCCCTTGGTGACGAGGTCGTTCATCGCGTTGTAGATGTCGATCCTCGCCGCCGCGTCGACGCCGCGCGTAGGCTCGTCCATGATGAAGATCTTGCAGAGGCTCATGAACCAGCGGGCGACGACGACCTTCTGCTGGTTGCCGCCGGAGTAGCTGCGCATGATGTCGCTCGGGTGGCCCGGGCGTATCCCGAAGCTGTCGATGTACTCGTCGGTGAGCTCCTCCATGTACTTGGTGTCGAGGCCCGATCCGCCCATGAATCGGTCGAGGGCGGCGAGGGACATGTTCTGGAGGATGTCCTGGTTGTGGAAGGCGGCGTTCTTGTCGCGGTCCTCGGGGATGAGGGCAATGCCGCGGCGGAGCGCCTCCGCGGGGTGGCCGAAGCTGGCGCTCTTGCCCTCGACGAGGACGATGCCCCCCGAGGGCCGCGCCTGGCCGAAGAGGCAGTTGGCGAGCCTCGTCCTGCCCGAGCCCATCAGCCCCGTGATGCCGAGCACCTCGCCGCGGCGCAGGGAGAAGCTGACGTCGTGGAGGACGTCGCCCGAGCGCAGGTGCTCGACCGAGAGGACCTGCGGGCCGTACTCGACGCGGAGGCGGGGATAGCGCTCGGAGCAGGTGCCTCCGGTCATCATGCGGATGAGGTCCTCGCGGCCGGCGCGGCCATCGGGCAGGCTGGCCGAGACCTTGCCGCCGTGGAGCACGGTCACGCGGTCGCCGATCTTGCGGATCTCGTCGAGCTTGTGCGAGATGTAGAACACGCCTACGCCTCGGTCGCGGATCTCCCGGACGATCGCGAAGAGGATCTCGCGCTCGGGGTCGGTCATCCCAGCCGTGGGCTCGTCGAAGACGATGAGCCTCGCGTCGGCCGCGGAGGTCTGGGCCGCCGAGACCAGGAGCCGCTGCGTATAGCCGAGCCTGGACACCAGGTCCTCGGGCGAGACGGTGATGCCGAGGCGGCCGAAGAGGGCGGCGCAGTCCTCGTGCTGCTTGTAGCGGTCCAGCGGCTGCGAGAAGAGCCGCAGCTGCGGGGCGCGGCGGAAGAAGACGTTCTCGGCGACTGAGAGGTTGTCGAAGAGCTGGGCGTTCTGGTACTGCATGACGACGCCCGACTCCCTCGCCTCGTTGACCGACGCGAAGTCGACGGGTCGCCCGTCCAGCAGTATGTCGCCCGCGTCCCGCCTGAAGACGCCGCAGACCGCCTTCATGAGGGCCGACTTGCCGGAGCCGTTCTGGCCGATGAGGACATGGACCTCGCCCGGCCGCAGGTCGAGGGAGATGTCCCGGAGGGAGAAGTCGTCCGAGAAGTACTTGCCGACCGAGCGAAGCTCGAGCAGGGGGGCGCCCATGCTAGCGCTTCTCTCCCTCGAAGGCGTTGACCGAGGTGAAGAGCTGGATGTCCATCGAGAAGATGCGGGCCTTGTAGGCCTCGGGGACGGAGGTGTTGGTGATCACCTTGCTCGCGAGGGAGAGGGGCCCCAGGCGGTAGAAGGCGTTGCGCCCGAAGCGCGAGGCCTCGCAGAGGATTATCCGGTCCTCCGCGCAGGAGAGGGCCTCCTTGATCAGGTCGGCCTTCTCCTGGCTCGAGACGCTGAGCTGCAGCTGCTCCGAGAGGCCGTCGGTCTCTATGAAGGCCTTGCCTACGAAAAATTTCTGCACATTGGCCAGGGCGAGGCTGCCGAAGAGGGCCTTGCCCTCGGGGTCCGGGCTGCCGCCGAGCAGTACGGCGCGGTTGCCCGCCTGGGAGGCCACCATCAGGGAGACCTCGATGTCGTTGGTCAGGACGGTGACGTTGGCGCGCTCGGCCAGCATCCTCGCGAGGGCGCGGGTCGTCCGCCCGTTGGTCAACAGGACGACGTCGCCGTCGGCGATCATAAGGAAGGCGACGCGCGCTATCTCGTCCCGGTCCTCCTCCTCCCGGCGCTCCTCTTCCGAGAGCTCGCTCTGGGGAGGGCTGTCTACGCGGTCCTTGATGATGGCCCCGCCGTGCATGCGGGTGAGGAAGCCCTCTGTCTCGAGCTTCTCGAGGTCGCGGCGGACGGTGACTTCGGATACTCCCAGCATCTCGCTCATGGAGTGCACATCGAGCTTTCCGCGTTCCCGGAGGTAATTCTTGAGAATGTTGATGCGCTCGACCGCGAACATGGTTCGGGCATTGTAGGGCTAGGGGCGTCATTTCTCAAGTATTTTCGTTGACGGCCTCGGGAAGCCGTGTTAGCCTAACGAAACCAAACGAAACCAAATGATCATATATTCGCAGCGAATCGATCATTTGGCTGATTGTTTGACTGTGAGCGGGGCTTAATCCCGCAGAATTTCTCGAAAAGGAGCGTTCAAGTATGAATCGTCTCACCAAGACAATCCTTCTCGCCACCGCCGCCGCCTTCCTCCTCGGAACCGGCCTGTCGGCGCAGAAGACGGTCGGCATCGCGATGCCCACCCAGTCTTCCGCCCGCTGGATCGCCGACGGCGCCAACATGAAGAAGATCCTCGAGGAGCGCGGCTATAAGGTCGACCTCCAGTACGCCGAGGACGACATTCCAGCCCAGGTTGCCCAGGTCGAGAACATGATCACCAAGGGCGACTCCGTCCTCGTGATCGCCGCCATCGACGGCGCCGCTCTTTTCAACGTCCTCGAGAAGGCCCATGCCGCGGGCGTCTGGGTCATTTCCTACGATCGCCTCATCGTCAACAGCCCCTGGGTCTCCTACTACGCCACCTTCGACAACTTCAAGGTCGGCGTCCTCCAGGGCGGCTACATCGTCAAGGCCCTCGGCCTCGACAAGGGCAAGAAAGGCCCCTTCAACGTCGAGCTCTTCGCCGGCTCCCCCGACGACACCAACGCCGGCTACTTCTTCAACGGCGCCATGTCCCAGCTCGGCTCCTACATCAAGTCCGGCGTGCTCAAGGTCCGCTCTGGCCAGACCGACTTCGCCAAGGTCGCCACCCTCCGCTGGGACGGCGCCGTGGCCCAGAAGCGCATGGACGACATCCTGACCTCCAAGTACACCGACGCCAAGGTCGACGCGGTCCTCTCCCCCTATGACGGCCTCTCGATCGGCATCCTCTCCGCCCTCAAGTCCGTGGGCTACGGCACCGCGAAGAAGCCCCTCCCGATCGTGACCGGCCAGGATGCCGAGATCCCCTCGGTGAAGTCCATCCTCGCGGGCGAGCAGACCTCCACCGTGTTCAAGGATACCCGCACCCTCGCCAAGCGCGCCGCCGACATGGTCGACTCCGTCCTCTCCGGCATGCCCGCCGAGATCAACGACACCAAGACCTACAACAACGGCCATCACATCGTTCCCTCCTACCTCTGCGAGCCCATCAGCGTCGACAAGAGCAACGTGAAGTCGGCCCTCGTGGACATCGGCTACTACACCGCCGCCCAGATCGGGCTCAAGTAAGCTTTTCGCCCGCATAGCGGGTATCGCGGCCATCCGGCGTCAGGGCGTCCGCGCCTTGCCATCCCGGGTGGCCGCGTTCCGTAGTTTAGGAGAAGGCCAGCACATGTCGGACACTATCCTGGAGATGAAGAACATCACGAAGGCCTTTACCGGCGTGAAGGCCCTCGATGACGTCAGCCTGAAGGTCAGCCGCGACGAGATCCACGCCCTCGTGGGCGAGAACGGCGCGGGCAAGTCCACGCTGATGAAGGTCTTGAGCGGGGTCTACCCGCACGGGGACTACGCCGGGTCCATCAATTACGAAGGCTCCGAATGCCGCTTCCATAGCATTTCGGACAGCGAGAAGATCGGGATCGTCATTATCCATCAGGAGCTCGCGCTCATCCCCTTCCTGTCGATCGCCGAGAACATCTTCCTCGGCAACGAGCGCGCCATCGGCGGCGTGATCGATTGGCACAAGACCACCTCGGCCGCCGGCGAGCTTCTCGCCAAGGTCGGCCTAAACAACGAGAATCCGAATACCCTGATCGCAAATATAGGCGTCGGCAAACAGCAGCTCGTGGAGATAGCGAAGGCCCTCTCCAAGAAGGTGAGGCTCCTCATCCTCGACGAGCCTACCGCCGCCCTCAACGACGAGGAGTCGAGCAAGCTCCTCGGCCTGCTCCTCGAGCTCAAAAAGCAGGGCGTGACTTCGATCCTCATCTCGCACAAGCTGGAGGAGATCGCGCGCGTCTCGGACACCATCACCGTCATCAGGGACGGCAAGGTCATCGAGACCCTCGACAACGAGCGGCACCAGATCGACCAGGACCGCATCATCAAGAGCATGGTTGGCCGCGAGATCGTGGACCGCTTCCCCAAGCGCGAGTCCAGGATCGGCGAGGAAGTCTTCCGGGTCGAGGGCTGGTCGGTCTACGACCCCGTGATCGAGGACCGCCTCGTCATCAACAACGTCTCCTTGAACCTCCATCGCGGCGAGGTCGTGGGCCTCGCCGGCCTCATGGGAGCCGGCCGCACCGAGTTGGCGATGAGCCTCTTCGGCCGCTCCTACGGCAAGCGCCACTCCGGGAGGATCTTTAAGGACGGCAAGGAGCTCCAGCTCCATTCCGTGAGCGACTCGATCAACAACGGCATCGCCTACCTGACCGAGGATCGCAAGAACTACGGCCTGGTGCTGATCGACGATATCAAGTCCAACGCCTCCCTGGCCAGCCTGAAGAAGGTGAGCAGGGGCCAGGTGATCAACCGCGGGCTCGAGTACCAGGCGACCACGGACATGCAGCAGCAGATGAGGATCCGCTGCACGGGCATCGACCAGATCGTCGAGAGCCTCTCGGGCGGCAACCAGCAGAAGGTCGTCCTGTCCAAGTGGATCATGGCCGAGCCGGACATCCTCATCCTGGACGAGCCGACCCGCGGCATAGACGTCGGGGCGAAGTACGAGATCTATACCATCATCAATCGCCTGGCTTACGAGGGAAAGTCGATTATAATGATATCCTCCGAGATGCCCGAGCTCCTCGGGATGTGCGACCGGATCTACGTCGTGACCGAGGGCGAGATCTCCGGCGAGCTCGATCGCGAGCACGCCACGCAGGAGAGCATCATGAGCTGCATTATGAACCACAAGCGAGGAGCGATATGAGCACTGTAGGCCGACTCTTCAAGAACAATATCCGCCAGTACGGCATGGTGATCGCGCTCGCCGTGATCATGATCTTCTTCCAGATCCTCACCCAGGGCATCATGTTCAAGCCGATGAACATCACGAACCTGGTGCTGCAGAACAGCTACGTCCTCATCCTCGCCATCGGCATGCTGCTCGTGATCATCACCGGCGGCATCGACCTCTCCGTCGGCTCAGTCGTCGCCTTCGTCGGGTCGGTCTCCGCCGTCCTCATGGTCGACTACCAGATGCCCGTCCTCCCGGCGATGCTCATCGCCCTTCTCCTCGGAGCGACGGCCGGCGCTTTCCAGGGCTACTTCATCGCCTTCCTGCGCATCCCCGCCTTCATCGTCACCCTCGCGGGACAGCTCATATTCCGCGGGCTCACGATGTCCATCCTGCAGGGCCAGACGAAGTCGCCCTTCGAGAAGTCCTTCCAGCTCCTGGCCGCGGGCTACCTCCCCGGGATGGACGTGCGTTGGGGCAGCCTCAACATCATCGCGCTCGCCACCGGTCTCGGGGCCTCGGTGATCCTCGCCGTCGTGATTCTGCACTCCCGCCGGACCAAGATGAAGTATCATTTCGAGATCGTCCCCCTCTGGCTCGACGTACTGAAGATCGTCGTGATCGTGGCGGGCATTAACCTCCTCACCTATAAATTCGCCGGCTACAACGGCCTGCCCATCATCCTCCTCATCCTGGTCTCCCTCATCCTGATCTACACTTTCGTCACCCAGCGCACAATCGCGGGCCGCCATATCTACGCGCTCGGCGGCAACGAGAAGGCGGCGCGGCTCTCGGGCGTCAAGACCAACCGCGTCATGTTCTGGTGCTACGTGAACATGGGCGTCCTCGCCGCCATCGCCGGCCTCATCGTCGCAGGGCGGCTGAACGCGGCGACGCCGAAGGCGGGCAACGGCTTCGAGCTCGACGCGATCGCGGCCTGCTTCATCGGCGGCGCCTCGCCCGCCGGCGGCATAGGCACGGTCATCGGGACCATCGTCGGAGGTTTCGTGATGGCCGTCCTCAACAACGGCATGTCCATCATGGGCGTCAGCGTCGATTGGCAGCAGACCATCAAGGGCCTGGTTCTGCTGCTCGCCGTCTGGTTCGACGTCTACACCAAGACCCGCTCGCAATCGCACTGATACGATGGCGACCGGCCAGAGCCAGGGACTATAATTAAGCCGGCCTCCCGCGCGAGCGGAAGGCCGGCTATTTTTTAACCCTAAGGGGGTCGACATGGCGGCTCTACGAGCTTCCCTCCGCGCAAAGCTGGTGGCGTCCTTCCTCCTCGTAGCACTCATCGGAATCGCGGGCTCCAGCATCGGGATAATCGCCCTTTCCGCGACGGGCAAGATCGCCAAGCGGCAGTACGAGAGGGTCACCCTCCCGGCGGCCCGCCTGGCGAGGGTGTCCGTGGTGTTCCAGCGCATGGCGACGGGGGTCCGCGACGTGATCATCGCCGACAACGAGGCGGACCTCGTCCGAGCCAACACTTTCATGGAGGCCCAGAAGGGGGACATGGAGGGGGCCTGTTCGGACTACCTCGGAAGCGTCATCACCGAGGAGGCCAAGGCCCGTTTCGCAGATTTCCAGGGGAAGCTGGCCGCCTACGCCGCGAGCATCGACGAGCTCATGGCCAAGGTCGAGTCCGGAGAGCGCGCGGGGATCATGTCGGCCCTCAAGGGGCTCAAGGGCAAGGCGGTCGGGCTCCAGGTGGCCATCGACGGACTCCAATCCGACATGGACGGCTATGCGGCCGCCCAGGCGAAGGCCGCCGCCGCCAGCCTCGGAGGCGCCGTCCTCGCCTTCGCCGCCTTCGCTTTCCTGAGCCTCGCCCTCTCCGGCGCCCTGGGCATCGTCATGGCGCGGTCCGTGGTCAGGCCCCTGGGCAGCATGGGCAAGCTCGCGGCGTCCATCGCCGACGGCGATCTCACCGGCCGGCTCGGCGGGACGGGCCTCGGCCGCCGGGACGAGATCGGGACCCTGGCCTCCTCCATCGGGGGCATGAAGGAGGGCATCCTCGGCAATATCGCGCATATACGCGAGGCGACGGTCTGCCTCGACGAGATGAGCCGCACCCTGGAGCGCAATTCGGGCTTAGCCTCCGAAGCGGCCGAGGCCATCGTCGGGAACGTCGCGGCGGCCAAGGCGCGCGTCCTCGACCAGAGCTCCGGCGTCACGGAGACCTCGGCCACCATCGAGCAGATCCTCAAGGGCATCGCCGCCCTGGACCGCCAGATCGAGGACCAGGCCGGGGGCGTGGCCCGGTCCTCCGCCGCGGTGGAGCAGATGGTGGCCAATATCCGCGCGGTCACGAACAGCGTCGAGGCCCTTGGATCCTCCTTCGCGGAGCTCGCCTCCGCCTCCGACGCGGGCAACCGGATGCTCTCCGACATGAGCTCGCGCATCGCGTCGATCTCGAGCCAGTCCGAGCGCCTCGACGAGGCCAACGGCGTGGTGAGCAACATCGCCACCCAGACCAACCTGCTCGCGATGAACGCCGCCATCGAGGCCGCGCACGCCGGCTCGGCGGGCAAGGGCTTCGCCGTGGTCGCCGACGAGATCCGCAAGCTCGCCGAGTCGGCCTCGGTGGAATCCAAGGAGATATCGCGTGACATCGCCGAGATCAAGGGGACCATCGGGGCCATGGTCCCCTCGTCCGTGGAGACCTCCAGGGCCTTCGCCGAGATCCTCCGGCTCATCTCGGTCCTCGGCTCGAGGGAGGAGGAGATCAAGCGGGCCATGGTCGAGCAGAGCTCGGGCTCGAAGGAGGTCCTCGAGGCAATCGAGCGCATCGAGTCCGCGGCGACGAGCATCCGGGGCGGCTCGGCCGAGATCCGCGAAGGCTCCAAATCCATCGCGGCCGAGATGCGAGAGCTCCTCGGGGGCTCGGCGGCCCTGGGCCGGGCGATGGAGGAGATCGAGCTTTCCTCCACCAGCGTCGAGGGCGTCTCCGGCGACGTCCGCGTCATAGCCTCGGGCGTGAGCGCGCAGGTCTCCAACCTGGCCGCCCTCGTCGGGCGGTATCGGCTGCCGGAGACCGCCGGGGCCTGCTCCTAGCGAAGGCCCAATTCCTTGAGCTTGCGCGAGAGGTTGTTCGGCAGCAGCCCGAGCCGCTCGGCCGCGCGGGCGACCGAGCCCCCGGCCTCCTCGAGCACGCGGGCCACGTAGGCGCGCTCGAATGCCTCCTTGGCCTCGGCGAGGCCCGTCATCGGCGCGGCGGAGGCGGAGCGCGGCCCGTCCAGGGCCTCGAAGTCGGCGGCCCCGAGGAGGGCGCCCTCCGGGGCGAGCCAGAGCGCGCGTTCGATGAAGGCCCGCAGCTCCCGGACGTTGCCGGGCCAGGGCCTGGCCTCGAGGTAGGCCAGGGCCCCCTCGCCGAGCTCGGGCGCCGCGCGGCCCATGCCCGCCCTGATCGGCGCGGCCAGGAAGCGCGCGAGGCCCCGTATCTCGGGTCGGCGCTCGGAGAGGGGCGGCAGGGCCAGGGTAGTTTGAGCGAGGCGCCAGTAGAGGTCGGCCCTGAAGCGCCCGGCGTCGGACTCGGCGGCTAGCTCGCGGTTGGTCGCGGCCACTATCCGCAGGTCCACCTTGCGCGTCGAGTCGGAGCCGACGGGCTGTATCTCGCCCGCCTCGACGGCCCTGAGCAGGGATGCCTGCAGCGGGGCCGCGATCTCGCCCACCTCGTCGAGGAAGAGTGTGCCCCCCGAGGCGGCCTCGAAGTAGCCCTGGCGGTCGCTCTCCGCGCCGGTATAGGCGCCCTTGCGCGAACCGAAGAAGGAGCTCGCCGCGAGCTCGGGCGGTATCGCCGCGCAGTTGACCGCCACGAAGGGCCCTTGCGACCGCGGCGAGCAGAGGTGGATCCAGCGCGCCATCAGCTCCTTGCCCGAGCCCGTGGGGCCCGTCACCAGGATCGAGAGCGGCGAGGCGGCCGCGCGCCTGGCGGACTCGAAGACCGCGGCGAGGGCTCCTCCCTCCTCCATGTAGACGTGCTCCGCCAGCCAGCCGCCGCGGAAGGCGTCGAGCCTTCGCCGGGCCGCCGACTCGCGCTCGATGTTACGCAATAATCCGAGTAGGCGTTCCGTGTCCAAGGGCTTCTCGAGGAAGTCATAGGCGCCCTTTCGCACCGCGGCGACCGCGTCCTGGATGGAGCCGCGCCCGGACATCATGATGACCTGCAGCTCGATGCCCTCGGCCGCGATCCATTCGAGGAGCTCCGCCCCATTCTCGTCGCCGATGAACACGTCGACGAGCGCCGCGCCGAAGGCCTCCTCCCCGCCGCCCCGCGAGTTTCCGGCCAGGGCCTTGCGCGCGGCCTCGAGGCCGCCGACCGCGGTCGCCCCATGGCCGGAGAGGCCGAGGAAGGTGGCGAGTCCCTTGCGGACATTCGCGTCGTCGTCGACGACGAGCACTTTCATGCGCCCTCCCTCGGGCTCTGGGCCAGGGGGAGCCGAATTCGGGCGACGAGGCCGCCCCTGTCCGAGAGCGAGAGCTCGAGGCCGCCGCCCAGGGCCGCCAGTATGCGCCGCACCAGGATGAGGCCGAGGCCGGTACCAGAGTCCTTCGTGGTCACCCGCTCGCGGCCCAGGCGGGCGGCCAGAGCCGGGTCGAGGCCTTCGTTCGAGTCGCGGAGCACGACCACGGCGTCGCGGCCCTCGACGGCGAGAGAGGCCTCGATGCCGCCGCCTCCTCCCGCGGCCTCGATGGAGTTGGCGAAGAGGTTCCAGAAGGCCTGCTCGACCAGCCCAGTGTCTCCGGCGACGATCGCGCCGCCCTGCGGTCCAAGGATCTCGGCGCGGGCGCCCATGATCTGGGCCCGGGCCGCGCAGGCGCCGAGGACGGCCGCCAGGTCGACCCGCGAAGGCGCGTTGTACGACACAAGGCCCGAGGGCGCCAGGTCCCGGAAGCGGTCGATCAGCGCGGCGAGCCTGTCTGTCTCCGCCAAGGCCGTCTCGACCCCCTCCAGCGCCACCGCCTGGTCACCGGACCGAAGGCCCATCCTCGCGTTACCTGCGGCGAGGCGGGCGGCGGCTAAGGGGTTCTTGAGCTGGTGGGCGAGGAAGGATGCGACCTCGCGCCATCCCTCGAGTCTGGCGGCCTCGGCCAGGCGGCCTTCCTGCTCCGCGGCGAGGTCCAGGAGCTCATTTAGGGCGCGGGCCACTGCGTCGAGCTCGGGGTCCGAGGAGCGGGGGAAGCGGCGTCCACGGTCGGATTGCGCCTCCACCGCGCCGGCCGCCAGCTCGGCGAGCGCGCGCGTGATCGGCCGCGAGAGGGCGAGGAAGGCGGCCGCGGCCGCGAGGAGCGTCGCGGCGAGTATGGCCGCGACCCGGATCGCGAGGCGCACCACCGCGTCGCGCTCCATGACCCGGCCCTGGGCGAGGAGGGCGCGGGCCGCGATCAGCGACTCGGTCGCCGCCTCGAGCCTCGCCTCGGACGGGACGGATGGGTCGAGGGCGCCCCGGGAGGCCGCGGCGAGGAGGGACTCGGCCTCCGAGGGGAGGCGGCGCAGGGCGTCGCGCCCCACGGCGGCGTAGATCGCCGCGACGGCGATCGCCATCACCGCGAGGCCGATGAGCGAGAAGAGGAGGGCGAAGCGCGCGCGCGTGCGCATCAGCGCCCGCCTTCCGCATCCAGCCGCAGGACCGCGCGCGGGCTCGAGTAGTTCCAGAGCACGGGGGCGTCGTGCCATTCGCCGCGGGAGTCGAGGATGCCGATCTCGGCGCGGACGATCACGCGCGCG